>CAJYIY010000020.1 GCA_913775305.1 uncultured Erwinia sp. | reverse complement strand
ACCGCCGGCAGCGATCAGGCAGGTAGTAACGAATACCGCCTGCGTATCCATACCGGCCACGCCCAGGATCTGCGGGTTAACAAAAACGATGTACACCATGGTCAGAAACGTGGTGATTCCGGCAATCACCTCGGTACGGACGGTGGTGCCATGCTCCTGCAGTTTAAAAATCCGTTGTAACAAACCGGGATGAGTCATTATGAGGTTCCAGAGCGGAGAAATAGTCGGTGGATATCCTAACCCATAATTATCATTTTTTAATGTGGATCACCGGGTTTTTTCGCAACCGATTGCGCTGTTTTCCCCCGTAATTGCTGCTGTTAACAGTAATTGACATTTCCCGGTCGGGATCCTGTTACAGTTATGCGAGAGGGGAAAAAAATTAACCAACCTTAAGGACGCGCCAATGTCAGTAGAGTGTGTTTTTTTTGATTGTGACGGAACGCTGGTTGACAGCGAACTGCTCTGTACCCAGGGCTATGTGAATACCTTCGCGCAGTTTGGCGTCACGCTGTCGCTACAGGATATGTTTGAAAAATATAAGGGTGTGAAACTGTATGACATCATAGCCGATGTCTGCGAGCAGCATCGCCTGAGTACGCCGGTCGACGTGCTGGAACCAGCCTATCGTGCAGAGGTGGCGAGACTGTTCGATCTGGAACTGAAAGCCGTTCCCGGTGCTAAAGCGCTGGTGGAAAGCATTCAGGTGCCGATGTGCGTCGTGTCCAATGGTACGGTACCCAAAATGCAGCACTCACTGGGCCTGACGGGAATGCTGCCGTTATTTGGCGATCGTCTTTTCAGTGGTTACGATATCCAGCACTGGAAACCCGAACCGGAACTGATGTTTCACGCCGCGCAGCAGATGAGCGTGCCCATTGAGCGCTGTATTCTGGTGGATGACTCTGAAGCAGGTGCCAAAGCCGGTATCGCCGCCGCTATTCCGGTATTTTATTACTGCGTCGATGCACATAATCCCTTGATCGACCATCCACTGGTGACGGTGTTTGACGATATGGCGCAGCTACCCGATCTGTGGCGCGCCAGAGGCTGGGATTTGACGGTCTGATTTTGTGATATCCAGTGTCATTCACCGCACTGCGGGCACAATATCAATCCGACTGCCAGTGCAATGCTGGCTGACTCAGGCAAGGAATGCCTTCAGTAAGTTAGTTCTCTTTTTCCCTGCCTGCCTTTTAACCTGGAGAAGGACCTTTTATGGGAAACGCTATTTATCTGACGCTGAACGGCAGTAAGCAGGGGTTAATCTCTGCGGGCTGCCTGTCATATGAATCTGTCGGTAATAAGGCGCAGCCGGCGCACCGCGATCAAATATTAATCCTCAGTACCTCACGCAGCATCACACGAGGCCAGCACGTTAATCATCAACCGGTGATTGTCACCAAACCGATCGATAAATCATCGCCGCTGTTGGGCCTGGCTATCGACTCCGGTGAACTGCTGAATGTGCAGCTGGATTATTACCGCACCAGCGCGGAAGGGATGCAGCAGCATTATTACACGGTGAAGCTGATTGACGCCGTTCTGATTGAACTGACGGAAAAAAATCACCACAGCATCAACCATACGGGCAGCCAGCCCGAAGAAATATTGCAGTTTCGCTATGGCACTACCAGCTGGCAGCATCTGATTGCCGGCACCAGCGGCTACAGCGTGTGGCACGATCGGGTCTATTAACAGGGCGCGACGTTCCAGTCTACCCACACCAGCGAGGTATCGGAATGAAATATGGCAACAGCGCCAGATGCAGTGAAGAACCTTTGATACCGGGCTGTAAAATCCCTCAGGAAAGCTGGTGCAGGCAGGATTGAAACAGGGTGATAAGGTGATGCGGGTGCAGTACAGCACCTTATCACCCACATCTGGCATCAAAAACACTCATTTAAAATGATGATATTTCCGGTAGGCAGACATGTAAGGCACGGAATATAGCACCCACATAACACCTGTAAAATAAAACATAAAATCATTTTCAGAGGTATCAATGCAGAACCAGGGGATGTATGCCAGCTCGAAAGACTTCAAGTTAAATATAGAAAGAGGCAGGGAAATGGCCATAGCCAGCAAATGACGATTGACCCCACCTTTCCTCAGAAGGGAGAAGGTAATTTTAAACAAAAAAAGCAATAACAGAAAAGAAATAACAACATAAAAATAGTTCACTTTTTTTCATCCATGCTATAAGTAGTATATGCACTCGAAATGGTATTGATATCCCTGAAACTTCAAAAAAACATCGCATAAGCTCATAAATCTGATACCACTTTTTTTAACCCAACCAGTAAATCGGTATCAACATAACGGTATAATCTCTCAATATCTGGCTCAATACGGGTTCCCAGCATTGAAGTAACGGATAAAATCAAATAGAAATTGGTGTAAACGGGATCGAATTATTTATTCGCTAAAAAATACAAACTAAACATCATAAAAAATAAAAACACCAAGACTTACCTTTAAAAAAACTTAAAGAAGAAATTAATTTTCCTTAATTGTTATCGAAATTTCCGATTCATGTAAAAGAGAGAAATCACATAACATAAAGATTAATTTACTAACACTAATTACGAACCTTACGATAAGCCACCATAAATGGAATTGCATATAGATATCCAAAAATCAGTGGAATCAAAGCTGTATTACCATCAATCTCATCAATATTAATATTAAAAAAAGGTATATACCCATGATGAAAAGAATAAAAATCAAAAGAAGCAAAGACCATTGGGATAAAGATGCTCAAATAATTCATACAGACATCCTTTTTTAGCAAAAAAAAACTAACTTTATAGATTGGATAATATGTCAACACAGATACAAAAATATAATATTCCAAACCTATTCATCCTTTTATCTATCATATGAATAAAATGTATTTAAGTCACTTACAACTTCCATGGTTATTTCACCTCCTCTCATAAATTTGACACCTTGTTTTTTTAATCCAATCAGCAAATCGGCGTCAATATATCGGTATAATCTCTCAATATCAGGTTCAAGCCGCATTCCCAACATTGACGTTACGGACAAAGTCAAATCGACGGTAGCGTAAATGGCATCGGATTTTTTTTCGTTGATACCCATTAATTTACCAACACCATGATAAACAAATCGAACTGGGCCAACGAAGTCTTCTCGGTACAGAATAAAGTAACCATTTTCAATAACATTATTAAAACCATGCGCCAGCATAACAGCCCCCGCACCGGTTTCTATCATAGCCAGTCCGCCGACGATTTGCAGACCACCTCCGATAAAGCCAATACCGGCAATGACCAGTTTAGCTCTGTCAATTTTCTGGCTTAAGGTCTTTTCCAGCTCATCTTTATGCACCACGATAAACTGCTGTCGCTGCTTCGACAGCAGTTCCTGCTGCTGGCGGTTCAGGCTGTCAATTTCTTCTCTGTAAAGCTGCACACCCTGTTCACGGCTTATATCACCAATACGCACCCGCTCCTGAACATTACGCATAAAGCCCATGACTTCCATAATAAAACGGTCTTTTGCAAGGCTCCATTTCAAAAAGCTGTCGGCAACGCGATTCATGGTCTGATATAAGATATCGCTGTAATGCATCTCCAGCTCGTTCAGCTGGCGGTTCCTGTGATACTCCTCTTGCTCATAAACAAAATACTCATGGTCCTCAAACATGACTCACCCCGTTATCATTCCCTGACCGGTATCGATAAGGCGATAATTTTTAAGACGCAGAAAAACCCCATACCAAACCGTAAAAACAGCCGTAATTTTAACCCATTAAGTCCGGGTAAATATGCGTGCGATCACAGTTTTTCAGTTTTAAATAAGCGGTTGATACTGAATCAATATTGACCTGAGAGGAGGATGGACCAGTAAGGAAAGAGGGGGAATAAAAGAATAAGCGATCCCCTGCGCACAGCGCAGGGGGAAACGCCGTTAACCTATTGCGCCCAGCACATCTTCTTCACCCTGCTTCCTGGGCAGCAGGAACAGGGTGGCAAAGATATCCAGCAGATAAATCAGCGCCAGCAGCGTGATAGCAGCGGTAAACGACCACTGACCCACCAGCAGGCCAATCACCAGCGGACCAAAGCCGCCAACGCCACGGCCCAGGTTGAACAGCACGTTCTGCGCGGTGGCGCGCACTTTTACCGGGTAGGTGTCAGAGATAAGCGCGCCGTAGCCACCAATCATACCGTTAACGAACATCCCCATCAGCGCACCGGTAAACAGCATCATCGTCGGATCGCGCAGCTGTGCGTAAACCACCACCATAACGACCGCACCAACCTGATAAATCAGGAAAATCTTCCAGCGCGCAAAGCGATCCGCCAGCACGCCAAACAGCCAGATACCGAAGGTCATGCCCACCACGGTCACCGCTGTCCACAGGCCGGATTTAGTCAGCGAAAAACCAAAGCTGGAGGAGAGGTAGCTGGGCATCCAGATCATCAGCCCGTAGTAACCAAAATTCTGCACCGAACAGAGAATAAAGATACCGATGCTGGCTTTAGACGTGGCCCTGTCGGCGAACAACAGCCGGATACGTGCCGGGAACGACAGCCCCTGATTCACATCAACATGCTTCGTAAAGGCTTCCGGTTCGCCCATGCCGCGACGGATAGCAAACGATGCCAGCGCAGGCAGCAGGCCAACCAGGAACATACCGCGCCAGCCGATAATCTCCAGCAGAAATGGAGTGATAAACGCCGCCAGCAGCACGCCCAGCTGCCAGCCCATGCCCACCCATGCCGAGGCGCGGTTGCGTTTGTTGGCGGGCCAGGCCTCGGCGATCAGCGCCATGCCGATGCCAAATTCACCGCCTAATCCCATGCCCGCCAGCGTGCGGTAGGCCAGCAGATCCCAGTAGCCCTGGGCCACCGCGCAAAGTCCGGTAAACACGGAGAACATCAGAATGGTGAAGGTCAGTACGCGAATACGACCCAGCCGATCGCTGAGGTGACCAAAGATAATCCCGCCGAGCACCGCTCCAATCAGCGTCCAGGTCACCAACGAACCCGCCTGAGACGCGTTGAGTACCAGTGAGGCGCTGATAGCCGGCAGCATAAAACCGAGGATCAGCAGGTCAAAACCATCCATAGCATAGCCGCTGACCGCGGCAACCATCGCTTTACCTGGCGTTACGCCACGTTTCGCGGAAGGAGTAGAAGACATTATTTCAAAGCCATATCGTTCAAATTGTGCGCCAAGTATATACCTGAAATAAATCCGGTTGCATTAACGCGGCGGCCCTGGCGGCAAAAGCGTGGTTGTTGGCAGATGCCAGGGTAATGATATGGAAAGGGCAACGCGTCAGAAACGGGGCTTGTTGAAAAAAACAGTACTGATAAGGGCAGGCGGCGGTGTGGCAAAGGTGAATCAGAAAGCATGTTGAAATCGGGGCAGGTGGAAGGCCCGGAAAATCGCGGGGCTGAAAAATATCGGCCCCGCACACGGTCAGGCAGGGTTACTCCCGCTGTCATCACCGGCCAGCAGCTTATCCAGCTGGTCCCCCCCGACGTGACGGAAATCCTGCCCCTTCACGAAGTAGAAGATAATTTCGCAGATATTCTGGCAGCGATCGCCGATACGCTCGATGGCGCGAGCACAGAACAGCGCGGTCAGCACGCTAGGGATCGTGCGGGGATCTTCCATCATATAAGTCATCAGCTGGCGCACGATGCCCTCATACTCCTGATCGACCTTCTTATCTTCGCGATAGATTTCAATGGCCGCATTCAGATCCATACGGGCAAAGGCATCAAGCACGTCATGCAGCATCTCAATGGTGTGACGCCCCAACGACTCCAGGCTCACCAGCAGCGGCTGCTGCTGCTGGGTGAATTTTTCCAGCGCGGTACGGCTGATCTTCTCCGCCACATCCCCGATGCGTTCCAGCTCGGAAATGGTTTTGATGATCGCCATCACCAGACGCAGGTCGCTGGCGGTCGGCTGACGTTTGGCGATGATGCGCACGCAGGCCTCATCGATCGCCACTTCCATCATATTGACCTTGTGATCGCCTTCAATCACTTTGTTTGCCAGTTCACCATCCTGGTTATGCATCGCGGTTATGGCATCAGTCAGCTGCTGCTCAACCATACCTCCCATGGTCATCACCTGGGTACGAATATGCTCCAGCTCGGCATTGAACTGGCCGGAGATGTGTTTGTTCAGATTTAAGCTTTCCATCTCAAACTCCAGACCTGTTTAAAACAGGCGTTAATATCGCATTCAGTGCGGGAACGGACACGCCGCCACCGCAAACTGGCAGAGGTAATGGCCTGTTTTCAGCCGTAGCGGCCGGTAATGTAGTCTTCTGTCTGCTTCTGATGCGGCTTGGTGAACAGCGTATCGGTATCGCTGAACTCAATCAGTTCGCCCAGATACATAAACGCCGTATGATCGGAGCAGCGCGCCGCCTGCTGCATGTTGTGGGTCACGATCACCACGGTATAATCCTGCTTCAGCTCGGTGATCAGCTCTTCGATGCGGCCGGTGGAGATCGGATCCAGCGCCGAACAGGGTTCATCCAGCAGCAGCACTTCCGGGCGGATAGCGATGCCGCGCGCGATACACAGGCGCTGCTGCTGGCCACCGGACAGACTGTAGCCGCTCTGATGCAGCTTGTCTTTGGTTTCCGTCCACAGTGCGGCTTTGGTCAGCGCCCACTGCACGCGCTCATCCATATCGGTACGCGACAGCTTTTCGAACAGACGCACACCGAAGGCGATGTTGTCGTAGATCGACATCGGGAACGGCGTGGGCTTCTGGAAGACCATGCCCACGCGCGCGCGCAGCAGGGCGATGTCCTGGCTGGCGGTGAGAATGTTTTCGCCATCCAGCAGGATTTCGCCTTCCGCACGCTGCTCCGGGTAGAGAGAAAACATCTTGTTAAAGGTTCTCAGCAGGGTGGATTTACCACAGCCGGACGGACCGATAAACGCAGTGACCTGGTTTTTCGCAATATCCAGGTTGATGTTTTTCAGCGCATGGAATTTTCCGTAATAGAAGTTCAAATCACGAACCTGAATCATCTTAGCGGAAGTATTAATCATTTTGCTCTCACTTAGTCCGCGCCGCCGCAGCCGCGCTGCTCAATTAATGTTTACTCTTGGCGAAAATCACCCGTGCCAGAATGTTCAGTAACAGTACGCACAGCGTAATAATCAGCACGCCAGCCCAGGCAAGGCTTTGCCACTCGGCAAACGGGCTCATAGCGAACTTAAAGATGGTCACCGGCAGGTTTGCCAGCGGCTGCATCATATCGGTGCTCCAGAACTGGTTCGACAGTGAGGTGAACAGCAGCGGGGCAGTTTCACCGGCAATACGGGCAATCGCCAGCAGAACACCGGTCAGAATGCCGGAGACTGACGCTTTAAGCGTAATCGCCGAAATCATTTTCCATTTGGGCGTTCCCAGTGCGTAGGCCGCTTCGCGCAGGCTGTCCGGTACCAGCTTAAGCATGTTTTCCGTGGTGCGAATAACAATCGGGATCTGCAACAGCGCCAGCGCTACCACGCCAGCCCAGCCGGAGAAGTGCTGCATCTGTGCCACCACGATGGTATAGACGAACAGGCCGACCACAATCGACGGGGCAGAGAGCAGGATATCGTTAATAAACCGGATGACTTCAGCCAGCCAGGATTTGCGTCCGTATTCGGCCAGATAGATACCCGCCATGATCCCCAAAGGCGTACCAAAGACGGTAGACCAGAAAATCAGCAGGCCGCTGCCCGCCAGGGCGTTAGCCAGACCGCCACCGGCGGTATTGGGCGGCGGGGTATTTTCAGTGAACAAAGACAGGGACATGCCGTCAATACCGCGGGTCACGGTAGCGAACAGGATCCATACCAGCCAGAACAGACCAAACGCCATGGTCAGCAGTGACAGGGTGAGGGCGATGCGGTTCTTCATCCGTCGCCAGGACTGCATTTTACGGCGCGACGCTTCCAGTTCAGCGCGAGCCTGCATTTCCATTGTGGTCATGAGCGCGCTCCTTCACTTTTCGCCAGACGCATAATCATCAGCTTGGAAAACGCCAGCACGATAAAGGTAATCACAAACAGAATCAGCCCCAGCTCCATCAGCGCTGCGGTATGCACGCCGGATTCCGCTTCAGCAAATTCGTTAGCCAGCGCCGAGGTAATACTGTTGCCCGGCATAAACAGCGAAGCGCTGTCGAGCTGGTAGGTATTACCAATGATAAAGGTCACCGCCATTGTTTCACCCAGCGCACGGCCCAGTCCCAGCATGACGCCGCCGATCACGCCATTTTTGGTGAACGGCAGGACAACCCGCCAGATCACTTCCCAGGTGGTACAACCGATGCCGTAAGCAGACTCTTTCATCATCACCGGCGTCTGCTCAAACACGTCACGCATGACCGAAGCGATGTAAGGAATAATCATGATGGCCAGGATAATGCCTGCTGCGAGAATGCCGATACCGAATGCCGGGCCAGAGAACAGCGCGCCAACGATCGGGATGTTGGACAGAACATCGCCGACCGGCTGCTGGAAATACTTCGCAAACAGCGGTGCAAAAATAAACAGGCCCCACATGCCGTAAACGATACTGGGGATTGCGGCCAGCAGTTCAATTGCCACACCGAGAGGGCGACGAAGCCAGTTTGGAGCCAGTTCGGTCAGGAACAGCGCAATACCGAAACTTACGGGAACGGCGATAATCAGCGCAATGACCGAGGTCACGATGGTGCCGTAGATCGGAACCAGCGCACCGAATTGTTCGTTAGGTGCATCCCACTCTTTGGTCCACAGGAAGGAGAAACCAAATTTATGGATGCTGGGCCAGGAGGAAAAAATCAGGGAAACAATAATGCCACCGAGCAGCAACAGCACAATCAGCGCAGCCAGTTTGACCAGCGCACCGAAAATAATGTCACCCTGTTTACCGGGAGCTTTGAATGTCGGCTTGGTTGCAGCCATAGTCTTCTCGATTTTGATACTGCGGATAAGTATCGGGCCAGGCAAGCCTGACCCCTGGGATAGTCAGCCGAGGCTTAATACAGCGTTTTACCAGAGCTGTCTTTGATATTGGCTTTCCATGCGGCACGGATCTGCTCAACCACGGATTCAGGCAGAGAGGCATAGTCCAGATTGGCGGTGGTTTTTCCGCCGTTTTTATAGGCCCAGTCGAAAAACTTCAGTACCGTTTCACCTTTTTCAGCATTGGCCTGCTCTTTGTGGATCAGGATGAAGGTGGTTGAGGTGATCGGCCATGCATTATCCCCTTTCTGGAAGGTCAGATCCTGAGCGAAAGATTTGCTCCAGTCTGCGCCTTTGGCTGCGTCGCTGAAGCTCTTCTCACCGGGTTCAATCGCTTTTCCATCGGCATCCACCAGCCTGGTGTAGGCCAGACTGTTTTGCTTCGCGTAAGCGTATTCTACATAGCCGATAGAACCCGGCAGACGCTGCACAAAGGCGGCCACGCCGTCGTTACCTTTACCACCCAGCCCCACCGGCCAGTTAACGGTGCTGCCTTTACCGACTTTGCTGCTCCAGTCGTCGTTCACTTTAGACAGGTAGCTGGTGAAGACGAACGAGGTGCCGGAACCGTCAGCACGGCGCACCACGTTGATGTCAGAATCAGGCAGTTTCACGCCCGGGTTCAGCTTAACGATCGCGGCATCATTCCACTTTTTAATCTTACCCAGATAGATATCGCCCACGGTTTTACCGTCGAGGATCAGCTGGCCAGATTTGATACCAGGAATATTAACCGCCAGTACCACGCCGCCAATAACTGTCGGAAACTGGAACAGACCATTTTTCTCAAGGTCTTCGTCTTTCATTGGTGCATCAGACGCACCGAAGTCTACGGTTTTAGCAATAATCTGCTTAACGCCGCCGGAGGAACCAATTCCCTGATAGTTAACCTGCGTCCCTGTTGCGGTGTTGTACTCCGCTGCCCACTTGTTATAAACCGGGGCCGGGAACGTCCCGCCTGCGCCAGTCAGGTTGGTGGCTGCCATGGCAGAAACCGCGCTCAAAGACAGGGTTACGGCGACGAATTGAGCCAGGGTTTTGTGCATCAGTGTCATGTTCCCTCCACGGGATTAAAAGTCAGGCCAGTGCTGTGTTTATCTGAATAATATTTGCTGCTGGAGGCAAAATAGGACAGTTTGGTGACAGTAAAATGTACGAAATATGACACTTTTATGACACGCACCCCTGGCCTTCCTGATGGAGGTTGAATCGACAACGCTGAATGAATACTCAGCGCCCGACGGCAGATGGTAAAGCAGAGAGTTAGGGGTGATTGCCGTTATCTGGTGGTCTGATTGACTGCGCTGTACGGACGGATGCCGGGACACTTAGCGCGAACACGCGCTCTCTTCCATGGCCTGACAGATGAGATCGTCAAACTGGTGTGACTGCTGGAGTTTTTCCGGCCAGCGGTAGAAAGGCAGATTCGCCTGCCGGGACTGCTCATGACTCAGTTCCTGCAAACGGGTGAGCAGGGGTTTCAGTGCCTTCCCGCCCGGCAGCGTGGTGGTGCGGAATACCGGATTGCCGTCAAGATACCGTACCGCCTCCAGTTCCGGCGAGAGCGTGACCGTACCGTATTTCTCTCTGGCCAGTCGCTGCCAGAAAGGCCAAGCGGAATAGCGCAGTGCAAACAGTTCAGCGCCTTTCAGCGGCGGCCGTGCCTGCAACTTTTTCGACATGATAATTTCGCCGTTAAACGCAGATTCTATCCAGCGCGTCATTCCCTCCAGCAGCCAGCCAACTTTAAACTGGGTATACCCATACTGATAAAGGTGAAACAGCTCGTGGGCCGGAGTGGGATTAAGTGGCTGGTTGAGCCTGGAACTGATACGGAGGGTCAGCGCACAGGGCAGCCATCTGCCGTCCTCGCCCTTAACACGCGTCACTTCATCAAACGCCATGCCGTTGCCGCGCGGTAGATCAAACAGATAAACGTGAATGGCTTTTGCCAGCCGGTAGCGGGGCTGTGCCAGCGGCGGGGTTAACCGCAGCATATTCTGGTAATACTGATTGGCTGCCTGCAGCTGGATCGCCACGTTTTTAACGTAGTCCGGCGTGCCGCTGTGGGTGGTATCATCCAGCGGTGGCGCATGGTCACCGCTGCGGGTGTAGAAAATCACAAAGGGCTCAGCGCGCAGGGTTTCGGTCAGCGGATACTGCTGTAAAAAAGCGCTGTCGCGGCACTCCCCCGGCGCATCCATCGCTGGCCGCTGTGGACGAGCAGCCTGTACACCACCGGAAAGGCCCATCAGTCCACCAACCCCCATCAGTACTGCCATCAACTTTTTCAGTAACATGTTCTGTTCCTGCAATCCGTCCCGATAAGCCTGCCGCCGAAAGATAAAAAATCCAGCCGGCTGACAATCAGCGAGCTGGATTATATTTTAGCCAGGATCGGCGTTCAGAAACGGCAGAGCAGAAATTATTCTACCGTGACGGATTTCGCCAGGTTACGCGGCTGATCGACGTCGGTGCCCTTTATTAAGGCCACGTGATAGGAGAGCAGCTGTAGCGGTACCGTATAGAAGATAGGTGCAATCACCTCTTCAACGTGCGGCAGCGGAATGATTCGCATCCCCTCACTGCTGGCAAACCCGGCATCCACATCGGCAAATACGTACAGCAGGCCGCCGCGTGCACGAACTTCTTCAATGTTCGACTTCAGCTTCTCCAGCAGTTCGTTGTTAGGCGCAACCACAATCACCGGCATATCGGAATCGATCAGCGCCAGCGGGCCATGCTTCAGCTCACCCGCGGCATAGGCTTCCGCATGAATGTAGGAGATCTCCTTGAGCTTGAGCGCCCCTTCCATCGCGATCGGATACTGATCGCCACGACCCAGGAACAGCGCATGCTGTTTATCAGAGAAATCTTCAGCCAGTTCAGCAATCAGCTCATCCTGCGACAGCATCTGCTCGATGCGGCTCGGCAGCGCCTGTAGCGCATGCACGATATCGTGTTCAACCTGCGGATCGATACCTTTCAGACGAGCCACGCGGGCCACCAGCATCAGCAGCACGGTCAGCTGGGTTGTGAAGGCTTTCGTGGAGGCCACGCCGATTTCAGTGCCGGCTTTGGTCATCAGTGCCAGATCCGACTCCCGCACCAGTGAAGAACCGGCCACGTTGCAAACAGCCAGCGAGCCCAGGTAGCCCAGCTCTTTCGACAGACGCAGCGCGGCCAGGGTATCGGCGGTTTCACCGGACTGCGACAGGGTAATCAGCAGGCTGTTTTTACGCACCGCGGATTTGCGATAGCGAAACTCAGACGCGATCTCCACATCGCACGGCACGTTGGCCAACGATTCAAACCAGTAGCGTGACACCATACCGGAGTTATAGGAGGTGCCGCAGGCCACGATCTGAATATGCTCAACGTTAGCCAGAAGCGCATCGGCATTAGCTCCCAGCTCGGAGAGATCGACCTCGCCGTGACTGAAACGCCCGCTGAGGGTGTTTTTGATCGCGACAGGCTGCTCATAAATCTCTTTCTGCATATAGTGTCGATAAATCCCTTTATCACCGGCATCATATTGCACGTTGGATTCAATTTCCGCACGTTTCACCTTGTTGCCGTCGCGATCGATAATCGTCACGTCACGGCGGGTGATTTCAGCAATATCGCCTTCTTCCAGATAGACAAAACGGCGGGTCACCGGCAGCAGCGCCAGCTGATCGGAAGCGATGAAGTTTTCACCCACACCGCGACCAATGACCAGCGGGCTGCCGGAGCGCGCCGCTATCAGAGTAGACGGATCGCGGCTGTCCATAATAACCATGCCGTAGGCACCGCGCAGCTGAGGGATCGTGCGCAGCACCACCTCACGCAGCGATCCGCCCTGTTTTTGCTCCCAGTGAACCAGATGGGCAACAACTTCGGTATCGGTTTCGGACGCAAAGGAGTAGCCACGCGCAATCAACAGCTCGCGCAGCGGCTCGTGGTTCTCAATAATGCCGTTGTGAACAATGATGATATGGTCGGAAATATGCGGATGCGCATTGGCCTCCGACGGCTCTCCGTGGGTCGCCCAGCGGGTATGAGCAATACCGGTTCCCCCCACCAGCGGCGTGGTTTCCGCCGCTTCGGCCAGGTTAATGACCTTACCCAGGCGACGCAGACGGGTCACCTGACCCTGCTGGTCAACAACGGCCAGACCGGCGGAGTCATAACCGCGATATTCCAGACGACGCAGGCCTTCAAGCAGGATTTCTGCAATATCACGCTGCGCTACAGCACCAACAATTCCACACATAGTAAATTTTCCTGACTTAATGGCATTTCATATGCCATCAGCGTTGTCTTCTGACCTGATTCTCCGGATACGACGCGAACTGTTGTCGGGTCTGTTCCGGTTCCCCGAGCCTTGTAGAGAGTGGGGATTATTTTTATGTTTACTGCTTTTTATACCTGGCCGGAGTTAACCCCGGCCAGGTGAAAGACTATTTTTTCTTTTGCGGACGCTGCCAGCTGGCATTCAGCTGCTGCTCTTTACGATTGTAAACCAGCCCGGCGGCGGGCACGTCTTTCATAATCGTTGTGCCGGCGGCGATAGTGACGCCGTCTGCCACCGTAACCGGGGCGATAAGCTGGGTATCAGAACCAACAAACACATCATCACCGATGATCGTTTTCGACTTATTGACGCCGTCGTAATTACAGGTGATGGTACCAGCTCCGATATTAACGTTTGTGCCAATCTCGGCATCGCCCAGATAGCTCAGATGCCCCGCCTTAGAGCCTTTACCGAGGCGTGCCTTTTTCATCTCGACAAAGTTACCGACATGGGCACCTTCCGCCAGATCGCTTCCCGGACGCAGGCGGGCAAAAGGCCCAACGGTACAGGCCTCAGCCAGCTGTGCATCTTCAATCACGGAGTAGGGGCTGATAATGCTGTCGTCGGCTATCACGCTGTTTTTAATCACGCAGCCGCTGCCGATTTTAACGCGATTACCCAGGGTGACGTGGCCCTCAATAATGACATTGGTATCAATCACCACATCACGCCCGTGCTTCAGCGTACCGCGCAGATCAAAGCGAGCCGGATCCAGCAGCATCACCCCAGCCAGCAGCAGCTTTTCAGCCTGCTCGGCCTGATGAACCCTTTCCAGGGTGGCCAGCTGCAGACGATTGTTCACGCCGTCGGTTTCCGTAGTGCGGGCAGGGTGTACCGCCTCGATATGGCGGCCCTCCTGATGAGCCAGCGCAATGATATCGGTGATGTAATACTCACCCTGCGCGTTATTGTTGGTCAGCTTGCTTAGCCAGCGCTTAAGATCGGCACCGTTAGCCAGCAGGATACCGGTGTTGATTTCGTTAATCAGCAGCTGTTCCGGTGCGGCATCCTTTTGCTCGATGATGCCAACAACCTTACCGCCTTCACGGATAATACGGCCGTAGCCGGTTGGATTATCGAGGAGCACCGTCAGCAGGCCAATACCACCCTCAGGTTTAGCTGCCTGCAGGCGGCGCAGGGTCTCTACCGAAATCAGCGGCACATCGCCATACAGCATCAGAATATCTTCATCATCGGCGAAATGAGGTGCTGCCTGCTGCATCGCATGCCCGGTTCCCAACTGTTCAGCCTGGAGCACCCAGTTCAGCGAAGTGTCATCCAGCGTGCGCTTCAGCAGATCGCCACCGTGACCATAAACCAGGTTAACCTGCTGCGCGTTCAGGGCCTTTGCGGCATCGATAACGTGCTGAACCATCGGTTTTCCGGCCAGCAGATGCAGCACTTTTGGCAGGTCGGAGTACATGCGGGTTCCTTTGCCAGCGGCAAGGATCACTACGCTCATCGGGCTGATAGACATAAACATCCTGATTCTTGTTTTGATGAGGAAAGTAAAGCGGTTTAGCGCTAAGAATACTACATTTTTCTTGGCTCAAAATTAGCTTTCAGCACGGCGAGAACCTCAAACGGCAGGCAAAAAAAATGCCAGTCAGTTTCCTGACTGGCATTCTGCAGCTTAAACCTGAGTTACATCGCTTTTCTGGTCAACTCGATGACGCGCAGTTTGGCAATGGCTTTCGCCAGTTCTGCCGACGCGATAGCGAAGTCTACATCGCCGTGAGAGCTGTTCATGTGCTCTTCAGCTTTGCGTTTCGCTTCCAGCGCACGCGCTTCATCAAGGTCGGTACCACGGATCGCGGTGTCAGCCAGCACGGTCACCGCACCAGGCTGCACTTCCAGCACGCCGCCGGAGAGGTAAATCACCTCTTCATCACCGTGCTGCTTAACGATGCGAACCATACCAGGCTTAATGGCAGTCAGGAGCGGGGCGTGATTTGGGCGAATACCCAGCTCACCTTCGCTTCCTGATACCTGGATGCTTTGTACCAGACCGGAGAACATTTGCAGTTCTGCGCTGACAACATCCAGGTGAAAAGTCATAGCCATAACTAACCTCCTGAGAAACTCACCCGTCATCCTTCAGGCTGCATGACTGCAGCCTGAATAACGGAGGGTAAAATTACAGTTTCTTCGCTTTTTCCACGGCTTCTTCGATGGAACCAACCATGTAGAAAGCCTGCTCTGGCAGATGGTCGAACTCGCCTTCCATAATGCCTTTGAAGCCACGGATGGTATCTTTCAGCGACACGTATTTACCCGGAGAACCGGTGAATACTTCTGCCACGAAGAATGGCTGGGACAGGAAACGCTGCATCTTACGCGAGCGTGCTACCACCAGTTTGTCTTCTTCTGACAGTTCGTCCATACCCAGGATGGCAATGATGTCTTTCAGTTCCTGATAACGCTGCAGCAGTGACTGAACGCCACGTGCAGTGTCATAGTGTTCCTGACCAACAACCAGTGGATCCAGCTGACGGCTGGTAGAATCCAGTGGGTCAACCGCCGGGTAGATACCCAGTGACGCGATCTGACGGCTCAGTACCACGGTGGCGTCAAGGTGCGCAAAGGTGGTCGCTGGTGATGGGTCAGTCAAGTCATCCGCAGGAACGTAAACGGCCTGAACGGAGGTGATTGAACCGGTCTTGGTCGAGGTGATACGTTCCTGCAGAACGCCCATCTCTTCCGCCAGCGTTGGCTGATAACCTACCGCAGAAGGCATACGACCCAGCAGGGCTGATACTTCAGTACCGGCCAGGGTGTAACGGTAAATGTTATCGATGAACAGCAGAACGTCACGACCTTCGTCACGGAACTTCTCAGCCATGGTCAGACCGGTCAGCGCAACGCGCAGGCGGTTTCCTGGTGGCTCGTTCATCTGGCCATAAACCAGGGACACTTTGTCGATAACATTAGAGTCGGTCATCTCGTGGTAGAAGTCGTTACCCTCACGAGTACGCTCACCCACACCGGCAAACACGGAGAAACCTGAGTGCTCGGCCGCGATGTTACGGATAAGCTCCATCATGTTTACGGTTTTACCTACACCCGCACCACCGAACAGACCGACTTTACCGCCCTTAGCAAACGGACACATCAGGTCGATAACTTTGATACCGGTTTCCAGCAGCTCCTGAGAGTTTGACTGGTCTTCATATGAAGGCGCAGCGCGGTGAATCGCCCAACGCTCTTCTTCGCCGATATCGCCTTTCATATCGATTGGCTCACCCAGCACGTTCATGATACGGCCAAGTGTTGCTGTACCTACGGGTACTTCAATCGGGTGCTCAAGGTCAACGGTTTCCAGACCACGCTTCAGGCCATCTGAAGAACCCATAGCGATGGTACGAACCACGCCACCACCCAGCTGCTGCTGAACTTCCAGCACCAGACGAGCATCACCATTCTTAACCTCAAGGGCGCTGTACACTTGTGGTACTGCGTCCTGAGGGAATTCGACGTCAACTACGGCGCCGATTACCTGGACAATCTTTCCAGTAGCCATCTTGAATCCTCTACCTAATTCGTTTATACCCCGCCGATGCGAAACGCAGCAGGGTATACCTGGTTAAACCGCGGAGGCCCCCGAGACGATCTCGGTAAGTTCCTGGGTGATGCTGGCCTGACGAGCTTTGTTGTATACCAACTGCAGCTCTTTGATCAGGTTTCCGCCGTTGTCGGTTGCGGCTTTCATCGCCACCATTCGCGCGGCCTGCTCGCTGGCCAGGTTTTCTACAACACCCTGGTAAACCTGAGATTCGACATAGCGGCGCAGTAACGTGTCCAGCAGCGCTTTCGGATCCGGTTCATACAGATAGTCCCAGGTACTCTTCTTCACAACGCCTTCCGCATCATCTGCTGGCGGTAACGGCAGCAGCTGTTCGATCTGTGGAGACTGAGACATGGTGTTGATAAATTTGTTGCTGACAATAAACAGCTTGTCCAGGCGGCCTTCATCGTATGCTTGCAGCATCACTTTGACCGGGCCAATCAGGTCGGAGAGGGCAGGTTTATCCCCCATTCCGGTTACCTGAGCAACCACATTGCCACCAACAGAACTGAAGAATGACAAACCTTTAGAACCGATAATGGCGAGATCGCTCTCAACGCCTTTATCCGCCCAGGCTTTCATATCTGCCAGCAATCTTTTGAACAGGTTAATGTTCAAACCACCACAAAGCCCGCGGTCGGTAGACACGACCAGATAGCCAACGCGTTTAACGTCACGCTCTTCCAGGTAAGGGTGCTTGTATTCCAGATTCCCTAACGCAATGTGACCAATCACTTTGCGCATGGTTTCTGCATAAGGACGGCTGGCCGCCATGCGTTCCTGCGATTTACGCATTTTGGAGGCGGCGACCATTTCCATCGCTTTGGTGATCTTCTGCGTGTTTTGCACGCTGCCGATCTTACTACGTATCTCTTTTGCGCCGGCCATAAGCTTCTCCTCAAAGCCTTGCGGCCTGCCCCCTAAGGGACAAGCCGCCAGACATTACCAGGACTGGGTTGCTTTAAACGTTTCGAGGATGCCTTTCAGCTTCTCTTCGATTTCGCCGTTATAGTTACCAGTCTGGTTGATTTCAGCCATCAGCTCAGCGTGATCGCGATCCGCGAAGGCCAGCAGTGCCGCTTCGAAGCTACCGATTTTCGCCAGTTCGACGTCATTCAGGAAGCCGCGCTCGGCAGCAAACAGCACCAGACCCTGCTGCGCAACGGACATTGGCGCATACTGTTTCTGCTTCAGCAGCTCGGTCACTTTCTGACCGTGGCTCAGCTGTTTGCGGGTTGCTTCGTCCAGATCGGAGGCGAACTGAGAGAACGCAGCCAGTTCACGATACTGTGCCAGCGCGGTACGGATACCACCGGACAGTTTCTTGATGATCTTGGTCTGAGCTGCACCACCCACACGGGATACGGAGATACCCGGGTTAACCGCTGGACGAATACCAGAGTTAAACAGGTTGGTTTCCAGGAAGATCTGACCATCGGTAATCGAGATAACGTTGGTCGGAACGAACGCAGAAACGTCACCCGCCTGGGTTTCGATGATTGGCAGCGCGGTCAGAGAACCGGTTTTACCTTTCACTTCACCGTTGGTGAAACGCTCAACGTAGTCGGCGCTCACGCGGGAAGCACGTTCCAGCAGACGGGAGTGGAGGTAGAACACGTCGCCGGGGAAGGCTTCACGACCCGGTGGACGGCGCAGCAGCAGGGAAACCTGACGGTAAGCAACAGCCTGCTTAGACAGGTCATCGTAGACGATCAGCGCGTCTTCACCGCGGTCACGGAAGTATTCGCCCATCGCACAACCCGCGTAAGGAGCCAGGTATTGCAGTGCAGCAGACTCAGATGCGGTTGCAACCACAACGATGGTGTTAGCCAGCGCGTTATGCTCTTCCAGTTTGCGTACCACGTTAGCGATGGTAGAAGCTTTCTGGCCGATAGCAACATAGACACATTTGATGCCGGAATCGCGCTGGTTGATGATCGCATCGATCGCCATCGCGGTTTTACCGGTCTGACGGTCACCGATGATCAGCTCACGCTGGCCACGGCCGATTGGAATCATGGCATCGACAGATTTGTAACCGGTCTGTACAGGCTGGTCAACGGACTGACGATCGATAACGCCCGGTGCGATTACTTCGATCGGCGAGAAGCCATCGTTGTCGATAGCGCCTTTACCGTCGATTGGTGCACCCAGGGTGTTCACCACGCGGCCCAGCAGGCCACGGCCGACCGGCACTTCCAGGATACGGCCAGTACACTTCACCTTCATGCCTTCGGCAAGGTCAGCGTATGGACCCATGACGACAGCACCTACGGAGTCGCGCTCCAGGTTCAGTGCGATAGCGTAACGGTTACCCGGCAGGGCAATCATCTCACCCTGCATCACATCGGCCAGGCCGTTGACGCGGATGATACCGTCACTGACGGAAACAATAGTACCTTCGTTGTGAGCTTCGCTCACTACATTGAACTGAGCAATGCGCTGCTTGATCAGTTCGCTGATTTCGGTGGAATTCAGTTGCATATGCTCCAGTCCCCTTAAGACTGCAAGACGTCTGCGAGGCGTTCAAGACGGCCGCGGACGCTGCCATCAATGACCATATCACCCGCACGGATGATTACGCCTGCCATTACAGACTTATCAATTTTGCAATTCAGCTTAACTTTGCGTGACAGACGTTTTTCCATCGCGGCGCTGATTTTGGTCAGCTGCGTGTCACTCAATGTAGAAGAAGAGATAACTTCAACCTCAGCGGTCGCATCATGTGCGGCACGCAGATGGATGAACTGCTCCAGTACATCGGCAAGTGCTGGCAAACGTTTGTTTTCAGCCATAACCTTAATCAGGTTCTGGCCAGCTTCGTCGAGTTGGTCACCACAGATTGCGATGAAAGCGCCAGACAACGCTTCCGGCGCCAGAGCGCCGGAAAGAAGTTCTGATACCTGTTCATTGCCAGCCACTTCGGCGGCAAACGCCAGCATCTGCTGCCAGCGATCGACACTTTGATGCTCAACCGCAAAGTCAAAAGCGGCTTTAGCGTAGGGGCGAGCTACGGTAGTAAATTCAGACATCAGCCCCTCCCTTACAGTTCAGCGACCAGTTTATCTACGATGTCGCTGTTAGCAGCTTCATCCACGGAACGTTCAATGATTTTCTCGGCGCCGGCAACAGCCAGCATCGCGACCTGCTTACGCAACTCTTCACGTGCACGTTTACGCTCGGCGTCGATTTCAGCCTGCGCCTGGGTGACGATCTTGTTACGTTCCTGTTCAGCCTCGGCTTTCGCTTCGTCCAGGATCTGCGCACGGCGTTTGTTCGCCTGCTCGATGATGACCTGAGCGTCATCTTTCGCTTTTTTCAGCTGATCGGTCGCATTAGCCTGCGCGAGATCCAAATCTTTTTTGGCACGTTCAGCGGAAGCAAGGCCTTCAGCAACTTCTTTCTGGCGCTTTTCGATGGCGGCCATTAGCGGCGGCCATACGTACTTCATGCAGAACAGGACAAACAGGATAAACGCGATGGCCTGGCCGAGGATTGTTGCATTAATGTTCACAGCACAATGCCTCTTGTTAAGTTAACTTTTTCTGCCGCCTTCACAGCGGCAGAAGCCGTTTATCGCTGACTTGCGTCGGCGATAAACAATCGGTTATTTACGCGACAGCAAACATCACGTACAGACCCAGACCAACAGCGATCATTGGGATTGCATCCACCAGACCCATTACAACAAAGAACTGCGTACGCAGCAGAGGAATCAGATCCGGCTGGCGCGCGGCGCCTTCCAGGAATTTACCTCCGAGGATGCCGATACCGATCGCAGCACCGATTGCCGCCAGGCCCATCATCACAGCGGCAGCCATGTACAGCAGATCCATATTCAGGTTTTCCATGACAGTCTCCAGTTTGTTTCAGTTAAAACGCAGTAGTGTTGAGAAAAAATCAGTGTTCTTCAGATGCCATCGACAGATAGACAATCGTTAAGACCATGAAAATGAAGGCTTGCAGCGAAATGATCAGGATGTGGAAAATGGCCCATGGCACATTCAGAACCCACTGTGACCACCACGGCAGCAGGCCGGCAATCAGGATAAAAATCAATTCACCCGCGTACATATTTCCGAACAGTCGCAGACCCAGAGAAACAGGTTTGGACAGCAGGCTCACACCTTCCAGAATCAGGTTGATCGGAATAAAGACAGGGTGGTTGAAGGGTTGCAGAGTCAGCTCTTTACTAAAGCCGCCAATGCCTTTCATCTTGATGCTGTAGAACAGAATCAAAATAAATACACCAAGCGCCATCGACAGCGTAACGTTCACGTCTGCGGAAGGCACTACACGCAATGCTGGCAGCCCAAAGACATGCTCACCAATGTATGGCAACAGATCGATTGGCAGCAGATCCATGAAGTTCATCAGGAATACCCAGACGAAAATCGTCAGGGCCAGCGGAGCGATAAGTTTGCTTTTGCCGTGGTACATGTCGCGTACGTTGTCGTCGACAAAACCAACAACTAACTCAACAGCGGCCTGTAACTTGCCCGGTACGCCACTGGTTGCTGACTTCGCGACCTGGCGAAACAGCACCAGGAATACCAGTCCCAGCACCACAGAGAAAAACATGGAGTCGATATTTAATAACCAGAACGTCGCCGGAGCGTCGTGCGGATTCACTAGCTCGAAGGTACGCAGGTCCAACTGAAGGTGCGTCAGGTGGTGACCTATGTATTCTTGCGGCGTAGAGATTTCTCCTGCAGCCATGATGCCCTTACCCTTTGTTGTTGATTACAGCCGGTGCGACGATTTGAACAATCAGCACCGATAACCAGGCCAGTCCCAGCGGTGTAAACACCGCCTTAAACACGCCCAGCGCCACGATTAGCATGAGAATAGTAACGACCACTTTCAGCGCCTCACCGAAGACAAACGTCCAGGCAAGCCGACCTGTTACTTCATGTCCCGCCTGGTGGCGCCAGGCAAAAATCATAAACAACATGTTTGGCAGCCAGGCTGCCAGTCCACCTAACAGAGCGGACACGCCCCAGGTCAAATCTTTAAGGGCAAACAGCGCACCGATTAAGACGAATGTCACCAGCTGTAACACCAGCACGGTTCGGGCAAATTTTACTCTGTAAAGGGACACTGACATGACGCTGAAACTCTCCTGCCCCGCTCGGGCTATGTCGCGTGTCGTATAAAACTGCCTTTACTCTTTTGAGTCAAGCAGCAAAAACCGTGCAAATTATACGGGGCGCACCTGTGATTTCAATGGATAAGTAGAGAAAAGGTGAACAATTATTTAAAATTCTTTCCAGCGACCTATTTTACGAAACAAATGACTTCCGCTAATTCGTCCATTTTTCTGAAATACTGAGGCTTCTTTGCTCACAAAGCGTGCGGAAGATCACAAATTAGTAATATCATTTCGGATGCAGAAACAGGATTGATGCTGATAATGATGATACAAGCCAAAACAAAAACTTTTAAATCAATAAGTTATGAGTTTTTAGTTGGTAAAACAGGTTGTTATTCTGGTTAAAACCGCTTATTGACATCGTCAGCAAATATTTAACATCGTCGAAGCCATTACTTACGAGAATTTATTAAGAAGATATATTTTCTCGCGTGATTATTCTCTGTCTAAAATGCCCTGGATAAGGTGATCGTTGTGATAATAAATTGTGAACATGTAGTTAAATGTAAACGAAGTTGTCAGGCCGCTTCTGCATTCTGATTAAATGCGATAGCCGCGGCACCGTCCAGAGTGATTGATCGGCCTGAAAAATGAAAATAGCGATGACCGATTTAACAACTTCCACGTGCACATCCTCTTAACTTCATAAAAAACATACAAACCCAAGGGTTATTGCCCGATAGTACCTTTAATTATCGCCACTCGACAGGTTAAAAATGGCGAAAAAAACCACCAATCCGAAAAAAGGCGGTTTTCTTCGCTTAAAAAGTCAGTGCGCTGCTGAAATGACCACCAGATGTCGCTCGCCATCCAGTTCTGGAACAGCGAGAGAAATGACCTTTTCAACGCCGAATCCTGCTGGCAGGGCAGCCATCTCATCCTGAGGATGCAGGCCTTTCAGCGCATAAAAACGCCCCTCAGCCCCCGGCAGATGGTGGCACCAGCTAACCATATCGTTCAGTGAGGCAAATGCGCGGCTAATCACCCCGTCAAACGGCGGCTCAGCGGAAAAATCTTCAACGCGGCTTTGCACCGGCGTAATATTCTCCAGTTTTAGCTCATGCTGTACCTGCCGCAGGAAACGTATACGTTTCCCCAGGCTGTCCAGCAGCGTGAAATGAGCCTGAGGTCGCACGATTGCCAACGGCACACCGGGAAGTCCAGGCCCGGTTCCCACATCGATAAAGCGCCCACCTTCCAGATGCGGTTCCACCACGATACTGTCCAGAATATGGCGTACCAGCATCTGTTCCGGGTCACGGACGGAGGTCAGGTTATAGGCCTTATTCCATTTGTGCAGCATATCCACATAGCCAATCAGCTGCTGTTTTTGCAGATCGGTCAGGGAAATGCTGGCGCTTTTAAGCAGGGCGGAAAGTTTGTTAATCACAGGCGATGGTCCAGAAAATGAATATTGACGACAGCAGTCATGCCGGGCAGGGGCGAACGGCAATTCACCCCTGTTGAAGTTGTTACGCGCTTTTGCGCAGCAGACCCTGCTTTTTAAGGTAGATAAGCAGAATAGAGATTGCCGCAGGCGTCACGCCAGAAATACGCGAGGCCTGGCCTATCGATCCCGGTTTATGATCGTTGAGTTTGGCGATCACTTCGTTAGAGAGACCGCTAACCTGGTGATAATCCAGATCCACCGGCAGCAGGGTGTTTTCGTTGCGCTGCTGTCTGTCGATCTCTTCCTGCTGACGCGCAATATAGCCTTCGTATTTCACCTGTATTTCGACCTGCTCGGCGGCCTGCTCATCGTTCAGCGCGGGTGCGAAGATGCTCAGGGTCATCAGCTGCTGGTAGGTCATTTCCGGACGACGCAGCAGATCTTCACCGCTGGCCTCTTTGGTCAGCGGGGCACTGATAACCGTATTGATCTCATCAACGGAAGGAGATTTCGGGTGAACCCAGATATCACGCAGGCGCTGGCGTTCCAGTTCGATACGTTCCAGTTTTTCATTGAAGCGCGCCCAGCGGGCGTCATCAACCAGTCCCAGTTCCCGACCGGCAGCGGTCAGGCGCAGATCGGCATTATCTTCACGCAGCATCAGGCGGTATTCCGCGCGTGAGGTAAACATGCGGTACGGCTCTTTCGTGCCCAGCGTACAGAGATCGTCAACCAGTACGCCAAGATAAGCCTGGTCGCGGCGTGGTGCCCAGCTCTCTTTATCCGCAGAGAAACGACCGGCATTCAACCCGGCCAGCAGTCCCTGAGCGGCCGCTTCTTCATAACCGGTGGTGCCGTTAATCTGTCCGGCAAAGAACAGCCCCTGGATGTATTTGCTTTCCAGCGACGGTTTCAGATCGCGAGGGTCGAAGAAATCGTACTCAATGGCGTAGCCGGGGCGAACAATTTTGGCGTTTTCCATTCCCTGCATCGAACGGACGATCTGCATCTGCACATCGAATGGCAGGCTGGTGGAGATCCCGTTTGGATAGATTTCGTTGCTGGTCAGGCCTTCCGGTTCCAGGAAGATCTGATGCGCGTTACGATCGGCAAAGCGCATCACTTTGTCTTCGATCGACGGACAGTAGCGAGGTCCGATCCCTTCGATGATCCCGGCATACATCGGGCTGCGATCGAGGTTATTTCGGATCACATCATGGGTTTTCTCGTTGGTGTAGGTGATGTAGCACGGTACCTGCTGAGGATGCTGCGCCACGTTGCCCATAAACGAGAACACCGGCATCGGATTGTCACCGTGCTGCGTTGCCAGTACCGAGAAATCGATAGTCCGGGCATCAATACGCGGGGGCGTACCGGTTTTTAAACGGTTAACGCGCAGCGGCAGCTCACGCAGGCGGCGCGCCAGCGGAATGGAAGGCGGATCGCCTGCCCGACCACCGCTGTAGTTATCCAGGCCGATATGGATTTTGCCATCGAGGAAGGTGCCAACGGTCAGCACCACGGCTTTGGCGCGGAATTTCAGGCCCATCTGGGTGACGGCACCCACGACGCGATCGTTTTCAACAATCAGATCCTCAACCGCCTGCTGGAAGATCATCAGGTTTGGCTGGTTCTCCAGCGCGGTGCGTACCGCCTGACGGTAGAGCACGCGATCCGCCTGAGCACGGGTTGCCCTGACAGCGGGCCCTTTACTCGCGTTTAGTATCCTGAACTGGATACCGGCCTGGTCAATGGCATGGGCCATCAGCCCACCCAGCGCATCCACTTCTTTAACCAGATGTCCTTTCCCGATACCCCCGATCGCCGGATTGCAGGACATTTGTCCGAGCGTATCGATGTTGTGGGTTAATAACAGGGTTTGTTGACCCATACGGGCGGCTGCCATTGCAGCTTCTGTTCCCGCATGACCACCACCGATCACGATGACGTCAAAAGGATCTGGATAAAACATGGTACTGCACCTCGCGGTTTGTGCGATTAAGGGATCGTTGCCTGGGGCGTGAATTCTACTCAACTTTAGACGACGGGGAAAGCGGCGGGATCTTCACGTATTAAAAAGAAGATCTTTTTTATTTAAAGATCTCTTTATTAGATCTTCTATTAGGATCGCCATACTCTGTGGATAAGCGTTTTTTGCTGATGATGATCAATCGATTAGGAAGGATCATTAGCTGTGAATGATCGGTGATCCCGATCCGTATAAGCTGGGATCTAAATCCAAGGTTATACACAGGTCCAGGCAAGCTTCAACGTTGTTCTTTGGATAATAACCGGTTATTACCGGGATCTTAGCCTTGTTATCCACAGATAAATGCTGAAAAACCAGGCGGAAAAGCAAATAATTTACAAAACTCAGGGGCTGAAACCGTCGATCGGGACGATCCCGTTGCCAGTCTTAGCCCGATCGACCACGTTTCAGATCGCATCTTTCCATGTTTCTACCCAAACGCCGGCAGGATCTTCCGGTATCTCGTGCTCAAGCACATCGATTTTCAGGCAATCGCCAATGCGTTTTGCGCCCAGTGAGCTTAACAGCGTCTCAAACTGATCGATGGCTCCACAAAACAGGTCATATTCACGGTTGCCAATGCCCACCGCGCCATAGCGCAGATTGCTCAGATCCAGCTGCTGTTCCTTTATCGCGTCAAACAGCGGCTGAATATTTTCGGGCAACTCACCGGCGCCGTGAGTTGAGGTCACCACCAGCCAAATCCCTTCAGGCTTCAGCTCATCCAGTTCCGGACCGTACAGCGTCTCGGTGCTGTAACCCGCCTCGTTCAGCTTCTCTGCCAGATGATCGGCAACGTATTCTGCGCTGCCTAAGGTGCTGCCACTGATTAAGGTAATGTCGGCCATGATGGGATCTCAGAGTCTCAAAGATGGGCATTGTACTCTGTGATCAGGTTGGGATCTACCTGTGGGTAAGTAGGGATATTCAGCGGCAGGGAGATTGAACAGACAGGAAAACAGCTGTGCATAAAAAGACGCACAGGAACGCAAAATCGAGTCCTGTTATCCCGGCAGCATACTGGCATTGACATCAGGATAATTGGGGTTATAGATGGTGCTGGCACATGAGGTGCAGGAACCGTTCAGGAAGGAGAGCATGGAAGAGCAGAGAAATCGTTTTTGCCAGCGCGATAAGGAGCTGAGTTTCCACAAGTGGGATTTTTATGATGCAGCCCGATGGAGGTTTCATAAGAGTAATGAGCATGATGTGACGGGGGCGTATTATCTCTGGGCCTACAAGGCCGCCTTTCTGCAATATAATCGCGAGCGGATTATTCGCTACGCGCGGCAGGAAAAAGTGCCGCTGCTGCTGCTGGCTGGTACCGTGGTTAATGAGGTCGGCGGGAAGCCAGACAGGGGAAAATATCTTATTTACCTTAAAAGACTTTTTCTTGATGATGTCAAAAATGGCAATAACCGTCAGTCCAACGCCACCTCCTTTGGCGCGGTGGCAATGCAGCTCCGTGCCGCTGCCGAAACGCTGGGTATTGATCCTGCCACTCTGACCACCACCGAGCAGCTGCAGCTGGCAGGCT
>CAJYIY010000019.1 GCA_913775305.1 uncultured Erwinia sp. | reverse complement strand
CCTTTGCTCTGTGGGGCCTGTCATTCAAGCCGAACACCGATGATATGCGTGAAGCGTCAAGCCGGGTGCTGATGGAAGCACTGTGGCAGGCGGGGGCGACCGTACAGGCGTTCGACCCGGAAGCGATGGACGAAGCGCAGCGCATTTACGGTCACCGCAGCGATTTGAAGCTGATGGGAACCAAAGAAGCGGCGTTGCAGGGGGCCGATGGCCTGGTGATTTGCACCGAATGGCAGAACTTCCGCGCACCGGATTTTGACGTGATTAAAGATGCCCTGAAAGAAGCCGTGATTTTTGATGGTCGTAACCTGTATGATCCAGAAAGAATCAGCAAACGCGGTTTTGTTTATTATGCAATTGGCCGCGGAGCATCCCTTAACATTGCATAATTGAAGAGGCAAGTATGAAGTATCTGGTCACCGGCGCAGCAGGATTTATTGGCTTTCATGTCACTCAACGCCTGCTTGAGGCCGGTCACCAGGTTATCGGTATCGATAACCTGAATGATTATTACGATGTTAATCTGAAAACCGCCCGCCTTGATCTGGTTAAAAACCATCCCGACTTCACCTTTATCAAAATTGACCTTGCCGACCGTGAAGGTATTGCCAGCCTGTTTCGCGAGCAGCGTTTCGAACGCGTCATTCATCTTGCCGCTCAGGCCGGTGTGCGTTATTCGCTGGAGAATCCACTGGCGTACGCGGACGCGAATCTTATCGGCCATTTAAATATCCTTGAGGGCTGTCGCCACAGTCGGGTCGGGCATTTAGTTTATGCTTCTTCCAGTTCGGTGTATGGCCTGAATCGTAAAATGCCATTCTCAACGGATGACTCCGTTGATCATCCGGTCTCACTGTATGCGGCAACGAAAAAAGCCAATGAGCTGATGTCCCACACCTATTCTCATCTGTACGGTATTCCGACTACCGGACTGCGTTTCTTCACCGTCTATGGCCCTTGGGGCAGGCCGGATATGGCGCTGTTCAAGTTCACCCGCGCTATCCTGGCCGGTGACAGTATCGATGTTTATAATAACGGTGAAATGCGACGGGACTTTACCTATATCGACGATATTGTCGAATCCATCCTGCGCCTGCAGGACATCATTCCTCAGCGGAATGAGAACTGGACGGTGGAAACCGGTAGCCCGGCGAGCAGTTCGGCGCCTTACCGGGTTTATAATATTGGTAACAGTCAGCCGGTAATGTTAATGGACTATATTAAAGCGCTGGAGAATGCGCTTGGTCAAACCGCCCGTAAAAATATGCTGCCGATGCAGCCCGGTGATGTGCTGGAAACCAGCGCCGATACCCGCGCACTGTATGAGGCAACTGGCTTTAAGCCAAAGACGTCAGTCGATGAGGGCGTTGCGCACTTTGTCAGCTGGTACAGAGATTTTTATCAGGTGTAATAACGAAATAAAAAAGGACGCGTCAGCATCCTTTTTTATTTGTACCTGGTGATATAAAAATAAAGCTAAATAAGCACACCGTTGGTGTGGTATTAGAGGTGGACTCTTAGGGTAATTACAGTAAAAAGTCTTCGAGCTGCTTACCTTGTTCTTCAATGGCTTTTTTGATTACTACCGGGGTGCGTCCCTGACCGGTCCAGGTTTTAGTTTCACCGTTTTCTTCAACGTACTGATATTTAGCCGGGCGCGAAGCTCGTTTGGATTTGCCCGGTGTTTTCGCCGGGTTATGGCTGGAGAGTAATTCGTTAGGATCGATGCCGTCAGCAATCAGCATATCGCGGTACTGCTGTAGTTTACGGGCGCGCTCTTCAACTTCAGCCTGCGCCTGGCTCTCTTCGTCGCGTCTTTCATTAACGACAACTTCAAGCTTCTCAAGCATTTCTTCCAGCGTCTCCAGGTTGCATTCTCTTGCCTGCGCACGCAATGTACGGATGTTGTTCAAAATTTTAAGGGCTTCGCTCATTGTCCGGTTCTCTAATTTATATTGATAGGAATGCATAATGCCTGATAATAATAGTGGTGACGATTGCGAACTGCAATAGCTGCAATAGCTAATTGTCTAAGTAATACAAAACAACGAATAAACAAATATTACATCATTCAATACTGTGCTATTTAAAGTCAGCAGAAATAGCGTCAATATCAGAACATCAGGCGGCTGCGCCGTTAAATCACTAATAATAATTAGCCTGCCATCCTAAAAACCCTCTGGTTTATGCTACAATTCAGCCAACATTTATGCCCTGCGGAGTGATGGCCGATGGCCCAACTTTATTTCTACTATTCGGTGATGAACGCCGGAAAATCGACGGCGTTGTTGCAATCTTCTTATAATTATCGTGAGCGCGGAATGCACACGATAGTCTATACCGCTGAATTTGATAATCGTTTCGGTTCAGGGCGCATCGGCTCACGAATTGGGCTGTCTTCTCCTGCAAAATTGTATAGTAACCAGACTTCACTATTTAATGAAATTAAGGATGAGAGCCTGATTCAGCCGGTGCACTGCGTGCTGCTGGATGAAAGTCAGTTTCTTACCTGTGCCCAGGTGAAAGAGCTGACTGAGGTTGTCGACCGCTTAGATATCCCGGTGCTGTGCTATGGATTGCGCACGGATTTCCGCGGCGAACTGTTCAGCGGCAGCCAGTATCTGCTGGCCTGGGCCGATAAGCTGGTGGAATTAAAAACGGTCTGTCACTGCGGCAGAAAGGCCGGGATGGTGCTGCGTCTTAACGAGCAGGGTAAGCCATTCAAAGAGGGCGCTCAGGTGCAGATCGGGGGGAATGAAAGTTATGTATCCGTATGCCGAAAACATTACTTCGAAGCGCTGGAGAGTGGATCGCGTCGCGCTATTTTTGGCCATCATTACGGTGAAGAAGAGTAATGCGGATTAAATTATCGGCTTGGGAAGATTCTTAGTCGATGTTAAGACGGGCTAACCAATCTGTGCAGGGAATAAGACGTTAACATAAAAAATAATGCCGGTTACCCTAAAGTAACCGGCATCGATTTTGCCGCTAGGATATCGCGACGGACTTAATCACTTCTTTGTGCGTTTTTCCGCCTTTTTGATTTCAGCTTCCTGGGGCAGGGCCTCAGCGCCGCCGTCGGCAGACTCACTGAATTCACGACCATAGAAGGTATCCAGCATGATGTGCTTCAGTTCAGCAATCAGCGGATAACGCGGGTTTGCACCGGTACACTGATCGTCAAAGGCATCTTCAGCCAGTTTATCAACCTTCGCCAGGAAATCGGCCTCCTGAACGCCCGCTTCACGAATTGACTTCGGAATACCCAGTGCGGCTTTCATCTCTTCAAGCCAGGCCAGCAGCTTCTCAATTTTCTGTGCGGTACGGTCGCCGGGCGCGCTGAGACCCAGGTGATCGGCGATCTCAGCGTAACGGCGGCGCGCCTGCGGACGGTCGTACTGACTGAAGGCCGTCTGTTTAGTCGGGTTATCGTTGGCATTGTAGCGAATCACATTGCTAATCAGCAGCGCATTGGCCAGTCCGTGTGGAATGTGGAACTCAGAGCCAAGTTTATGCGCCATTGAGTGACACACCCCGAGGAAGGCGTTGGCAAAGGCGATACCGGCGATGGTGGCGGCGTTGTGGACCCGTTCACGCGCTACCGGATTTTTAGCACCGTCGCGATAGCTGGCAGGGAGGTTTTCCTGCAGCAGTTTAAGTGCCTGTAACGCCTGACCGTCCGAGAATTCGTTCGCCATCACTGAAACATAGGCTTCCAGCGCGTGAGTAACGGCGTCAAGTCCACCGAAGGCGCACAGTGATTTCGGCATATCCATCACCAGGTTGGCATCCACAATCGCCATATCCGGGGTGAGGGCATAATCCGCCAGCGGATATTTCTGGCCCGTGGCGTCGTCGGTCACCACGGCAAACGGCGTGACTTCAGAACCGGTACCGGAGGTGGTAGTGATCGCCACCATTTTGGCTTTCACGCCCATTTTGGGGAACTTGTAGATGCGTTTACGAATATCCATAAAGCGCAGCGCCAGCTCTTCAAAGTGAGTTTCCGGATGCTCATACATTACCCACATAATCTTCGCCGCATCCATCGGTGAACCCCCGCCCAGCGCAATGATGACGTCCGGTTTAAAGGCGTTCATTTTGTCCGCCCCCTTACGTACGATGCTCAGCGTTGGGTCGGCTTCAACTTCGAAGAACACGTCAGTTTCCACGCCGTGTGACTTCAGTACGCGGATGATCTGGTCGGCATAGCCGTTGTTAAACAGGAAGCGGTCGGTGACGATAAACGCGCGTTTGTGCCCATCGGTGGCCACTTCTTCAAGGGCAATCGGCAGCGATCCGCGACGGAAGTAGACAGACCTGGGAAGTTTATGCCACAACATATTTTCAGCTCGCTTGGCCACGGTTTTCTTGTTAATCAGATGTTTAGGTCCGACGTTTTCAGAAATGGAGTTGCCACCCCATGAGCCACAGCCCAGCGTCAGCGACGGTGCCAGCTTGAAGTTATACAGGTCACCGATACCCCCCTGTGATGCCGGTGTGTTGATCAGGATACGCGCGGTTTTCATTTTGTCGCCGAAATAATTGACGCGTTCACACTGATTATCCTGATCGGTATAGAGGCAGGAAGTGTGACCGATACCGCCCATGGCAACCAGTTTTTCGGCTTTATCAACGGCATCAGCAAAGTCTTTAGCCCGGTACATGGCCAGCGTGGGTGACAGTTTTTCGTGGGCAAACGGCTCGGACTCGTCAACCCGGGTGACCTCGCCAATCAAAATCTTGGTGCCGGCCGGGACGGTTATTCCGGCCATCTCGGCGATTTTTACCGCGGGCTGACCGACGATTGCGGCGTTTAACGCACCGTTTTTCAGGATCATCTCCTGAACCGCCTTAAGTTCTTTACCCTGTAGCAGATAGCCACCGTGGCTGGCAAAACGTTCGCGCACCGCATCGTAAACGCTGTCAACCACAATCACGGACTGTTCGGAAGCACAGATAACACCGTTATCAAAGGTTTTGGACATCAAAATCGATGCCACGGCGCGCTTGATGTCGGCCGTTTCATCAACCACCACCGGCGTGTTACCGGCACCCACGCCGATAGCGGGTTTACCGGAGCTGTAGGCTGCTTTCACCATGCCCGGGCCTCCGGTCGCGAGGATCAGGTTGACATCCGGGTGATGCATCAGCTGGTTTGACAGGTCGACGGACGGCGCATCAATCCATCCAATAATGTCTTTTGGCGCACCGGCGGCAATGGCCGCCTGCAGGACAATATCTGCCGCTTTGTTGGTGGCGTCTTTAGCACGCGGATGCGGAGAGAAGATAATCCCGTTACGGGTTTTCAGGCTAATCAGCGCCTTGAAAATCGCCGTTGATGTAGGGTTTGTGGTTGGAACAATACCGCAGATAATGCCGATGGGCTCCGCGATGGTAATCGTACCAAAGGTATCGTCGGTGGCCAGAACGCCGCAGGTTTTCTCATCTTTGTAGGCGTTATAGATATATTCGGAAGCGAAGTGGTTTTTGATCACCTTATCTTCGACGATACCCATGCCGGACTCTGCAACGGCCATTTTAGCCAGCGGAATTCGGGCATCAGCGGCGGCCAGTGCGGCGGCGCGGAAAATTTTGTCGACCTGTTCTTGAGTGAAATTGGCGTATTCACGCTGTGCTTTTTTAACACGTTCTACCAGTGCGTTAAGTTCAGCAACATTTGTCACGGCCATAAATGCTCTCCTGAGGAAGTTAAACTCTATTAGTAAACAAGTCAGAACCGACAAGTACAGCCGACGCCGCGGATTGCTGTCATCATGCGAAAACGTTCTAAGGTTTACTGACAGAGTCTCAGTGCATCCTGAAACAGAGGGTCGCCTCCGTGGGTTATTAGCGCCTTCTGATGACAATGAGCATATAGCGAGTTGCGCAGAGAAAAGCTGATTTAGATCAAGTTCCCCCCAAGCTGACACCTTTCAGCCAGCGAAAAATCCGATCTTTGCTCAACTTATATGCACGCTCTGGTGGTGAAGTTTAACAATGTGACAATGCTCTAAACATTCCGATAACAACGAGTTTGTTAACGCGTTTTTAGTGAAAAAACCGGTTGATTATCGCGACTGACAGGATGGTCAGTGCGGATGAATTCTATTACATTAGCGGCACCATGAAGCCCACAGGAGAGCAGGGTGAATTCAGCATTATTAGATCTGTCAGGTTACATTAAATTCTTTGTTGGCCTGTTTGCACTGGTCAATCCGATCGGAATTATCCCGGTCTTTATCAGCATGACCAGTTACCAGGTGCCCGCCTCGAGGAATAAAACGAACCTCACTGCCAACGTTTCTGTGGCGGTCATCCTGTGGACCGCACTGTTTTTGGGCGACGGGATTCTGCATATTTTCGGTATCTCTATTGATTCATTTCGTATCGCGGGGGGCATTCTGGTGGTGACCATTGCGATGTCGATGATCAGCGGCAAGCTGGGTGAGGATAAGCAGAACAAGCAGGAAAAATCAGAGACGGCCAACCGCGAAAGCATTGGTGTGGTGCCACTGGCGCTGCCGCTGATGGCAGGCCCCGGGGCAATCAGCTCGACTATCGTCTGGAGTACCCGCTATCACAGCTGGCAGAACCTCCTCGGCTTTTCGTTAGCTATTGCGCTGTTCGCCTTCTGCTGCTGGCTGCTGTTCCGTGCGGCGCCGATTATGGTGCGGGTGCTGGGCCAGACGGGAATTAACGTCGTCACGCGTATTATGGGCCTGTTATTAATGGCGCTGGGCATTGAATTCGTGGTCACCGGGATTCGGTCACTGTTTCCGGGGTTGACCGGCTAAACTGACATTGATGATTTCATCCTGAAATATTGAAAAAAAAGCGCATTTTATGCGCTTTTTTTGTGCCTGAAATTTCAACTTTGCCCAAAAGTGGTGCATAAGCACCGTGGTGTGCCCCATAAAGTTGCAATTATTCATCATACTTACTTTTTGCCAGGGTTTATTAATGTAATTACTGCAAATGGATTGCGGCATACAATCAGAGAGGTAAATGTTACAATTTTAACATTTGTTAACGTCTAAAAACTTACAGAAAATCAGTTTCATATTCTAATTTTTATCTTTAATGTGCAATAAAGCTTTGGTTTAAAGGTGGTTTTTGCGACATGGGTTTGATTTTTAACCTGACTGATTGCTTTATCGCTTGATGCAGGGTTTTTTTGTTTTTTATTTAGTTATTTCAGTAAGTTATCTGTTTTTTGTCGATGAATAATAAGTCATTGTCCGTTGCGTTGATCATGATAAAGTAGAAATAGTTAACATTTTTGTTATTTAGCTTTAGCAGAAACTGACCCCTTCTGATAATTTTTCAGCGAGTCCGGAAAACCTGGCATCGCATATGCAACGTTGTGCAGAGTAAAGAACCACAATTTAATCAGATGACAGTCTTGTTTCACTAAGCGTGATCGCATCAACCACGCGATATTCTGAAAAGTATCGTTTCGCTTTTTGGAAACTATCCATTAACGGGGCCAGAGCCGCGGGCATAAGACCCGCTGGTCAAATGAGAAAACGGGAGCAGGTAATAATGATCAACATCATGAAAAAAAGTTTAATCGCCCTGGGGGTGATGGCGGCAGTCGGTTCGCTGTCCGTCAGCCTGGCGCAGGCTGCCAACGTTCCCGCCGGTGTCCAGTTGGCGGATAAGCAGGAACTGATCAGAGGCAACGGCGCTGAACTGCAGTCGCTGGACCCGCATAAAATTGAAGGGGTGCCGGAATCCAACGTTAACCGCGACGTGCTGGAAGGCCTGGTGATTAACGATGCAGACGGTAAAATTATCCCCGGCGTGGCGGAAAAATGGGAAAGCAAAGAGGGGGGGAAAGTCTGGATCTTCCACCTGCGCCATAACGCCAAATGGTCAAACGGCGAGCCGGTGACCGCGCAGGACTTCGTATACAGCTGGCAGCGTCTGGCCGATCCGAAAACCGCATCACCCTATGCCAGCTACCTGCAGTACGGCCATATACTTAACGTTGATGAGATTATCGACGGCAAAAAATCTACTGACACCTTGGGCGTAAAAGCTGTTGACGACCATACGCTGGAAGTTACCCTCAGCGATGCCGTTCCTTACTTTTATAAACTGCTGATCCACCCCTCCATGTCCCCGGTCTATAAACCGGTGGTGGAAAAATTTGGTGATAAGTGGACCCAGCCCGCCAATTTCGTTGGCAACGGTGCCTTTAAGCTGAAAGAGTGGGTGGTTAACGAACGTATCGTTGTTGAACGCAACCCACAGTACTGGGACAACGCCCACACCGTACTGAATCAGGTCACCTTCCTGCCAATTTCGTCAGAAGTGACCGACACCAACCGCTACCGCAGCGGCGGCAGCGATATGACCTATAACTATCTGCCGATTGAGCTTTATCAGAAGCTGAAAAAAGAGATCCCGAAAGAAATTCATGCCGATCCCTACCTCTGCACCTATTATTACGAAATCAACAACCAGAAGCCCCCGTTTAACGATCCCCGCGTGCGTGCCGCACTGAAACTCGGGCTGGATCGCGACATCATTGTGAACAAAGTGAAGGCGCAGGATGAAGATCCGGCCTACAGCTATACGCCACCGTTCACTGACGGCATTAAACTGACGCCGCCGGAGTGGTTCGGCTGGTCGCAGGAAAAACGCAACGAGGAGGCGAAGAAACTGCTGGCCGAAGCGGGCTACACGGCGGATAAACCGCTGACCTTTGACCTGCTGTACAACACCTCGGATCTGCACAAAAAGCTGGCGATTGCCGCTGCATCTATCTGGAAAAAGAATCTTGGCGTGAACGTCAAGCTGCAAAATCAGGAGTGGAAAACCTTCCTTGATACCCGACATCAGGGCACCTTTGACGTTGCGCGCGCGGCCTGGTGCGCCGACTATAATGAACCGACCAGCTTCCTGAATACCATGCTCTCTGACAGCAGCAACAACACCTCGCATTACAAGAATCCTGAGTTTGACAAGGTGATGGCACAGGCCCTGGCTGCCGGTGACGAAGGCAAACGTGCTGAAATTTACGCGCAGGCTGAGAAAATCCTCGACGCCGACTCGGCGATTGTGCCGGTTTATTATTATAAAAATCTGCGCTTAGTGAAGCCTTATGTGGGGGGCTACACCGGGAAAGACCCGCTGGATAACAGCCACGATAAAGATCTCTACATGATTAAACACTGAGTACGACGGGCAGTTTCGCTGCCCATTTAAAGCAATGTCACCGCAGAGGTTCGCCTCTGCGGCTTTGAGCCAGCAGGTACGGGCAATGTTAAAATTTATATTCCGTCGCTTCCTTGAGGCGATTCCAACGCTGTTTATCTTAATCACCATCTCGTTCTTTATGATGCGGCTGGCACCCGGCAGTCCGTTTACCGGTGAACGCGTGCTGACACCGGAAGTCATGGCGAATATTGAAGCCAAATATCATCTCAACGACCCGATGTGGAAGCAGTATCTCGACTATCTCCAGCAGCTGGCGCACGGTGATTTCGGTCCCTCATTTAAATACAAGGACTATACCGTTAACGATTTGGTGGCCTCTTCATTCCCGGTTTCGGCGAAGCTCGGCGCAGCGGCATTTCTGCTGGCACTGGTATTCGGCGTCACCGCCGGAGTGATTGCCGCACTGAAGCAGAACAGTAAGTGGGATTACGCGGTGATGGGGGTGGCGATGACGGGGATTGTCATACCAAGCTTTGTGGTGGCGCCGCTGCTGGTATTGCTGTTCTCCATCACCCTGAAGTGGCTGCCCGGAGGCGGCTGGAACGGTGGGGCGCTGCAGTACATGATCCTGCCGATGGTGGCGCTGTCGCTGGCCTATATTGCCAGTATCGCGCGTATTACTCGCGGGTCGATGATTGAAGTCCTGCACTCGAATTTTATTCGCACGGCCCGCGCCAAAGGCCTGCCTATGCGCCGCATTATTCTGCGCCATGCGCTCAAACCTGCACTGCTGCCGGTGCTGTCCTACCTTGGTCCGGCCTTTGTCGGCATCATCACCGGTTCGATGGTTATTGAAACCATTTACGGCCTGCCGGGCATCGGTCAGCTGTTCGTTAACGGCGCATTAAACCGCGATTACTCGCTGGTATTAAGTCTGACCATTCTGGTCGGTGCGCTGACTATTTTGTTTAACGCGATTGTTGACGTGCTTTATGCCGTGATCGATCCGAAAATTCGTTACTGAGCAGGAGCTGAAAATGATTTTAAGCAAGAAAAACAGCGAAGCTCTGGAAAATTTCACTGAAAAGATGGACATCGAAGGGCGCAGCCTGTGGCAGGATGCGCGCCGGCGCTTTATTCATAACCGTGCGGCGGTGGCCAGCCTGTTTGTGCTGGTTCTGATCGCGCTGTTCGTTACCTTTGCGCCGATGCTGTCGCCGTTTACCTACGACGATACCGACTGGGCGATGATGTCCGCAGCACCCGAATTCAGCAGCGGCCACTATTTCGGAACCGACTCGTCGGGCCGCGATCTGCTGGTGCGCGTGGCCATTGGGGGGCGTATTTCTCTGATGGTGGGTATTGCAGCCGCGCTGGTGGCCGTGGTGGTCGGCACGCTGTACGGCACGCTGGCAGGATACCTTGGCGGTAAAACTGACTCGGTGATGATGCGCCTGCTGGAAATCCTCAACTCCTTCCCGTTTATGTTCTTCGTGATCCTGCTGGTGACGCTGTTCGGCCAGAATATCCTGCTGATTTTTGTCGCCATCGGCATGGTCTCCTGGCTGGATATGGCGCGTATCGTTCGCGGTCAGACCCTCAGCCTGAAGCGTAAGGAGTTTATCGAAGCGGCCCAGGTCGGCGGCGTATCCACCCTGAGCATCGTGCTGCGCCATATCGTGCCTAACGTGCTGGGCGTGGTGGTGGTGTATGCCTCGCTGCTGGTGCCAGGCATGATTCTGTTTGAATCGTTCCTCAGTTTCCTCGGGCTGGGTACTCAGGAGCCGCTGAGCAGCTGGGGCGCGCTGCTCAGTGACGGTGCCAACTCTATGGAGGTGTCTCCATGGCTGCTGCTTTACCCGGCAGGTTTTCTGGTGATTACCCTGTTCTGTTTTAACTTTATCGGCGATGGCCTGCGTGATGCCCTCGACCCGAAAGACCGCTAAGGAGAACACGATGAGCGTTATTGAACTGGAAACGGTCAGAACACACAGCAAACAGAGCGGGGCGCTGCTGGATGTTAAGGATCTGCGGGTGACCTTCAACACGCCGGACGGCGACGTCACGGCGGTCAATGACCTTAACTTTTCACTGCGTGCGGGAGAGACGCTGGGTATCGTCGGTGAATCGGGCTCTGGCAAATCGCAGACCGCCTTTGCCCTGATGGGGCTGCTGGCCAGCAATGGCCGGATTGGCGGTTCGGCCCGTTTTGACGGCGCGGAGATCCTCAATCTGCCGGAGAAAAAGCTGAACCGGCTGCGTGCCGAAAAGATGGCAATGATTTTTCAGGACCCGATGACCTCGCTGAATCCTTACATGCGCGTGGGGCAACAGCTGATGGAAGTGCTTCAACTCCATAAGGGGATGAGCAGCGCTCAGGCATTTGAAGAGTCGGTACGGATGCTGGATGCGGTAAAAATGCCGGAAGCGCGCAAGCGCATGAAAATGTTCCCGCATGAGTTTTCCGGTGGCATGCGACAGCGCGTGATGATCGCCATGGCGCTGCTGTGCCGGCCAAAACTGCTGATCGCTGACGAGCCGACCACAGCACTGGATGTGACCGTTCAGGCGCAGATAATGACCCTGTTGAACGAGCTCAAACGGGAATTTAATACCGCTATTATCATGATTACTCACGATCTTGGCGTGGTAGCGGGGATCTGCGATCGGGTGCTGGTGATGTATGCCGGGCGCACCATGGAATACGGCAACGCGCGTGATGTGTTCTATCGTCCGTCCCATCCGTACTCGATTGGCCTGCTGAACGCCGTGCCTCGCCTCGACAGCGAAGAGGGCGAGTCGCTGATGACTATTCCGGGTAATCCGCCCAACCTGCTGCGCCTGCCAACGGGATGCCCGTTCCAGCCGCGCTGCCCGCATGCGATGGATATCTGTAGCGCTGAGCCGCCGCTGACAGGTTTTGGTGAAGGGCGCCTGCGTGCCTGCTTCAAACCGGTGGAGGAGCTGGTATGACAACGGTTGCTGAGAAGAAGGTTCTGCTGGAAATTGCCGATCTGAAAGTGCACTTCGACATTAAGGATGGTCGTCAGTGGTTCTGGCAGCCGCCAAAAACGTTGAAGGCGGTGGACGGTGTCAGCCTGCGCCTGTATGAGGGGGAAACCCTTGGCGTTGTGGGTGAATCGGGCTGCGGCAAGTCAACGCTCGCACGGGCAATTATCGGACTGGTGAAAGCCACCGAAGGCCGGGTCGCCTGGCTGGGCCGCGATCTGCTGGGGCAAACGGCAGAGGAATGGCGCGCCGCGCGCAGCGACATTCAGATGATATTTCAGGATCCGCTGGCCTCGCTGAATCCGCGTATGACCATTGGTGAAATTATCGCCGAGCCGCTGCGCACCTATCATCCGAAAATGGCGCGGCAGGAAGTGAAAGATCGCGTCAAGGCGATGATGCTGAAGGTTGGGCTACTGCCAAATCTGATTAACCGCTATCCCCACGAGTTCTCAGGAGGTCAGTGCCAGCGTATAGGTATTGCCCGCGCGTTGATCCTGGAGCCGAAGCTGATTATCTGCGATGAGCCGGTCTCCGCGCTGGATGTCTCTATTCAGGCACAGGTGGTTAACCTGCTACAGCAGTTGCAGCGAGAGATGGGCCTGTCGCTGATTTTCATCGCCCACGACCTGGCAGTGGTTAAACACATATCCGACCGCGTGCTGGTGATGTATTTAGGGCATGCCGTGGAGCTGGGGACTTACGATCGGGTTTATCAGAATCCGCAGCATCCCTACACTCGTGCGCTGATGTCTGCCGTGCCGATCCCCGATCCCGATCTGGAAAAGAACAAAGTCATCCAGCTGCTGGACGGTGAGCTGCCATCGCCGATCAACCCGCCCTCGGGCTGCGTATTTCGCACCCGCTGCCCGATTGCCGGGCCGGAATGTGCCAAAACCCGGCCGCTGCTGGAGGGCAGCTTCCGCCATGCGGTGTCCTGTCTGAAGGTCGATCCGATGTAAGCCGTTGCCCGCCATCAGCCTGTGAAAACCCGTTTTGAACTTTCAATGCGGGTTTTATTTTTGTCTCAGGGTAAAGCTTGATCTTACCTGTCGCGTCCTCTGAAAATGACCAATTGCAATGGAATGCGCGGGGACGGGCGATGAATGGCAGTAAAAATAAACGCGGCAGGCTTTACGCCTTTCTTTTTGATGTTCACACCCGAAGCGGACATATTTTTGAAATCTTCTGGATCCTGGCCTCTTTACTCAGCGTGGCGCTGGTGTTTATTGAGTCCGGGCTGCCTGATGCGATGCGTGTGTCCGGCTCCAGCAGTCGCGCTTTCCTGCTGCTGGAATACCTTTTCACCCTGATTTTCTCCATAGAGTATCTGCTCAGGCTGGCGACCAGCCGCCATCCGCTGCGTTACGGCTTCAGCTTTTATGGCATCATCGACCTGATTACCGTGCTGCCGCTCTATATCTACTTCATCTGGCCTGATATGGCATTGCAATATGTGATGGCTATTCGCCTGCTGCGGGTATTACGTTTGCTGCGTCTGGTGAAGGTATTGCGCTACATCGGGTCTGCCAACGTGATGTGGGACAGCCTGTATAGCGCACGCAAAAAACTGCTGCTGTTTTTTGGCGTGTTGATGATACTGATTTGTCTTTTTGGTGGGCTGATGTATGTCATTGAGGGGCCGGAGCATGGCTTTACCAGTCTGCCGGTCTCGGTATACTGGGCAACGGTGACGCTGACCACGGTCGGGTACGGCGATATTACGCCGCACACGGCACTGGGGCGCATTCTGTCTACGGTGCTGATCCTTCTGGGATATTCACTGATTGCGATCCCGACGGGCGTGATGAGTTCGTATATGACTGAGGCCATGCATCGTCGTCGCTATCAGCGTATGTGTTACCGCTGCAAAGATAACCGACATGAGGTGACTGCGCATTTCTGTAAAAGCTGTGGCTCAAAACTTCCTGAGGCCGATCACAGCAGGCCCGACTCATCGCCCGGGCCTGTTGACTAGGTTATTCTTTCCACAAAATGTGGCACAGCTTGTGGTCTTTTTCGCGACAGAGCAGAACGCGGGCGAAGACATCGGTAATCGGCTCACCGTCTGCATCACCCAGGCCGATTACCACTTCCGAAAAGAAGTCAGGATTCAGGTCGAAATCCACGTGCTCAGCCCAGTCTTCAGAAGGATCGTACAGCTCGGCACCGCCGCGCTCTTCAAACTGCAGGTTAAACAAAATCACGTCAGCCGGGTCGAGATTATCCACGGCCAGCTCAAGAAAAATATCGTAAGCCTGTTCCAGCGTTTCATCTTCGGTAAGACGGTTATTTAAATCCATAATATTTCCTGTTCGGCAAGCGGGCGATGCCGCATTTTCAATCCCGCTCGTTTTACAGCAATGGACTGAAGAAGTAAAACAGTCGTTCAACGATGCGTTTCCAGTAAGCACGGCGGGACCAGCGCTGCGCATCAACCAGGCGGGAACGGGCGATATAATCGTCCTGAACGCGGGCGAGATCGCTGCCGAAACCGTCGTCATCAATCACCAGCGTGATTTCAAAATTCAGCCACAGGCTGCGCATATCCAGATTAACCGTGCCGACCAGACTCAGCTGGCCGTCAACCAGTACGCTTTTGGTGTGCAGCAGGCCGCCTTCAAACTGGTAAATCTTCACGCCCGCTTCCAGCAGTTCGCTAAAGAAGGAGCGGCTGGCCCAGCCAACCAGCATCGAATCGTTGTGGCGCGGAACAATAATACTGACGTCGACCCCGCGAAACGCAGCGGTGCAGATGGCGTGCAGCAGATCGTCGCTCGGTACCAGGTAAGGCGTTGTCATCACCAGCTGCTCTCGCGCTGAATAAATGGCGGTGAGCAGCGCCTGGTGGATCATATCCTCAGGAAAGCCAGGCCCGGAGGCGATCACCTGAATGGTATGGCCGCTTTCCTGTTCAAACGGCATGATGTTGCCGTCCGGCGGGGGAGGCAGAATACGTTTACCGGTTTCAATTTCCCAGTCGCAGGAATAGATGATGCCCATGGTGGTCGCCACCGGGCCCTCCATGCGCGCCATCAGATCCACCCACTGGCCAACGCCGGCATCCTGCTTAAAATAGCGGGGATCGACGAGGTTCATGCTGCCGGTGTAGGCGATATAGTTATCAATCAGTACCACTTTGCGATGCTGGCGCAGATCCATCCGGCGCAGGAACACGCGCAGCAGGCTGACCTTCAGCGCTTCGATAACATCGATGCCGGCGGTGCGCATCATCGCGGCCCATGGGCTGCGGAAAAAGGCCACGCTGCCCGCGGAGTCGAGCATCAGTCGGCAGTGGACGCCGCGCCGCGCCGCGGCCATCAGCGACTCCGCCACTTCATCCGCCATCCCGCCGGGCTGCCAGATATAAAACACCATCTCGATATTGTGACGGGCCAGCTGGATGTCGCGGATCAGCGCCTTCATCGTGTCGTCGCTGCTGGTTAGTAGCTGAAGCTGGTTGCCCTTAACCCCGGCAATGCCCTGACGGTTTTCACACAGCTGAAACAGCGAACGCGCAACGTCACTGTTACCGTCGGCGAAAATATGCTGACTGGACTTCAAATCCTTCAGCCAGCGTGCGGTGGATGGCCACATGGTTCTCGCCCGCTCGGCACGACGCTTGCCGAGATGCAGTTCACCGAATGAGAGATAGGCAATAATCCCGACCAGCGGCAGAATATAGATCACCAACAGCCAGGCCATCGCCGACGGCACGGCACGGCGCTTCATCAGGATGCGCAGCGTCACGCTGGCAATCAGTAACCAGTATCCAAAAACCAGCAGCCAGCTCATCACGGTGTAAAAAGTGGTCATTAAGTGGAAATCCTGTTCACGGTCGAGTTAGGAAGAAGTTTACGTGCTGATGGCAGGTCTGGAAACCTTTAAGAAAATTTTCAGTCGCGAAGAGATCGGATCTCGTCGCAGTGCAGAAAGGTCTATAATGCCGCGCGAGATTTTTGGCTACATTTGATGCGACAATTATAAACTGAGGGTGTAATGAAACGGAGCAGAAACGAAGTAGCGCGCTGGCGAATGATGCGTCAGGTACAGCGTCGCAGAGCGCGCTGGTTAGAAGGGCAGTCACGCCGCTACGGCCGCATGCACTCGTTCCGTCACCAGGTGAGCCAGCAGCAGCGCCGCTCAATTCTGTTTATCACCCAGGTTTCCTGAACGCAGATCGGCTGCCGGGATGTAGCGCCTGACCGAAAGCCTGTCTTGATCATGATGTTCCGCCGTTGCGGGGATTTCGCGCTGTTCACGCTCGTGCTGCGGCTACACGGGCATCAGCGCCGTCAGGGCTTTGGTCCGAACATCTCCGCCCTCTGCTTCTCGTCCGACATGCCGACGACCTGCTGGAGCTCATCAACGACCTTCCTGGCCGCAGAGTCCGGACCTTCTTTCAGGGACGGTCCGGCGTCAGAAACGGCAGGTAGCAAAATGGGGCTCATCGGATACCTCGGGGCGAGTATTTTCGTGGAGGGAAGAAAAGCGGCAGAAACCAGGACGAATGAGCAGAAAACGTGACGTACTTTATGGCGTACCGATCGGGGTTATCTGCCCACTGGTGTAAAGAAAAATGATCTTAATTAATTGTTTTTATTCAGAAAACCTTTTTAAACGGCTTAACGGCAACCTGCTTATACACGCCTGCGGCAATATAAGGGTCGTCCTGCGCCCAGGACTGCGCGGCTTCCAGCGATGGAAACTCGGCGATGACCGTTGAACCGGTAAAGCCAGCCACGCCGGGTTCATTGCTGTCGACTGCCGGCATCGGACCCGCGATAATCAGACGCCCTTCGTCACGTAAAAGCTGCAAACGTGCCAGATGGGCAGGGCGAACCGCAGTGCGTTTTTCCAGAGAATCCGCGTGATCTTCAGCGTAAATTACATAAAGCACCTTTAAGCACTCCTGTCGGGGAATAAGATTCGGGCATCACGTTAAGTGATCGTTAACTTTTGTGCAATTAAAAGATAGTACGCGCTTGATAAAGGTCAGCTTGTCAGGCAATAAGCGGGAAATCGGGGATAAGCGGTGAGAGGTTGTTGAAACTGATTGCTATTTGCATTTAAACTCAGTGCTTCACATTTTGACCCTAAAGATTATGACGACGCTGACAACATCACTACCACGCCGCGCGACTTTGCCTCTGCTGATTTCAGTTGTACTGCATGGCTCGGTTATCGCAGCTCTGCTTTATGCCTCATTTCACCAGAAGGCTGATGTGCCAAAAGCATCTCAGCCTATCAGCGTCTCGCTGGTCGCGCCTGAGGTACAGCCAGAACCTGAACCGGTGCCTGCGCAGGCTCAGCCGGAGCCACAATCCGAGCCTGAACCAGAACCTGAACCAGAGCCGCTGCCTGAGCCGCCAAAACCGGAGCCGGTGCCCATTCCTAAACCTCAGCCTAAGCCCAAACCAAAGCCGAAGCCGCAACCGGTAAAAAAAGAGGTGGTAAAACCGAAGAAAGAGGTGAAACCCCAGGAGACGCGTCAGGCTGAGCCGCTCACTCAACCGCAAACGTCTAAACCGTCTACCGCGCCAAAGCTGTCGCAGGCATCGTCTGCTGCCGTTTCCAGCGGGCCACGCGTGCTCAGCCAGACCATTCCGGGCTATCCTACGCGTGCTTTTGCACTGCGGCTGGAGGGGCGCGTTCGCGTTCAGTTTGACGTCGACAGCACCGGACGGGTCGATAACGTGCGCATTCTTTCCGCAGAACCGCGCAATATGTTTGAACGCGAAGTTAAGCAGGCGATGCGCAAGTGGCGCTATGAGCCGAACAAGCCGGGCAAAGACATGACCGCCAGCATCGTATTTAAAATCAGCGCTGGTGGCAAAATTGAATAAAAAAAGGGCGAAAGCCCTTTTTTTATCACCGATGAAACTGCGACCTGTCAGGCGCCTGCCCGGTCACTCTTCAGCGGTGTAATGGATTTTATCGGCAGGCAGAGGACGAGGTTTGCCCAGCTGATCTACCGCAACATAGATAAATACCGCCTCGGTGGTGCAGTAGCGCTGGCCAATCGGCTCCGAAGAGACCTTTTTAATCCATACTTCGATGTTAATGGTGATGGAGCTGGTACCGGTGCGGATACAGCGCGCGTGGCAGCTCACCACATCGCCAACGGCGACCGGCTTAAGAAAGGTCATACCGTCGGCGCGAACCGTCACCACACGTCCTCCGGCGATCTCCTTCGCCAGGATGGCGCCACCCATATCCATCTGAGACATCAGCCAGCCACCGAAAATATCGCCGTTGGCATTGGTATCCGCAGGCATTGCCAGGGTGCGTAGCACCATCTCACCCTGCGGTACGCGTTGTTGTTCGCTCATGGTTTGCTTCCGTTATTGTCTTCCTGCTGCGGCATTAACCGGTAAATATAGATGCCACTCAGCAGGGTAAACAGCAGGGTCAGGGCACTCAGGCCGAACACTTTGAAGTTCATCCAGGTGTCCTGAGACAGCCAGAAAGCAACATAGATATTGGCCAGCCCGCAGACGAAGAAGAACAGCGCCCAGGCAACATTCAGACGACGCCAGGCGAATTCCGGCAGCTGAAGCTCTTTACCCAGCATTTTCTGAATTAATGGCTTTTCCATAAACCACTGGCTGAACAGCAAAGCGAGGGTGAACAGACCGTAGATAATCGTGACTTTCCACTTGATAAAGTCGGGGTTATGCAGGGCAATGGTTAATGTTCCAAAGACCGCAACCAGCGCAAAGGTCACCAGACTCATTTTTTCGACTTTGCGATAAACAAACCAGCCGACGGCCAGAGCGAGGGCGGAAGCGACGATCAGCGCGCCGGAGGCAATAAAAATATCGTACAGTTTATAAAAAACAAAAAAGACCACGAGGGGAAGAAAGTCGAGTAACTGCTTCATAGCGGCTTCCAGATATCAGACCAGTATCTTATCAAATCATCCATTGAATGCCTCTGTCGAGGCATTCAGAATGAATTAGCGTAACAACATATATAAACGAGACAGGTAAATAATCAACAGGGCTGACACCAGGTTGCTTAACCCGTTCAGCAGTACCGAGGCAACGTTTGCCGGCAGCACGGTCATTGAGGAAGCCATCAGCAGTACAACCAGCTTGGCAACAATCCACAAAAGAACCGCCGGAGCAACCAGCTTCATATGGCCCCATACCAGACGTATACTGCCGCGCATGGCGCCAAACACGCCGACCTTCTCATTAACCAGCAGCATCGGGGACAGCGAAAGCGTAATCGCCAGCAGCACGCCCGGCACCACCAGAACCATAAAGCCCAGCTGGATCACCAGCGTCATCAGGAACGTCAGCAGCAGCAGCGACAGCAGCTTCGGTGCTGATGCACCGATCGCGCGCAGGGCGCTGACGTGCTGTCCGGCAGAGGCCATCGGGATCAGGCTCAGCATCCCGCCCAGTAACAGCGTGTTGCCCACCAGCGCCGCAAATGTCCCCGCTGCCGAAGCACGCAGCAGAACCTGCTGCTGGTCCGGTGACATATTCTGCACCATCTCCATCAGACTGGTGGCTGAACCCGAGGCCCCGTCATTCAGGATCGCCATCTGATCCGCATTGGGCGTCAGTGCGTGACCAGTCAGCACGGAAATAAACGAGGTCAGCAGCGCCAGCAGCACAATAGTCAGGATCTGATGGCGGAAAAAATTCCCCGTGTCACGGTATAGCGAAGCCGCCGTGATAGACATGTAAACTCCTTGAAAGGCCGATTTTATAGACCCGGAGATTGTACATGTTCCTGATGGGTGCTGGCACTCAGATTGACATAACTTTCGATTAAAGAAGGTTTTATCGGGATAAATAGCGGTGGCAGGCCATATTTTGCCCGCGCCCGGTCACAGCTTTCGTTAAGCAAGCCGTTTTCACCCGACATATCAAACTCGCGGCAGGGCGTGGGGCGTTGCTCATAAATACCGCATGAGACGCAGCTGCCAATCTCGCCCTGCAGGGCAACGCAGCGCGGTGAACGATCGTTGGTGCCGCGCATGTTGCGCATAAAAAGATTCAGGGGTTCGGTCAGTTCAACCGGCACAACGCCGCCGCCATCATCAGCTTCTGCCCAGTAAAAGGAAACGCGAAACGTGCCGCAGCACGCACCGCAACTAACGCAAGGATTAAGAGTATCGCTCATCTGATTGCCCACCCCTCCTGAGGCTTTGAATCAAAATCACATCACAGGAAACCAGAAAATTAAGGGTTTCTAAAATAATGGTCAATCGGATTTTTCCAGTGCCGGAGCGGCAGGAAATTGATCTAAATCAAGTCATTGTTTTATATAGATAATGAAAAAAATGATTCGCATGACCTTTCCAGAAAATCAGCGTAAATATGTGTCCTGAAATTGCATAAGTCCTCGCAGTAGGACACAGGTGCTTAGAAACGTTTTTTTAAATTTACAAAGGAGTGGTCATGAAACTGAGAGCATTAGCACTGGCAGTCGTTACCCTGTTACCGGTGGCTGCATCGGCACACGAAGCAGGCGATTTCTTTATGCGCGCGGGTTCCGCTACTGTGCGGCCGACTGGCGGTTCCGATAACGTCCTCGGCCTGGGCGAATTCCATGTCAACAATAACACGCAACTGGGGCTGACCTTTACCTATATGGCAACTGACCATATAGGTATTGAGCTTCTCGGTGCAACGCCTTTCCGCCACAAAGTGGGGCTGCGTGCGACCGGCAATCTGGCCACTGTGCATCAGCTGCCGCCAACGCTAATGGCACAGTGGTACTTCATGGGTAACACCAGCAAATGGCAGCCTTATGCCGGTGTGGGGGTGAACTACACCATGTTCTACAACACCGACTTTAACCAGACTGGTCAAGATTTAGGTTTGAGCAATCTCAGTGTGAAAAATACCTGGGGCGTGGCCGGTCAGGTTGGCCTGGATTACCAGTTGACCCCGGACTGGATGCTGAACGCCTCGCTGTGGTACATCGATATTAATACTAAAGTGCGCTTCAGCGCCGGAGAGGATCGTCACAGCATTGACACGCACGTGAACCCGTTTGTGTTCTTCTTTGGCGCAGGCTACCGTTTCTAAGCCCACAAAACGTAAAAAGGCGCGAAATTCGCGCCTTTTTTATGTGGTTTACGCCGTTATTTAATTTGCAGGTTATTCACAACAGATTTCACACCCGGCACGCCACGGGTGATCTCAACCGCGCGGTTTGCCATCTGCGGCGAGTTAATGAAACCACTCAGCTGTACGCGTCCTTTGAACGTTTCCACGCTGATGGCGGTCGATTTAAGCGACTGGTCATGCAGCAGTTCGCCCTTCACCTTGGTCGTGATCACCGTGTCGTCAATATAGCCACCGGTCCCTTCCTGCGTTGCGGTTGGCGCGCAGGCGGTGACGCTGAGTGCAACTACGGTAGCGGCAATCATTCCTGATAACATTTTAAACAGCTTCATTGCATTTCTCCCTGTTCAGTCAGTAACCGCAGAAATGGCGGCGTAACTTAATTCTTAGACACAGACGGTGATTCTGCAAGTTCAGAATGTTAAAAAGAGAAAGAAAATAATGCCTTATCGGCGTGATAAGGCATTAATTCAGGGCAGGGTTATTAGCGCGTACCGGCTTTCAGTTTACTGACAAAAGCCGTCAGTTCCGCCAGCATAACCGTCGGGTTTTTGTGATGCTGTTCGATAATTTTTACGATAGCCGATCCCGAAATGGCCCCGGCTGCGCCTGCGTGAATGGCTTCTTCCACCTGAGACGCTTCTGAGATACCGAATCCCTGCAGTGGCGGGGCAGCATGATATTCTTTCAGCTTATCGATCAGGTGCTTCAACGGCAGATTCGCACGGGTTTCCGAACCGGTGACTCCCGCACGGGACAACAGATAGGTATAGCCGCGACCGTGTGAGGCGATCTCACGCAGCAGGTCATCTCCGGCATTCGGCGGGCAGATAAAGATAGGTGCCACGCCGTGGCGCATCGCTGACTGGCGGAACGGCGCGGACTCTTCGATCGGCACATCCGCAACCAGTACCGAATCCACACCCACTTGCTGGCAGCGGGCATAGAAGTTGTCGATCCCGTTGGAAAACACCAGGTTGGCGTACATCAGCAGCCCGATGGGCAGTTCCGGGTATTTCTGGCGGATGGCCGCCAGCATTTCAAAGCACTGCGCCGGGGTGACGCCAGCGGCAAACGCGCGCAGCGTCGCATTCTGAATCGTCGGACCATCGGCGAGGGGATCCGAGAAGGGGATGCCTAATTCAAGTGCATCCGCACCCCCTGCAACCAGCGCATCAATAATTTGCAGCGACAGCTCCGGCGTTGGATCGCCGAGCGTAACGAAGGGAACAAACGCGCCCTCATGGCGTTCTGCCAGGCGCTTAAAACAACGATCGTAACGTTCCATCAAATTTCTCCCCTGGCGCTGAAAATGTCATGTACGGTGAAAATGTCTTTATCGCCGCGGCCGGACAGGTTAACCACCAGCAGCTGTTCTTTTTCCGGGTTTTCACGGGCCATTTTTAAGGCATGGGCGAGGGCATGTGACGATTCCAGCGCCGGGATGATCCCTTCATGACGGCAAAGCGCCTTGAACGCATCCAGCGCTTCTTCATCGGTAATCGACACGTAATCCGCTCGGCCAGTGCTGTTCAGATAGGCATGTTGAGGCCCGACGGAGGGGAAATCCAGACCGGCGGAGATCGAGTAGGATTCTTCGATCTGGCCATCTTCAGTCTGCATCATCGGCGCTTTCATGCCGAAATAGATGCCCACGCGGCCATGCTTCAACGGTGCGCCGTGTTCGCCGGATTCAATACCATGACCGGCTGGCTCAACGCCGATCAAACCAACGCTGCTCTCTTCAATAAAGTCGGCAAACATGCCAATCGCATTTGATCCCCCGCCGACGCAGGCAATGACCGCATCCGGCAGTCGGCCTTCCTGCTCAAGGATCTGCGCTTTGGTTTCTTCACCAATCATCCGCTGAAACTCACGCACAATAGTCGGGAAAGGATGCGGACCGGCCGCGGTTCCCAGCATGTAGTGAGCGGTTTCATAGCTGCCGGACCAGTCGCGCAGCGCCTCATTACAGGCATCTTTCAGCGTGGCCGAACCGCTGTGAACCGGGATCACTTCCGCACCCATCAGCCGCATACGGAAGACGTTCGGCGACTGGCGTTCAATGTCCTTCGCGCCCATATAAATGCGGCACTTCAGGCCCAGCAGGGCGCAGGCCAGCGCTGACGCCACGCCGTGCTGACCCGCGCCGGTTTCAGCGATAATTTCTTTCTTGCCCATGCGTTTGGCGAGCAGAGCCTGACCCAGCACCTGGTTGGTTTTGTGCGCGCCGCCGTGCAGCAGATCTTCGCGCTTCAGGTACAGGCGGGTTTTCGTGCCTTTGGTCAGGTTGTGACATCGCGTCAGTGCCGTTGGGCGACCGGCATAGTTTTTCAGCAGACTGGTAAATTCAGCCTGAAATTTCGGGTCGCTCTGGGCGCTGATAAAAGCGTCTTCCAGCTGTTGCAGCGCGGGCATCAGGATCTGCGGCACATACATACCGCCAAACTCGCCAAAATAGGGGTTTAATCGTGTCATAGTGTGTCTCTTTATTCTCTCTCTGCGCGGACGTGAATCACGCCCGACGAAAATTATCTGCCCTTCGGCACGGGTGTCCGTTGGTTCAGTAGGCTCTCAGCGTCTGAAATACCGAGGCCATTTTGTCGGCATCTTTTATGCCTGGCGCGCTTTCCACACCGGAGTTGAAGTCCAGACCGGCACAGCCGAGTCGGGAAGCTGTCACACAGTTATCGGCGCTTAATCCGCCGGCCAGCAGCACGTTCTTTAATGTCTGCCCCTCCAGAACCGACCAGTCAAATGCCTGTCCGCTGCCGCCGTTACCGTTGTCGAATACGTAGCGATCAACGTGTTGCCAGTCGCGCTGCGGCAGAGTGTCGCGGATACTGAAGGCTTTCCAGATCTGGACTCCGGCCGGCAGCGCGTCGCGCAGCTGGCTGACGTACTGACGGTCTTCGTCGCCATGCAGCTGTACCGCCGTCAGCGCCAGTTCGCCGGCAACAGTGACAACGTCACTCAGTGGCTGATTGCGGAACACGCCAACATACTTTAACGAGGCAGCAGCAATAACCGATCGTGCGACGGAGAGGTCGACTTTGCGCGGGGAACCGTCGGCAAAGATCAGGCCGCCGTAAATTGCCCCCGCTGCCCGAGCGCTTTGCGCATCCTGCGGGCGGGTCAAACCGCAAACTTTGTTGTCACCGATCAGCACCCGCCGGACCGCTTCGGCCAGATCGTCCTCTTCCATCAGCGCAGAGCCAATCAGGAAACCGTTAGCAAAGTGGCTCAGTTCACGTACCTGAGCGTAGCTGTTGATGCCGGATTCGCTGATCACCGTCACGCCATGCGCCACCTTCGGCGCCAGACGGCGGGTGCGATCGAGGTCAATGGACAGATCGCGCAGGTCGCGGTTGTTAATGCCCACCACTTTTGCACCCAGTGCGGTAGCGCGTTCCAGCTCTTCCTCGCTGATGACCTCGGTCAGCACGCCCATATTCAGGCTGTGTGCCACGGCAGAAAGCTGACGGTACTGTTCATCACTGACCACCGAAAGCATCAGCAGGATCGCATCTGCCTGATGGTAGCGGGCAAGATAAATCTGATAGGGGTCGATGATAAAATCTTTGCACAGCACCGGCTGGGTAACCACCGAGCTGACGATCGGCAGAAAATCAAAGCTGCCCTGAAAATATTTTTCATCAGTCAGCACTGAAATCGCGGAAGCATAGTCCCTGTAGACGCCGGCAATGGTGGCCGGGTCGAAATCGTCGCGGATCAGTCCTTTCGACGGGGAGGCTTTTTTACATTCGAGAATGAACACCGTACGCGTACCGCGCAGCGCATCATAAAAGCTGCGGGTAGACGGGACGATATCGTTTTGAAACGAAGCCAGCGGCTGCTGCTGCTGACGTGCGGCAAGCCAGATGGCTTTGTCCGCAACGATTTTATTGAGAACGGTTTCCTGCTGCATGATTATCCTCTTCCTGCCAGTGCGACCACGTGTTTGTAAGCCTGGCCGCTGCGGATGGTTTCCAGCGCCTGCTGCGCGTTCTGTCGCAAATCTTCATGGCCAAAAATCTTCAGTAACAGGGCGACGTTGGCCGCCACGGCTTCTTCATGAGCCAGCTCGCCTTTACCCTGGAGTAAACGCGCCAGAATGTCACGATTTTCTTCCGGTGAACCCCCGGCCAGCGCCTCCTGTGGGTGCATACTGAGACCGAAATCTTCCGGCGTCAGCTGATAGCTGGTGATCTCGCCTTCCCGCAGTTCAGCCACGTGGGTCACGCTGTGCAGTGCCACCTCATCCATGCCCCCGCCGTGAACAACCGCCGCGCGGCGGTAACCCAGAACCTTCAGTGCCTGGGCAATCGGCAGTACCAGTTCCGGGCTGTAAACGCCAATCACCGCCAGCGGAGGCCGGGCCGGGTTGATCAGCGGGCCAAGCACGTTGAAGATGGTGCGGGTTTTCAGCTGCTGGCGTACCGGCATCGCATGACGGAAGCCACTGTGATACTGCGGCGCAAACAGGAAGCAGACGTTCAGATCGTCCAGCGCCTGCCGCGCCTGCTGCGCAGGTAAGTCCAGGCTGATACCGAACGCCGCCAGCAGGTCGGACGACCCTGATTTACTGGACACGCTGCGGTTACCGTGTTTAGCCACTTTCAGCCCACAGGCGGCGGCCACGAAAGCACTGGCGGTAGAAATATTAATGCTGTTGCTGCCGTCACCGCCAGTGCCGACGATATCGGCAAAATCATAGTCCGGGCGCGGGAAGGGTTTCGCATCTTCCAGCAGAGCGGTTGCCGCACCGGCGATTTCCTGCGGATGCTCGGCGCGAACCTTCATCGCAATCAGCACGCCTGCCAGCTGAGTAGGTTCCAGCTGTCCGGTTATAATCGCGGAAAACAGCTGATGGCTTTCCGCCTGCGTCAGGATCTCGCCCTGAAATACTTTTTCCAGAATAGTGTTCATCAAGCTTTTCCTCGGTTACGCCAGCGCCCATGCAAGGGTTTGTTCCAGCAGGCGAGCCCCCTGGGTGGTGAGAATAGATTCAGGGTGGAACTGGAAGCCGCAGACGCGCTGCGCGTCGTCGCGAACGGCCATAACCATTCCATTGAAAGTGGCATTAACCGTCAGCCCGTCGGGAATATTGCTACCGACCAGCGAGTGGTAGCGCGCAACAGGCAGTGGATTGGTTAATCCGGCAAACATTCCTTCGTTGTCATGAGTAATAGCGGAAGCCTTACCGTGCAGGATTTCACCCGCCTGGCCGACCTTTCCGCCCCAGGCTTCCACAATGGCCTGGTGACCAAGGCAGATGCCGATAATCGGCAGGCGACCGCGCAGCTGCTGCAGCATTTCCGGCATGCAGCCAGCTTCAGACGGCGCGCCCGGGCCGGGTGAAAGCATCAGCACCGGGTTTTCCATCTCCTGCAGACGCGCGATCAGCGTGGCTGCCGGGACGTTGTTACGGTAAACCACCACGCGATGGCCAAAGGTGCGTAACTGATCGACGAGGTTATAGGTAAAAGAGTCGAAGTTATCGAGCAGCAGAATATCGGCCATCAGAAAATCTCCTGGCAGTGGTGAGCGGTTGCAATGGCACGCAGAACGGCGCGGGCTTTATTACGGCTTTCGTCAGCTTCTGCCTGAGGGTCAGAGTCCAGAACCACACCGGCACCGGCCTGAACCGTGGCAACGCCATCTTCCACCCATGCGGAACGGATCACGATACAGGTATCCAGATCGCCGCTGGCGGTGAAGTAACCGACCGCACCGCCGTAGCTGCCACGACGGGTGCCTTCGGCCCTGGCAATCAGCTGCATGGCGCGAACTTTCGGCGCGCCGCTCAGGGTGCCCATGTTCATGCAGGCGCGGTAGGCGTGCAGCACGTCGATATCGCAGCGCAGCTTGCCCACCACCCGGGAAACCAGATGCATGACGAAGGTATAGCGATCCACTTTGGTCAGGTCCGCCACATAGCGGCTGCCGGGTTCACAGATACGCGCCAGATCGTTACGCGCCAGATCAACCAGCATCAGGTGCTCCGCCAGCTCCTTATGATCGGTGCGCATTTCCAGCTCAATGCGGCTGTCAAGATCGCGATCCAGGGTGCCGTCCGCATGACGGCCCCGCGGCCGGGTACCGGCAATCGGATAGATTTCAATCTGGCGGCTTTCGGCGTCGTACTTCAGTGAGCTTTCCGGCGAGGCGCCGAACAGGCTGAAATCGCGGTCCTGCATGAAGAACATATAAGGGCTGGGATTGCTGTTTTTCAGCGTATCGTAAGCGGCCAGCGGCGAAGGGCACGGCAGCGAGAAGCGGCGTGACGGTACGACCTGGAAAATTTCACCAATACGGATGGCTTCCTGCATCCGGCGAACCACCTGGCAATACTCTTCATCGCTCTGGCTGACGCTGAGCGTCATGCCGTCAACGGATTGTACCGGTAAAGCGGAGGCGGGTTGCAGCATCTGGCCGTGCAGCTGTTCGATGCGGCTCTGCAGGCGAATAAATTCCGTCGGTGAAGAGGTAAACAGGCTGGCCTGCAGCCGTGCGGTTTGCTGCTGGTGATCAATCACCAGCAGGGTCTCTGCCAGGTAGAAGCAGTAGTCCGGGCAGCGCTGCTCGTTCTTTAATTCTGGCAGTGACTCGAAGCCTGCGACCAGATCGTAGGCGAACAGCCCACCGAGCAGCACCGCCTCGCGGTTGTCAGCCGGGGCATTGATCAACTGCGGGATCAGACGCAGCGCGTCAAATACCGACAGTGCACAAAGATTGGCGTCTTCATCCTGAATGTCGGTATTGTGCGGGAAGACCAGTTCACGGCCATCGGGGCGAATGTGATTCTGTACCGAGGCGGGCAGAGCAGCATCCAGCAGCGTCAGCAGCGCACGACCATTTTCAGACAGCGCCTGAATCTGTACGGTCTTATCCAGCGCGCTGATGCGCAAAGCACTGTCGACAATCAGCAGGCTTTTCAGATTGCGCTTGCTGTCAACATCTGCCGACTCCAGCAGCAGCGTTTCAGAACGTGCGCCGCAGAGCTGGTGGAACACGGCTGCCGGATCTTCACGGTAGGGCGCATTACCGGTAATCAACTTCACTGTAGGTTTGGCATTCGACATGGTTTGGTCTCTGTTTTTTGCTCAAAAAAAAGCCCGCTTTTAGCGGGCCTGAGTATCTGCACAACGTATTCACCGTGCACGACGACATCGCCCGTTCAGGGGGAAGTGCGCCACCAACCAGTCATCAGAGAGTCAGAATATGACATGATGCAGATACCTTTTGCTCGTGAACTTTCGTACTAGTTAACTGGAACGCAGAAAAAAAGTCAATACTCTTTTTCCCTTAGCAAGAATGACGTTATCATGCTGCGACATTCCCGCCAATGCCGGAGCCGTTTTGACAGTTGCAGTGACACCACTCAGTTCTTTTCCTGTTTTCGATCTACACACTCACACGACAGCATCCGACGGGTTACTCACCCCGGAACAGCTGGTGCTGCGTGCGGTAGAGCACCGCGTGGGCGTGCTGGCCGTCACCGACCATGACACCATTGACGGCGTTGCCCCTGCGCGTGAGGCTATTGCGCGCCATCAGCTGCCGCTTCGGCTGATGGCCGGGGTGGAGGTGTCATCGCTGTGGGAAAACCATGAAATCCATATCGTTGGCCTGGGTGTGGATATCGCAAGTCCCGGCCTGACCGCGTTTCTGGCACAGCAGGCCGAACGCCGGATGGCGCGTGCGCGGACGATCGCGGAACGGCTGGATAAAGCCGGGATCCCGGGTGCGCTGGCCGGTGCGCTGGCGCTGGCGCAGGGCGGCGCGGTGACGCGCGGACATTTCGCCCGTTTTCTGATCGCCGCCGGTAAAGCCGACAGCATGCAGAAGGTGTTCAAAAACTATCTCGCCCGCGGTAAAACCGGATACGTTCCGCCACAGTGGTGTACAATTAAACAAGCTGTTGATGCAATTCATGATTCTGGCGGGCGGGCGGTGCTGGCGCATCCGGGTCGCTACGGGCTGTCGACTAAGTGGCTGAAGCGACTGATTGCCCACTTCAGCGAGCAGGGCGGTGATGCGATGGAGGTCGCGCAGTGCCAGCAGGCTCCCCAGGAACGTACCCAGCTGGCGCAATACGCGCAGGAGCATCGGCTGGCGGGGTCACAGGGTTCGGATTTCCATCAGCCCTGCCCGTGGATTGAGTTGGGTAAAAAATTATGGCTACCCGGCGGCGTGGACGCCGTGTGGCAGCGTTTTCCCGAAATTGTGAAGCCCTGACCTGAAGCGGGCGACGTTGAAGCCATTGCTGCAGTAAGGATAAGAGGTTTATATGAGTCAGTTTTTCTACATTCACCCGGAAAACCCGCAGCCGCGACTGATCAAGCAGGCGGTGGAGATGCTGAACAAGGGCAGCGTGATCGTCTATCCGACGGATTCCGGCTATGCGCTGGGCTGCAAGCTGGAAGACAAGAACGCCATGGAGCGCATCTGTCGTATTCGACAGCTCGATGGCAATCATAACTTCACGCTGATGTGCCGCGATCTGTCTGAACTGTCAACCTATGCTCACGTCGACAACAGCGCATTTCGCCTGATCAAAAACAACACGCCGGGTAACTACACCTTTATTCTTAAGGCGACGAAGGAGGTACCGCGTCGCCTGATGAGTGAAAAACGTAAAACCATCGGCCTGCGTGTCCCGTCGAATCCGATTGCGCTGGCGCTGCTGGAAGCGCTGAACGAGCCGATGATGTCGACCTCGCTTATGCTTCCGGGCAATGATTTTACCGAGTCCGACCCGGAAGCCATTCAGGATGAAATTGGTAAGCTGGTCGATTTGGTCATTCACGGAGGTTACCTGGGACAGCAGCCGACGACGGTGATCGACCTGACCGATGATGCCCCCGTGGTTGTCCGTGAAGGGGTGGGGGATATCCAACCGTTCCTTTAAGTCGCGTTCGGGCAGGAGGTTAATCATTTCCTGCCTGGTTACCCCGCAATCAGGACGTTGAATCCTCAAGCCACTGCTGAAATACCTGGTAGGGAATATAGAGAGAAACGTCTCTGAATTTGACCTCCCTGGTCGCGGTGTTGTTAACCTCACTGCTGTAACCGACCAGCACACCGCCGATACTGTCATCGCTGTTGTAAACCGCACCGCCCGACATCCCCTGCACGGCTCCGGCATTGGATGCCATTGCCACGCAGGGTTTTTTATTCCAGCCGTTGCGGATTGCGGTTATTGTCAGATTGCTGCCGGCTGATTCCACCGGCATTGCCGAGAAAAAGCTGTAGCCATATATTCGGACTGGCTCACCCACTTTGGTGGTGCGAAACGTCGGCATATTCTTCATATTATTTTTATGATGGATGATCGCCAGATCGCAGTAGGGGTGATAGGCCTTGACTCTGTGCATTGTCCAGCGTGCCACGTGGGCTGCCGTCAGACTGTATTCCGGCGTGACGGGAATACTGGTGCCGAGTGCACCGACGCCGAGGACGGTGGGGATACCGACGAAATTCATATCGACCCGTTTCATCGCTTCGCGACTGTAGCTGTAGCTACCAACGGAACAACCGCTTAAAGCCAGCAGCGACAGCGCCAGCAGACACTTTTTAAAAGCCATTTTTTTCACATGTCAGACACGTCGTTGACTCGCCGTTGCGCGGTAATGACGTGCGTGGTCCAGAGCCGGTTGATGACCCGGCGGGTTAATAAAAAAAGAATTCCCCCGTCAACGCGGTATCAGTTTCAGATATCGGCAAGCATCGGGAAAATAAACACAACAGCGGGACTGCCTGTCTTTTACTAGGAAAAATCTTAAGCGCTGAGGGGAGGGGAGGGATAATTATTCATCCTTAAAGCTGTATGCGCTAATAACAAAAATCTTCCCGCCGGCAGAGAGTAAGAAATTATTTCTTCTTTAACGGGTTGATTTAAAATCAATTTTTATTTTTTGTGGCTGTATTTTTGTGGTCGTTATTCCGCCCGAAAATAATGTCTTAATCTAAGCGGTTGGCGTTATTCGAATAAAAAAATCATTGTGAAAATCAGGCCGGAAAATAAATTTTAATCAACGTTGGTTCAATAAGAGTTAATGAATCAGGTAAACACGCTTAAACAGTGAATTGTTGGATACGAGTGCGGCGGCAACTTCCCGGCTGAGCGGACTCAAGTCAGGGAGTTATCCTTTTAACAAACAGGTTACAGAGGGGGTAAAAGTCTGTATAATAGCCCCCGAAATAAAATATAAGTTTCTGAAAATAAAAGATTTTTATTTTCACCATGACGCCTGGGAAGGCGACACAGAGGTAGCTCCATGAGCGAAAAGTTACAAAAAGTTTTAGCCCGCGCCGGGCACGGTTCCCGTCGTGAAATCGAAGCAATGATCTCAGCCGGACGCGTCAGCGTTGATGGCAAGCTGGCCACGCTGGGTGACCGCGTTGAGCCCAGCAGTTCCCTGAAAATTCGTATTGACGGACACGTTGTTCCGGTCAGTGAATCCATTACAGAAGTTTGTCGCGTTCTGGCCTACTACAAGCCGGAGGGCGAGCTGTGTACGCGCAGCGATCCGGAAGGGCGACCAACGGTGTTCGATCGCCTGCCGAAGCTGCGCGGTGCGCGCTGGATTGCCGTCGGCCGTCTGGATGTTAATACCTGCGGTCTGCTGTTGTTTACCACCGACGGTGAACTGGCAAACCGACTGATGCACCCAAGCCGCGAAGTTGAGCGTGAATATGCGGTGCGCGTATTCGGTCAGGTCGATGAGGCAAAAATCAAACAGCTGAGCCGTGGCGTGCAGCTGGAGGATGGCCCGGCGGCGTTTAAGACCCTTAAATTTACCGGCGGTGAAGGCATTAATCAGTGGTATAACGTTACCCTGACGGAAGGCCGTAACCGCGAGGTTCGTCGTCTGTGGGAAGCGGTGGGGGTGCAGGTCAGCCGTCTGATCCGCGTTCGTTACGGCGATATCAATCTGCCCAAAGGGCTGCCGCGCGGCGGCTGGACCGAACTGGATCTTGAGCCAACGAACTACCTGCGTGAGCTGGTAGGGCTGGAAGCGGAAACCGTCAGTAAAGTACCCGTTGAAAAAGATCGCCGCCGTACCAAGGCCAATCAAATTCGTCGTGCGGTGAAACGCCATACGACCACCACGAAAGCGGCTAAACCCGGCGGCAGCCGTCGTCCGGGTTCAAAACGTCAGCACGGCAAGCCGTAAGCTGCCGTGCTGACACAAAGGGGCCTTGTGGCCCCTTTTTTCTGAGTTCTTACCAGTCAATTCCCTGCTGCGCCTGGATGCCGGCGTCAAACGCGTGCTTGACCGGACGCATCTCGCTCACCGTATCCGCCAGTTCGAGCAGATCGCGGTGGCAGCCTCGTCCGGTGATAATCACACTCTGGTGGACAGGGCGCTGCTGTAGCGCATCGATCACCTCCTGCAGCGGCAGGTAATCAAAGCTGACCATATAGGTCAGCTCATCCAGCACCACCAGATCCAGCGTGCTGTCCCGCAACATCCGCTTTCCGTGTTGCCAGACCTTCAGGCAGGCTTCCGTGTCAGTGGCACGATTTTGCGTGTCCCAGGTAAATCCGGTGGCCATAACCTGAAATTCAACACCGTGTGGCTCAAGAAGGTTTCGCTCACCGTTAGGCCATTCGCCTTTAATAAACTGGATCACGCCAACGCGCTGCCGATGGCCGACAGCCCGGCTGGCGGTCCCGAAGGCGGCGGTGGTTTTACCTTTCCCGTTGCCGGTGAACACCATCAGGATGCCACGGGTTTCGGTGGCGGCAGCAATGCGCGCATCCACCTGTTCTTTCAGCCGCTGCTGACGCTGCTGATGGCGCTCTTCCGACATTATTCTGCCGCTCCCGGCTTACGTCCCGGCTGGGCGTCAAAGCTGATACCGGTTTTGCGCTTGCTGTCGTCGCCCATCAGCCACAGATACAGCGGCATAATATCAGCGGGGGTTTTCAGCTTCATCGCGTCTTCCTGCGGGAAGGCACTGGCCCGCATGCGGGTGCGGGTTCCGCCCGGGTTAATGCAGTTAACCCGCAGCTGGCGGCTGTCGTATTCTTCTGCCAGCACCTGCATCATGCCTTCGGTGGCGAATTTGGAAACGGAATAGGCACCCCATCCGGCACGCCCCTGACGGCCCACGCTGGAGGAGGTAAACACCAGCGAGGCGGAAGCGGATTTCAGAAGCAGCGGGATCAGCGCCTGGGTCAGGAAGAAGGTGCCATCAATGTTGACGCGCATCACCTGCTGCCAGACAGCCGGACTTTGCGCCGTCATGGGTGTCACTTCGCCGAGTAACCCGGCGTTATGCAGCACGCCGTCCAGCCGTGGAACCACGCGCGCGATGTCCTCAGCCAGCCGCTGGCAGCTTTCCGGCGTTGCGGTTTCCAGATCTAACGGGAACCAGCAGGCAGGTTGCCGGGCGTGCTGATTGATCTCCTCACAGACCTGCTGGAGCTGTTCCGTATTGCGGCCCAGCAGCAGGACCTGCGCACCATAGCGGGCATAGGTGAGGGCGGCTTCACGCCCGATTCCGGTATTGGCACCGGTGACAAGAATAATTCGGTGATTGAGCAGATCGCTTTTCGGTTGATAATGCACGGTTTAATCCTCTGGCGATAAAGTGTCCGCATCGTGGCTGGCATGGCTGGCGTAAGTGCCTGCAGGACATAGAGTGATTGCTTTATGCCTGAAAATTAAGGCAAGTGCAATCCTGCGGCCTGCCCGCCAAAGCCATGTGACCAGTTACAGGCGACTGATCGCCGTGAGTCGGTTACACTGGATCAACTCTAATACAATGTTAATTAAGGCGGATTGAGTGGAACTACTCTCTTATTATGGACTCTTTTTAGCGAAAACGATCACCGTAGTCGTGGCTGTCGCCGCTCTGGCCCTGGTCATTGCCAATCTTGCCGCCCGCAAGCGTGGTCAGACCGGCCAGCTCAGACTGACACGGTTGACCGAACGCTACCGCGACATGCGCGACGATCTGCAACTGGCGAAGATCGAGCCAGAGCAGCAGAAACAGTGGATTAAAGAACGCAAAAAGGCCGAAAAACAGCAGCACAAACTGACCAAACAGCAACTGAAAAATGGCACGCTGAGGCCGGAAAGCAAACCCACGCTGTTTGTGCTGGATTTCAAAGGCAGTATGGATGCGGGCGAGGTCACCTCGCTGCGCGAAGAGGTCTCCGCTGTCATTGCCGCCGCCAGCAGCGGAGATGAGGTGCTGCTGCGCCTGGAAAGTCCGGGCGGGGTGGTGCACGGTTATGGCCTGGCAGCATCGCAGCTTCAGCGCCTGCGCGATAAGGGCATCCCGTTAACCGTTGCGGTTGATAAAGTGGCGGCCAGCGGCGGATATATGATGGCCTGCGTTGCCGAACGCATCGTCGCCGCACCGTTCTCAATTATCGGCTCGATTGGCGTGGTGGCGCAGATCCCTAACTTTAACCGACTGTTAAAGCGCAACGATATCGATCTGGAGCTGCATACCGCCGGGGAATATAAACGCACCCTGACTATGCTGGGAGAAAACACTGAAGCAGGACGCGAGAAGTTCCGCCAGGATCTCAACGAAACGCATCAGCTGTTCAAGACGTTTGTGCACCAGATGCGCCCGTCACTGGATATCGACAGCGTCGCCACCGGCGAACACTGGTATGGCAATCAGGCGCTGGAGAAGGGGCTGGTTGATGCGATTGGCACCAGTGACGATCTGCTGCTTGAGCATATCGAAAAACGTCAGGTGATCGGCGTGCGCTTTGCCCAGCGCAAACGCATGGTTGATCGTTTTACCCAGAGCGCGGCGGCCAGCGCTGAGCGCCTGCTGCTGCGTCTCTGGCAGCGCAGCGAAAAGCCCCTGCTGTAACTCAGCGACAGCGCCCGCTCAGGCGGGCGCCGTGGATGCCAGGCGGTATTTTGGCGACAGTTCGACCGTCAGAAATTTAAATACGTTAAACACGGTCGTCGTGCGCGGTCCGGGCAGTCCCTGCTCATCCAGGAAGTAGTTACCGCTGAAGATCAGCACGTCTCCTTTTTGCTCAACGCCCGTGGCGGCGAGTCCGTCAAAAAAGTCTTCGTGTTCGGCAATCATGCTGCCGGCGATAGCCAGCAGACTGCTGCGATCGATAGTTTCCTGCGTTGGCATCATCATCCCTCCTTTATGGTGATAAGGCACCGGGTTATTGTACGCACGGGCGATAAATCCGCAATCTTGATGTTGGTTTAGAAAACTGTCTCTTTTTACAGCCTTTTCTGGCGGAAATCTGTGCTTAATGCTAATTAAGTTGCGTAACGGATTTTATCAGGTAGAGTGTGGGCGTTTCGGGTTCCGGGCGTAAAATTGAGTTTACGCTTTGTTAGCGATTCGCTTAACAGGTAGTAAATAGTTCCGTTTATCAATGTGTTAAAAGGTCTGTGATGGCACAAATTTTTATGAAAAGTGATTCGGGGTCGGCATCATTCTCCCGATAACGCTATCGTTAGTGTTCGGCGCAGGCCCGGACGGCACTACTTACTCTCGGATGTTATAAATCAGGTAAAGGTAACTATGGGAAAAGCTCTCGTAATAGTTGAGTCCCCGGCAAAAGCCAAAACGATCAATAAGTATCTCGGAAAAGACTTCGTGGTTAAATCCAGCGTCGGTCATATCCGCGATTTGCCGACGAGTGGATCAACGGTTAAAAAGAGCGCTGACTCTACAACCAGTAAAACAGCGAAGAAGGTCAAAAAAGACGAAAAGGCGGCGTTGGTCAACCGCATGGGCGTCGATCCTTATCACGGCTGGGATGCGAATTATCAAATCCTGCCGGGCAAGGAAAAAGTGGTTGCTGAACTGAAATCACTGGCAGAGAACGCTGACCATATCTATCTCGCAACGGACCTTGACCGCGAAGGGGAAGCCATTGCCTGGCACCTGCGGGAAGTGATCGGCGGCGATGAATCACGCTACAGTCGCGTGGTGTTTAATGAAATTACCAAGAATGCCATTCGTCAGGCCTTTGATAAGCCTGGCGAGCTGAATATCGATCGGGTGAATGCGCAACAGGCGCGTCGCTTTATGGACCGCGTGGTGGGCTACATGGTTTCACCGCTGCTGTGGAAAAAAGTGGCTCGCGGGCTCTCCGCCGGTCGCGTTCAGTCCGTAGCCGTGCGTTTGGTGGTGGAGCGTGAGCGTGAAATTAAAGCGTTCGTGCCGGAAGAGTACTGGGAGCTGAATGCCGCGCTGACCACGCCGAAGGGCACCGATCTGCCGATGCAGGTCACGCATCAGGGCGATAAGCCATTCCGCCCGGTCAACGGAGAGCAAACTCAGGCGGCCATCAGCCTGCTGGAAAACGCGCGCTATGTCGTTGCCGATCGTGAAGACAAACCCACCAGCAGCAAGCCTGGTGCACCGTTTATCACCTCTACGCTGCAGCAGGCCGCAAGCACCCGTCTGGGTTTTGGCGTGAAAAAAACCATGATGATGGCGCAGCGCCTGTATGAGGCGGGTCATATTACCTATATGCGTACGGACTCGACTAACCTGAGTCAGGATGCGGTAAGCATGGTTTGCGGCTTTATCGAAAAGGAATTTGGCGCGAAGTATCTGCCGAAAGCCCCGAACGTCTATGCCAACAAAGACAATTCGCAGGAGGCGCACGAAGCCATTCGTCCTTCTGACGTCAACATTCAGTCCGAGCAGCTGAAAGATATGGAAGCGGACGCGCAGAAGCTGTACCAGCTTATCTGGCGCCAGTTCGTTGCCTGTCAGATGATGCCTGCGCAGTATGATTCCACCACGCTGACCGTTGCGGCCGCTGATTTTAAACTAAAAGCGAAGGGCCGCACGCTGCGGTTTGACGGCTGGACCCGCGTTATGCCGGCGCTGCGTAAGGGTGATGAAGATCGCACGCTGCCACCGGTTGACGTAGGCAGCGAACTGAGCCTGCAGCAGCTGTTACCAAGTCAGCACTTTACCAAGCCGCCGGCACGCTTCAGCGAAGCTTCGCTGGTGCGCGAACTGGAAAAGCGCGGCATTGGTCGCCCATCCACTTATGCTTCGATCATCTCGACGATTCAGGATCGCGGCTACGTTAAAGTTGAAAGCCGTCGTTTCTACGCCGAGAAGATGGGGGAAATCGTAACCGATCGTCTGGAGGAAAATTTCCGCGATCTGATGAACTATGATTTCACCGCCAACATGGAAGATAATCTCGACAAGGTGGCGAATAACGAAGCACAGTGGAAGGCCGTGCTGGATAAATTCTTCGGTGAGTTCAGCCAGCAGCTCGAACAGGCTGAAAAAGATCCGGAAGAGGGGGGAATGCAGCCTAATCAGATGGTGCTGACCTCTATCGAATGTCCGACCTGCTCGCGTCCCATGGGTATCCGTACCGCCAGTACCGGGGTGTTCCTCGGCTGTTCCGGCTATGCACTGCCCCCGAAAGAGCGCTGCAAGCAGACCATCAACCTGATCCCTGAGAATGAAGTTCTGAATATTCTTGAGGGTGATGATGCGGAAACCAACGCCCTGCGTGCGCGTCGCCGCTGTCCGAAATGCGGCACGGCGATGGACAGCTACCTGATTGATAATCAGCGTAAGCTGCACGTCTGCGGGAATAACCCGGAGTGTGACGGCTACGAGATTGAACAGGGTGAATTCCGCATCAAAGGCTACGATGGCCCGATCGTGGAGTGCGAGAAGTGTGGTTCCGAAATGCACCTGAAAATGGGGCGCTTCGGTAAGTACATGGCCTGTACCAATGACGAGTGTAAGAACACGCGTAAAATTCTGCGTAACGGAGAAGTGGCGCCGCCGAAGGAAGATCCGGTACCGCTGCCGGAGCTGCCCTGCGAAAAGTCAGACGCCTACTTTGTGCTGCGCGATGGGGCAGCGGGTGTCTTCCTGGCAGCCAACACCTTCCCGAAATCGCGTGAAACCCGCGCGCCGCAGGTTGAAGAGCTGCAGCGCTTCCGCGACCGTCTGCCTGAAAAACTGCGCTATCTGGCAGAGGCACCGGCAACGGATGGCGACGGTAACAAAGCGGTAGTTCGCTTTAGCCGTAAGACTAAACAGCAGTACGTCAGCACCGAGAAAGACGGAAAGGCCACCGGCTGGTCGGCTTTCTATGTTGATGGCAAATGGGAAGTCAGCAAGAAGTAATCCACGCTGATTTCTCTCTCCGCAGGGGCAGGCCGTTCAGGTTTGCCCCTGAAGCGAGACTTTGCTGATATTCTCAGCAGTTGTGAGTGAATGTTTCCCTGATGACGCTATACATATCCCACATTTTTGATATAGTTGTTATAGATCCCTCTGTTCTTATTATTAAATCGCATTAGACCGCTAACCTGACGCAGACCCGTTCTCTGGTGTCTTCTTTCTGCAGGGTTTCGGCACGTTGCTCCAGATCCCGGACGGAATAAATAATGAAATTGCAGCAGCTGCGGTACATCGTTGAGGTGGTAAACCACAATCTCAATGTCTCTTCAACGGCCGAAGGGCTGTACACCTCCCAACCCGGCATCAGTAAGCAGGTGCGGATGCTGGAAGATGAACTTGGGATTCAAATCTTTGCCCGTAGCGGAAAGCATCTGACTCAGGTTACCCCCGCCGGGCAGGAGATCATTCGCATTGCCCGCGAAGTGCTGTCAAAAGTTGATGCGATTAAATCCGTTGCCGGAGAACACACCTGGCCGGATAAAGGTTCACTTTACGTTGCCACCACCCATACCCAGGCGCGTTATGCGCTGCCCAACGTGATTAAAGGCTTTATTGAACGCTATCCGCGCGTTTCGCTACATATGCATCAGGGCTCGCCGACTCAGATAGCCGAAGCGGTCTCCAAGGGCAACGCCGATTTCGCCATTGCTACCGAGGCGCTGCATCTTTACGACGATCTGATTATGCTGCCGTGCTATCACTGGAATCGTGCCATTGTGGTGACGCCGGACCACCCGCTGGCCGGTAAATCGAAAGTGTCGATTGAAGAGCTTGCTGAGTATCCGCTGGTGACTTACACCTTTGGTTTTACCGGGCGCTCGGAACTGGACACCGCATTCAACCGTGCCGGCCTGACCCCGCGTATCGTTTTCACCGCCACCGATGCCGATGTGATTAAAACTTACGTGCGTCTCGGGTTGGGGGTTGGGGTTATTGCCAGCATGGCGGTGGATCCTGTCTCCGATCCTGACCTGGTTCGGATTGAAGCCACCGACGTTTTCACCTACAGCACGACAAAAATCGGTTTCCGCCGCAGCACCTTCCTGCGTAGCTATATGTATGACTTCATACAGCGTTTTGCCCCGCATCTGACGCGCGATGTGGTTGATACGGCGGTTGGACTTCGCTCCAATGAGGATATTGAAGCGATGTTTAAAGATATTAAATTACCGGCTAAATAATGACATTTTTTCGCTAAAGGTCCTGAGTTCAGATTGAAACCAATCTGAACTTAATCAACGTGCCGCGCTCTCACCACCCTCGCTGAATACTTTCGTTATTTAATAAATGAAATCTCTGTCACATGTTCATCGATTGTTATCGATGAAGTGAGAAACAGTACACATTTTTCGTCGCCAGCCTTTGCGGACTATTAAGACAATTCTCATAATACACCCAACGCTAACGAGCAGGGGACTGTGTTGGTAGCAGGGTAAAGGGAGCTCTGATAAATGACACTGCCGCGCTGTCAGCCGGACATGACTCAGAGTGATAACAATTTATACTGAATAAATAAACTCAGAACACCCTGACACTGTTCCTGCGTAACGCATGTTTTAAGCGTTCAGCTTAATGAATATGACGGGATATTGGGCAACCGGCTGATGAGGATTGGTTCCAGCGGCGGGTTGAAAAATTGCGTAAATCAGAGTGAGAATAAATTATGGCTAGCAGATTATCTGTACCGTCCAGCTTCGGTCACTCGCCAAGCGATGCCGATCGCAGCAGCAGTGACAACCTTAAGCGTAACGCCTGGCTGGCACTCTTCTCCGGTTCATTTCTGTTCTGGTTAATGGTTGTCGCCATGGTCTGGAATCTCTGGAACTGACGATGGCAAAGCTTATTAAAAAGCCGGGCCCACAAACTTATCCGGTCCGGCTGCTGCCTTGCTGACGTCTCCGGATAATCAACGACGACTCTCGCTTATATTGATGCGAATTATAATGACGACGGAACATTCTTTTTTGAGGGCAATTGTCAGGGTCGACCTTCAACGCCAGTAACGGATGCAGATCTTAAATAATACAGATCGCAAAAATGAACGTCGGTAATGAATAAAGTTAAATGCATTTCTCCCGCTGAAGAACTTTCACTACGCATTAGTGTTTATTTTTAATCATTGGTTCCTGTCACGATCTGACCATCAACGGTCTGCTTATGCAGATTCGCAGCATAAATATTATTAATCTGATTGAATCATTCCGAGCACCGTGGCCCGTGCTGGCGGGGCATTTGCCATTTCTGCACTTGGCAATTCGTGTTGTTATCAGAATGTTACCTTCTTTTTGTACTATCTTTAAAGCAGACCCTGCTTTCCGTCAGGTTATGCGGCAGGATATGGGTAAACAGAGTTAGAAAGGAGGAGCAATGTCGACGACCCTGCGTGAAATCAGCCAGGATACGCTGAACGTAAATGGCCAACCGTATCAAATCTACAGTCTGGTAAAAGCCGCCAGAGAGCTGGGCGATATCGATCGCCTGCCTAAATCCCTGAAGGTACTGCTGGAGAATCTGCTGCGCTGGCAGGATGAGGATTCCGTCACTGAACAGGATATCCGCGCGATAGCCGGCTGGCTGGAGAATGCCCATGCCGATCGTGAAATCGCCTATCGCCCGGCGCGCGTTCTGATGCAGGATTTTACCGGCGTGCCGGCGGTGGTGGATCTCGCCGCCATGCGTGAAGCGGTGAAGCGGCTGGGCGGCGATGTGGCAAAGGTTAACCCTCTTTCCCCCGTTGACCTGGTCATTGACCACTCGGTGACCGTCGATCGCTTCGGCGATGACGAGGCGTTTGAAGACAATGTGCATCTGGAAATGGCGCGCAACCACGAACGCTATGTTTTCCTGCGCTGGGGGCAGAAAGCCTTCAACCGCTTCAGCGTGGTGCCGCCGGGAGCCGGCATCTGCCATCAGGTTAACCTCGAGTATCTCGGCAAGTCGGTCTGGCATGAACAGCAGGATGGCAGGGAAGTCGCCTATCCAGACACGCTGGTCGGCACCGATTCGCACACCACAATGATTAATGCCCTTGGCGTGCTGGGCTGGGGGGTAGGCGGTATTGAAGCCGAAGCGGCGATGCTTGGCCAGCCGGTCTCGATGCTAATCCCGGATGTGGTCGGATTTAAACTGACCGGCAAGCTGAAGCCCGGTATCACCGCTACCGACCTGGTGTTAACCGTAACCCAGATGCTGCGTAAGCACGGCGTGGTTGGAAAATTCGTTGAGTTTTACGGCGACGGCCTGAAAGATCTCCCGCTGGCAGATCGGGCAACGATTGCCAATATGGCACCGGAATACGGTGCTACCTGTGGTTTCTTCCCGGTGGACAGCGTGACGCTGGAATACATGAAGCTGACCGGGCGCAGTGACCAGCAGGTGGCACTGGTGGAAGCCTATGCGCGCGAGCAGGGAATGTGGCGCCATACCGGCGATGAGCCGATCTTTACCAGCAGCCTGTCGCTGGATATGGGCGAGGTGCAGTCGAGCCTGGCGGGGCCGAAGCGCCCACAGGATCGCGTTGCGTTGGGCGATGTGCCGGCCGCCTTTCGTGCCAGCAACGAGCTGGAGGTTAACCACGCGCAGAAAGATCAGCAGGCTGTCAGCTATCGCGATCCCGACAGCGGAAAGACCTGTACGCTTGAGGCTGGGGCGGTGGTTATTGCCGCGATTACTTCCTGTACCAATACCTCCAACCCCAGCGTGATGATGGCGGCCGGGCTGCTGGCGAAAAAAGCCGCTGCCCTGGGGCTACAGCGTAAACCGTGGGTCAAAGCCTCGCTGGCGCCGGGCTCAAAAGTCGTTTCTGATTATCTAAACACCGCAGGGCTGACGAAGTACCTCGATCGCCTGGGATTCAACCTGGTCGGATACGGCTGTACAACCTGTATCGGCAACTCAGGGCCGCTGCCGGAAGAAATAGAGGCTGCCATCCGCCAGGGCGATCTGACGGTGGCAGCGGTACTGTCCGGCAACCGTAACTTTGAAGGACGCATCCACCCCTATGTGAAGACTAACTGGCTGGCTTCGCCACCGCTGGTGGTGGCCTATGCGCTGTCAGGCAATATGACGCTGAATCTGCAAACCGATCCGCTGGGTGAAGATGCCAGCGGCAGGCCGGTCTATCTCAGGGATATCTGGCCATCGCCGGACGAGATCGCCGAAGCGGTTCAGATGGTCTCTACGGCAATGTTTCACAAGGAGTACGCCGAAGTCTTTGCCGGTACGCCTGAATGGCAGCAGATTAAAGTCAGCGAGGCAGCGACCTATTCGTGGGACCAGGACTCCACCTACATTCGCCTGTCGCCGTTCTTCGACAGCATGGAAAAAGAGCCGGAGGCGGTACAGGATATCAACGGCGCCCGGATCCTGGCGATGCTGGGTGACTCGGTCACTACCGATCACATCTCACCGGCGGGTAGTATTAAGGCGGACAGCCCGGCGGGACGCTATCTGCTGGAGCGCGGCGTTGAACGCAGCGATTTTAACTCTTACGGTTCGCGGCGCGGCAACCACGAAGTGATGATGCGCGGGACCTTTGCCAATATCCGCATTCGCAACGAAATGGTGCCGGGCGTGGAAGGGGGCATCACCCGCCATATTCCCAGTGATGAGCAGATGGCAATTTATGATGCCGCTATGCGCTATCGGGAAGAGGGCGTTCCGCTGGCGGTGATTGCCGGTAAAGAGTACGGTTCCGGCTCCAGCCGCGACTGGGCCGCCAAGGGGCCACGCCTGCAGGGGGTCCGCGTGGTGATTGCCGAGTCGTTTGAGCGGATCCACCGTTCAAACCTGATCGGCATGGGTATTCTGCCGCTGGAGTTTCCGCAGGGGGTTACCCGGAAAACGCTGAAGCTGACCGGCGACGAACTGATCGATGTCGGCCATCTTCAGCAGCTTCAGCCGGGCGCGGCGGTTAAAGTGACGCTGACGCGAACCGACGGCAGTCGTGAAGTTCTTGATACCCGCTGCCGAATTGATACCGGTAATGAGCTGACCTATTACCAGAATGACGGCATTCTGCATTACGTCATCCGTAATATGCTGCGGGAGTAAGCCGTAAAAAAGCCGCTGTCTGACAGGACAGCGGCGGTATCAACCTTCACAGGGCGCAACAGGCTCCCTGTCCGGGCTTTACTTCGACAGCAGATGCCCCATCTTCTCTGCTTTAGTATCGAGGTAGTGTGTATTGCTTGGATTACGCCCCACGATCAGCGGTACGCGTTCAACAATATTGATTCCGGCTTCAGTCAGAATCTCCACCTTGCGTGGATTATTGGTCAGCAAACGCACTTCATCAACGCCGAGGAGCTTAAACATATCAGCACACAGGGTGAAGTCGCGTTCATCGGCGGCAAACCCCAGCTGGTGATTGGCCTCTACCGTATCGTAACCTTTATCCTGCAACGCATAGGCACGAATTTTATTCAGCAGTCCAATCCCCCGACCTTCCTGACGGTGATAAAGCAAAATCCCTCGCCCCTGCTCGGCGATATGCGTCAGCGCGGCTTCCAGCTGGAAGCCGCAATCGCAGCGCAGGCTGAACAGCGCATCACCGGTTAGACACTCGGAATGAACGCGCGCCAGAACCGGCTCGCTGTTAGTAACTTCGCCATAAACCAGCGCAACATGTTCGTGCCCGGTTGCCAGTTCTTCGAAACCGACCATGAGGAAATCGCCCCAGGGCGTGGGCAGGTTGGCTTCTGCCACCCGTTTAAGCTGCATGTGACTCTCCAGAAACTTCAGGTGTACGCTATCATCAGATGGCGCAGTGTCAGTTGCCCGACGGCTAACAATGCGTGCTATTTTGCCATAACCTGCGACGCGAAGGTTAACATGTTTGAGCTATCCAGTGATAACGCACAATTATTGCCATCGCAATGTATAGGTTATTATTTTTACTACTATTGTTATATCAATTGAGAGAGATAACTACACTTTTTAAGGAAGAATGATGCCTGAAATTATCCGACGAACCACGATCGGGATGCTTGTTCTGTTAACCATGCCCGTGCTGGTTGCGCTTTCCGGCTGGCAATGGCAGCCCGGCGAAATGGGCTGGGGCTATCTGATTCTGTTCTGGTTTACCGAGACGGTGACCCGTCCGTGGGGCGTTGTCACCAGCGCTTTGCTGTGCGGCTGGTTTCTCTGGTGCCTGCGTTTCCGCTTCAAACCGGCGGTGTTTCTGTTAGCCATTCTGATCGGCACGATTCTGGTCGGGCAGTACACAAAGAGTGTGATTAAAGATCGGGTACAGGAGCCCCGTCCTTACGTGCTGTGGCTGGAACAAGCCGAAGGCGTCAGCAATCAATACTTCTATGAGCTTAAGCGCAAGCAGCGCAGCCATCTGGTGGAAGAGGCGATGGCTGAAAACACTCAGCTACCCGACTGGCTCAAGCGGCACTGGGCGTTTGAAACCGGATTCTCTTTCCCCTCCGGACACACCATGTTTGCTGCCAGCTGGGCGCTGCTTGGTGTAGGATTACTGTGGCCGCGCCGTCGCTATGTGACCATCGCGCTGCTGTTGAGCTGGGCCTCGCTGGTGATGGGGAGTCGCCTGATGTTGGGCATGCACTGGCCGCAGGATTTAATTGTCTCCACGCTGTTCAGCTGGTTGTTTATTACGCTGGCAACCTGGCTTACCCAGCGATTTTGCGGACCACTCAGCGTACTGCCGCAGGAACAGCAGGAGATCAGCCAGCGAGAAAATGAGTGACATTGATTGTAAATCGAATTTTTGCCCCCATCATTATCAGCTGATTTGTTCGCGGCAGGCTGAGGGCGGGAATGAATGCGGCGCCTGAAATCTGACATGATCAACACAAGCGTCAGGGCGTTTTTTTTGGCATAATTCATCTGATAAACATCAGATTACGGGATGAACTGTGAAATATTTGCTAATTTTTTTAGTTGTTCTGGCGATCTTCGTCATTTCAGTCACTTTGGGTGCGCACAACGATCAGGTCGTGACCTTCAACTATCTGCTGGCGCAGGGTGAATTCCGTATCTCCACGCTACTGGCTTCCCTGTTTGCGGTGGGCTTTCTGCTGGGATGGGCAATATGCGGTCTGTTCTGGTTACGTGTTCGGGTGGCGCTGGCCAACAGCCAGCGCAAGCTCAAACGACTGCAGTCTCAGCTCGCCCAGACGGATGCTGGCGCGACGGCGTCACGAACGCCAGCCGTCAAGGAATAATCATTTATGTTGGAACTGCTGTTTCTGCTACTCCCCGTCGCCGCCGCCTACGGCTGGTATATGGGGCGCAGAAGTGCGCAACAGGATAAGCAACAGGAGGCAAGCCGCCTGTCACGCGACTACGTGGCTGGGGTAAACTTCCTGTTATCAAATCAACAGGATAAAGCCGTTGATCTGTTTCTTGATATGCTCAAGGAAGACAGCGGCACGGTAGAGGCTCACCTGACGCTGGGCAACCTGTTCCGCTCGCGCGGTGAAGTCGATCGCGCTATCCGCATTCATCAGGCCCTGATGGAAAGCGCTTCACTGACCTACGATCAGCGCCTGCTGGCCATTCAGCAGCTGGGCCGCGATTACATGGTCGCCGGCTTGTACGATCGTGCCGAACAGATGTTTGGTCAGCTGGTGGAAGAAACCGACTTCCGTATTGGTGCTCTACAGCAGCTGTTGATAATCCATCAATCGACCAGCGACTGGCCGAATGCGATTGAAGTCGCTGAACGGCTGGTGAAGTTAGGCAAAGAGCAGAAAAAAATGGAAATTGCCCACTTTTACTGCGAACTGGCGCTGCAGGCGATGGGCAGCGACGATCTTGAGCGCGCCATGAACCTGTTGAAAAAGGGCGAAGCGGCCGACCGCAACAGCGCACGCATCTCCATTATGATGGGTCGGATTTATATGGCTAAGGGTGATTACGCCAGGGCCGTGGTACATTTGCAGCGGGTCATTGAGCAGGATCGGGAACTGGTCAGCGAAACGCTGGAAATGCTGGAGAGCTGCTTTCAGCATCTTAACCAGCCCGGGGCATGGAGCGATTATCTCAAGCGCTGCGTTGAAGAGAACACCGGCGCGGCTGCCGAATTGTATCTGGCCGGTATTCTCGATCGTGATGAAGGTCCGGAAGTGGCGCAAACCTACATTACCCGCCAGCTGCAGCGCCATCCAACGATGCGCGTATTCCATCGCCTGATGGATTTTAACCTGCAGGACGCCGAGGATGGCAGGGCAAAAGAGAGCCTGATGGTGCTGCGAGACATGGTGGGTGAGCAAATTCGCACCAAACCGCGCTATCGCTGCCACAAGTGCGGTTTCACTGCCCACGCGCTCTACTGGCACTGCCCGTCGTGCCGGACCTGGTCTTCCGTTAAGCCAATTCGCGGGCTGGACGGACAATAAACCGCTTCAGCCTGGCGCGCAGGTCATGATGAATCCTCCAATCCTGACGATTTCATTAGTTACAACATACTTTTGTGTACGCTGAATCACGAACGCCGCAGCTTTCGCACCGGCATCGCTTTGCAGAGGCCGAAGGGCAACAGTTGCCGCTGCGGCAATAATTCTCAGCGGGTTAACTGTGAATTTGCGCCATCCGCAGGTAAAATGCCCGGCGTTTCCGCTTTTCGATTTCAGCGAACGACCAGCGTCGTTTTGCTGAACTCCAGTCACTGTTCTGTTTGCGCCATGCGGTGCTCCACTTAAAGAGGGTTTTTTGATGCATTCACCTCAGCTTAACGGCTCACCGATTGTGGTCGCGCTAGATTATGCCGATCGCGACCGCGCTCTGGCTTTTGTCGACCAGATTGAACCCGGCAGCTGCCGCCTGAAAGTGGGTAAAGAGATGTTTACCCTGTTTGGTCCGCAGCTGGTACGCGATCTGCAACAGCGGGGGTTTGACGTCTTCCTCGATCTCAAGTTTCACGATATTCCGAATACCACCGCACATGCGGTGGCCGCAGCGGCTGATCTGGGCGTGTGGATGGTCAATGTCCACGCCAGCGGTGGCGCGCGAATGATGAATGCCGCCCGTGAAGCGCTGCTGCCGTTTGGGAAAGATGCCCCTCTGCTGATTGCTGTAACCGTGCTGACCAGCATGGATGCAGAGGACCTGCGGGGGCTGGGTATTGAGCTGTCTCCGGCAGAGCAGGCCGAGCGGCTGGCGCGACTGACCCGGCAGTGCGGGCTGGATGGCGTGGTGTGTTCAGCGCATGAAGCCAGCCGTTTTAAGCAGGTTATCGGCCAGGAATTTAAACTGATCACTCCTGGGATCCGTCCGGCGGGCAGCGAGGCTGGCGATCAGCGCCGCATTATGACTCCACAGCAGGCCGTGCAGGCTGGCGTTGATTATATGGTGATCGGGCGTCCGATTACCCAGTCGGCTAATCCGGCCATGACGCTGCAGGCGATTCTCTCCTCAATTAAGGAGGCATAATGGCAGACGATAACAGCAGGCTGGTCTATTCCACGGCGACTGGCCGGATTGACGAAGTCAAAGAGAAGCCGCAGCGTCCCAAAGGTGACGGAACTGTTCGCATCCAGCGCCAGACCAGCGGACGCAAAGGGAAGGGCGTTTGCCTGATCTCGGGAATTGACCTTGACGATCGGGAGCTGGACAAGCTGGCGGCCGAGTTGAAAAAGAAATGCGGCTGCGGTGGCGCGGTAAAGGACGGCGTAATTGAAATTCAGGGCGACAAGCGCGATCTGTTGAAGACGCTGCTGGAAGCTAAAAACTTCAGGGTCAAGCTGGCTGGCGGCTGATCGTTCATCCTCAATCTCAGGAATGGAACATCGCAAGAATACAGGAAGCGTTCATTCAGCAATTCAGCATACATTGATAACCAGTAATAAGAGGCCGCAAATGCGGCCTCAATTTTTTGTTTTCGCTGCGGCAGCCAGAGGTATCGTGAGCAAAAAATGGGTTAATCGATTTGATGCCCGATAATACCCCCGACGGCCGCTCCACCAACGGTGCCTAATCCACTACCGTTAGTCAAAATCGAACCACCTATCGCTCCCGCACCGGCGCCGATCGCCGTGTTGCGGTCGCGCTTGGACCAGTTTGAACAGGCACTGAGGGAAAGAACCAGTGTTGCTGCCAGCATCGCAGCGGTAACGCGTTTTGTAGTGTTTGTCATCGTTAGTACTCCTTGATTGCAGCGACTGATTACCGGATTAAGTATAGTGTACAGCCGGATTTTTGGACGAGAGCTGTCTGTTTTTACAGCGCACCTGCTGTTGATCAATAAGCTGACTATCCATACAGTTTGCTCTGTAAACCAATTTTAGAAGCTGTGGTTCAGCTGACCATGTAAAAATTCTGAATATTACCGCTGCCCGGGGGCGCAGAACGCTACAAACAGTCGGAAACTGCCTTTATCCAGTCATTATCTCCATACCTGCTCTCAATGCCCGCGTCGACAATGATGCCGGGACCCAAATCGGAGAGTGAACCATGCTTGAACAACTGAAACAGCAGGTACTGGAAGCCAACCTTGCGCTGCCGCGTTATGGATTAGTGACCTTTACCTGGGGCAACGTCAGCGCCATTGACCGCCGGCAGGGCCTGGTGGTGATTAAACCTTCCGGAGTGAGCTACGATCAGATGCAGCGCGACGATATGGTCGTGGTTGAACTGGAAAGCGGCGCCGTGGTTGAGGGGAGTAAACGGCCGTCATCCGATACCGATACCCATCGCGCGCTGTATCTGGCGTGGTCTGAAATCGGGGGTATTGTCCATACGCACTCTCGCCATGCCACCGTATGGGCTCAGGCTGGCAGAGACATTCCAGCCTGGGGCACGACGCATGCCGATGACTTTTACGGCGCAGTGCCCTGTACGCGCAGGATGACTGATAATGAAATTAACGCACGCTACGAGTGGGAAACCGGTCAGGTGATCATTGAAACCCTGCGCGAACGCGATATCGATCCACTGGCGGTCCCCGCCGTGTTGGTGCACTCACACGGTCCGTTTTGCTGGGGAAAAAGCGCAGACGATGCGGTTCACAGCGCCGTGGTGCTGGAAGAAGTTGCCTACATGGGCATCTTCAGCCAGCAGCTTGCCCCTGAGCTGCCGGTGATGCAACAAACCCTGCTGGACAAACACTTTTTGCGCAAGCACGGCGCCGGAGCATATTACGGGCAAAAGTGATTTTTACTCGCTGCGCTTGATGGCCACGGTGGTCACTCCGCCCTCTGTTTTAATCATCAAACAGGCATTTAGTGTAAACATCCTGTCGATTAGGCTGGAGCTGCGTATAGAACGCATGACTAATCGAGGATAATAATATGACCGTTGTAAACCAGACTACCTGCAGACTGTTTAGCGAAGCCGGACAGACAACCCAGCTCTCTGCCTACTACGAGGAAGAGCGCCGGACCATGTGGATGCTGCTACGTGCGCATCCACGCCCAAGTTTCAATCACCAGCTGATAGAGGAGATCATGAATCTCAGCTATGCAGCACAGCGGTCAGGGCTGGCCATCGATTTTTGGGTCACCGGCTCACTGGTCCCCGGCATGTTTAACGCCGGTGGCGATCTCAGCTTTTTTGTGGAGTCAATCAAAAGTGGGCGTCGTGAGGCGCTGCGGGCTTATGCCCGTGCCTGCGTAGACTGCATTCATGCGGCAGCACGTGGATTTGATACCGGCGCAGTAACCATCGCGATGGTGGAGGGCAGTGCGCTGGGTGGCGGATTTGAAGCGGCGCTGGCGCATCACTTTATTCTGGCGCAGAACACCGCGCGGATGGGATTCCCCGAAATTGCCTTTAACCTGTTCCCCGGCATGGGCGGCTATTCGCTGGTTGCCCGCCGGGCGGGCATGAAACTGGCGGAAGAGCTGATATGTGAAGGGGAATCACACACCGCCGAATGGTTTGAAACCCGCGGGCTGGTTGATCGCCTGTTCCAGCCGGATGAGGCCTACCACAGTACGCGGACCTTTATCGATACGCTGCGGCCCAAACTCAACGGGGTACGGGCGATGCTGAAAGCACGTCAGCGCGTGCTTCAACTGACCCGCGCCGAGCTGATGGATATTACCGAGGACTGGGTTGATTTCGCCTTCAGCCTGGAGCCTAAGGATATTGCCTATATGGAGCGTCTGGTTAATTTACAGAACCGCCACAGCGCCCAGCTGTTGCTGAAAGCGGGATAGGAGCCGCGGGTTCAGGAATGATTAAACTTTAAAAGGTAGTTCGCAAGCCAGTGCTCGAGTTCATCAACGGGCATTGGCTTCGCGTACAGATAGCCCTGCCGCACGTCAACACCGCAGGCCAGCGCGAAGGCCTCTTCTTCCTCGGTTTCAATGCCCTCGGCGATCACCTGTAAATTCAGCGCGCGGGCAACGGCAACAATGGCGCGGACCAGCGATTGAGAAACGGACTTTTCGTTCACATCGCGAATAAAGCTCTGATCGAGTTTGATAGCGTCAATCGGCACGCGTGCCAGCTGCGACAGCGATGAATAACCGGTACCGAAGTCGTCAAGGTGTACCGACGCGCCCAGCTGCTGAAATTCGCCCATCAGCACCAGCGCCTGGCTTTCATTCTCCATCAGGCAGCTTTCGGTCAGCTCGATGTCAATCGGGCAGATTTCCAGTCCGGCCTCGTCCAGCGCGAGCTTCAGGTCGGTATAAATACTCTGATCGATCAGCTGCCGCGCGGACACGTTAACCGCCACGCGCAGGAAGATGCCCTGTTTGCGCCATTTCAGGATCTGCTCCAGCACCGTCAGCATTACCCAGCGGCCCATTGGAACAATCAGTCCCGACTCTTCGGCGTAGGAGATAAAGCGGTCAGGGCGAACCAGGCCACGTTCCGGCGAGAGCCAGCGGACCAGCGCCTCAACGCTGTTGACCGATCCGTCGGCATCCAGTTTCGGCTGATAGTGGATCACCAGCTGGCTGAGCTCCAGCGCTTTACGCAGGTTGGTGTCCAGCCAGAGGTATTCAAACACCCGCTGATTCATTTCGGTAGAGAATACGCTGAACTGGCCGCGACCGTTTTCCTTCGCGGTATACATCGCCGTATCGGCATTGCGGATCAGGCTGTCACGATCTTCCCCGTGCTGCGGGGCGATGGCAATGCCGATTGAACAGCCGGAATAGACCTCTATTAAACCGATGCGGAAGGTCTGCTTCAGTCGGTCGATAATGCGCGATGCCATGGCTTCCAGTGCTGCCTGAGACGTATCCTCAGCCAGCACGATAAATTCATCGCCGCCGAGTCGCGCCAGGGTCTGATTTTTCTCCAGACAGCTCAGAATAGCCAGCGCCACGGCCTGCAGCAGCTGATCGCCAAACATGTGGCCGTAGGCGTCGTTAACCTTTTTAAAGTTATCCAGATCCAGATAGACCACGCCAACCTGCTCTCGATCGCGATTTTCCAACACCTCGGTAAGGCGATCGTTGATTGCCGTGCGGTTGGGCAGGCCGGTAATAGTATCGGTATTGGCCAGCACCCGCAGGCGCTCCTGCGCCCGACGCTCTTCGGTAATATCCGTACCCGAGCAGATTAGATAAATTTCATTTCTACCGCTGCCGCTGTGGACGAATTTATTACGGAACAGAAATAAACGCTGGCCCATTTTCGTTTTAATCCAGCGTTCAACCTCATAAGAACTCCCTTCACGGAAGAAGGTACTGATATTGCGACGTGAGGCCGCCGCTTCCTGCCGGGTCATAAACAGCTGAAAAACGTTGCGGCCAATCACTTCCTGCTCTTTCAGGCCGGTGTATTCTTCGCTCAGGCGGTTAAAGCGCTGGATATTACCCTGCTGATCGAGGATGACAATCACCGAATTGGCTTCGGATACCACCTGCTCGGCAAAGGAGAGCCCTAACGCCAGATCGCGCGCCACCGCCGAAGTATCCCCCCATGCGGAAGCGGTACCTGCCCACTCGCTCTGGCTAACTTTGCGACCGACCAGATGCATGGAAAGCGACGTCCCGTACAGCGTCAGCGTCAGGTTAATACTGGATGTCACCACCGTCATGTTACGGATCGAACAGGCCTGTGCGGCATTCAGTGGGACGGCGATATTCACCACGCCATTTTCTTCCTGAGCGAAGTGCAGGGCATCGCTGTCAGAGCGTAAATGCCAATAAGGGCTACTGGTGCCAAAATAGGCATATAGCAGTGTTTGCCCCTGTTCATCGGTCATTTATTCTCTCCTTCGGCATGCAGCGCAGATGGTATGTTCTTATTTTAGCAACACAATTAACTGGTTGCAGAGTCCCGAAACACAATAGCAATTAATCCATGCTGATTAAATCGGGATAAATAAAAAATCTCCCCGATCGTTTGATCGGGGAGATACTCAGTTAACAATAACGCAATTATTGGATGGTGTAACATGCGATCAAAAAATAATAGTGTCGCAGCCGGTATACCCTCTTATCAGTTGGTGCCGTCAGAGACGATGACCCGCCCGTTGAGTGACCTCACTACGCAGCACAATTTCGCTCTCATGCGTGGTTGGCTGACTGTTTGACAGCGCACGGCGAATAACAAAGAAGGACGAAATTAACATCGTGATGGCAACCAGCATAAAGAAGCCGCACAGCACCGCATTGATCTGATTACTCATCACAATGGTCTGCATATCCGCCACGCTTTTCGCCGGGGCGATCACCACGCCCTGATCGATACCGGTAGAGAATTTTTTCGCCTGGGCGAGGAAGCCAATCGACGGTTTCTCGTGGAAGATCTTCTGCCAACCGGCGGTCATTGAGGTGATGAACAACCATGCGGTAGGCAGAATTGTTACCCAGGCATAGCGCTGTTTTTTCATTTTAAACAACACCACGGTACCCAGGATCAGTGCCATCGAGGCCAGCATCTGGTTGCCGATACCAAACAGCGGCCACAGTGTGTTAATGCCGCCCAGGGGATCGATAACGCCCTGATAAACGAAGAAGCCCCAGCCGGAAACGGCCACCGCCGTGCCGATAATATTGCCGAACCATGAACGGTTATTGGCCAGCGCCGGGATCGCGGTGCCCGCCAGATCCTGCACCATAAACCGGCAGGCGCGGGTACCGGCATCGACCGCCGTCAGGATAAACAGCGCCTCAAACAGAATGGCAAAGTGATACCAGAACGCCATCATCGCCCGACTGTTGAACACTTCAGTGATGATATGCGCCATACCCACGGCAAAAGTCGGTGCGCCCCCTGCGCGGGAAAGGATAGAGCTTTCCCCCACATCGCGGGCAATGGCGGTCAGCATCTCCGGGGTTATCACAAAGCCCCAGCCGTTAATCGCCTGCGCGGCGCTTTCCACCGTGGTGCCGATCAGCGCCGCGGGGGCATTCATGGCAAAGTAGATGCCTGGATCCAGCACCGATGCACAGATCAGCGCCATAATCGCCACGAAAGATTCCATCAGCATGGCGCCGTAGCCAAGCAGGCGAATATGGCTTTCGCGCTCCACCAGCTTAGGCGTCGTCCCGCTGGAAACCAGCGCGTGGAAGCCCGAGATAGCGCCGCAGGCAATGGTGATAAACAGGAACGGGAACAGGCCGCCCGAAAACACCGGTCCACTACCGTCAACAAAGCGTGTTACCGCCGGCATCTTCATTTCCGGCATGGCAAAAACAATCCCCACGGCCAGGCCGACGATCACCCCGATTTTCAGGAAGGTGGAAAGATAGTCTCGCGGGGCCAGCAGCAGCCAGACCGGCAGTACGGAAGCCACAAAGCCGTAGATCACCAGCACCAGCGTCAGGGTGGTGCCTTTCAGCGTAAAGAACGGGCCCCAGAAAGGATGCCGGGCGATATCACCGCCGAAAATAATCGCCGCCATCATCAGCACAAAGCCGATAAGCGACACCTCCGCAATATGACCGGGACGGAGGAAACGCATATATATCCCCATAAACAGGGCAATCGGCAGGGTGGCTGCGATGGAAAACATGCCCCATGGACTGTTGGTCAGGGCTTTCACCACCACCAGCGCCAGCGCGGAAAGAATGATAATCATCACCCCCAGCGCGCCCAGCATAGTAATCACCCCTGCAAATGCGCCCAGTTCCTGGCGGGCCATTTCTCCGAGCGAACGTCCGTCGCGGCGGGTGGAGATAAACAGGATCAGGAAATCCTGGACCGCACCGGCCAGCATCACCCCAATCAGGATCCAGAGCGTACCGGGCAGAAAGCCCATCTGGGCGGCCAGGATCGGGCCAACCAGCGGCCCGGCCCCGGCGATAGCGGCGAAGTGATGCCCGAACAGCACCCATTTGTTGGTGGGCACGTAGTCCAGACCATCATTTTTACGCTCGGCGGGCGTCATGCGACGATCGTCCAGCTCGAAAATATTGCGGGCAATAAACTGACTGTAGAATCGGTAAGCAATGCTGTAGCAGGCAACGGCAGCGACGACCAGCCACAGCGCATTCACCGCTTCGCCTCGATTCAGGGCCAGCATGGCGAAAGCACAGGCACCGACGATGGCTACGGCAATCCAGAGCAAACTTGCCTTGACGTTTTTCATCACATAACTCCTTGTAACAACCGCACAGGTGAGAAGAGTTCAGCAAGTTAAAAATAGTGTAATGAAATGTAAAAGAAAGGTTAACGGTCAGGAAGTGTGAACTGTCGGGGATTTTTATGCCGGGAGGCGGGGGAGATAAGGCGGGATAACCGGGTTATCCCGCCTTCAGCGTTATGCTGCCGGGCGTGCTACCACGCTGCGGGTTTCCATCCGCACTTCTGCGATGGTAACCTCGATAACGTCAGTCACACGATAAGCCACATCGCCTTTGATGGTCAC
>CAJYIY010000018.1 GCA_913775305.1 uncultured Erwinia sp. | reverse complement strand
ACCGATTTGCATCTGGAAAGGAACGTTCCAGATATGGTGCAGACCAAACGGCACCATATCTGGAACGTTCCTTTCCAGATGCAAATCGGTGAATTCACCAACGCGGCGGGCCAGGTGTTCCACGGCGATATCCCGCGCTATATGGCAGGTGATCCAACCGCAGGTAAACTGTCCGGTGGCTTCCTGTTCAAAATGTACGGTCTGCCGGCAGCGGCGATTGCTATCTGGCACTCCGCAAAACCGGAAAACCGCGCTAAAGTGGGCGGGATCATGATCTCCGCGGCGCTGACATCGTTCCTTACCGGTATCACCGAGCCGATTGAATTCTCCTTCATGTTCGTCGCGCCGATCCTGTATGTGATCCACGCAATTCTGGCCGGTCTGGCATTCCCTATCTGTATCCTGTTGGGGATGCGCGATGGCACCAGCTTCTCACACGGTCTGATCGATTTTATCGTGCTGAGCGGCAACAGCAGCAAAATCTGGCTGTTCCCTATCGTCGGTATCATTTACGGTCTGGTGTACTACACCATCTTCCGCGTGTTGATTGCTAAACTGAATCTGAAAACACCGGGCCGCGAAGACAGTACCGCTGAACAGACCACGGGCAATGCCACTGAAATGGCCGCTAACCTGGTAGCCGCCTTCGGGGGTAAAGACAATATTACTAACCTGGATGCCTGCATCACTCGCTTACGCGTCAGCGTTGCCGACGTCAGCAAGGTTGACCAGGCCGGGCTGAAAAAGCTGGGCGCAGCCGGGGTTGTGGTCGCCGGTTCTGGCGTGCAGGCCATTTTTGGCACCAAGTCTGACAATCTGAAAACCGATATGGATGACTACATCCGTAAGATGTAATCGGGCAGGAAGATGACACAGAAGGGGAAGCCAGCGGCTTCCCCTTCTGCTATTTATCGGGCGTACAAATCGTGCTACCGGGACGCTGAACTGCTGCAAAGCCGCGCAGTCAGGAAAGAAAAACCAGTTGCAGGTTGAAAGAAAACGATTTTCTCGCTCATACTGCGGTTATAAAAAAACACTGCTAAGGATATGCAACATGGCCGAAGAAACTATTTTCAGTAAAATTATTCGTCGTGAGATCCCGTCAGACATCCTGTTTCAGGATGAGCTGGTCACCGCATTCCGCGATATCTCACCGCAGGCACCGAGCCATATTTTGATCGTTCCAAATGTGCTGATCCCGACCGCCAACGACGTTCAGGCTGAACACGAGGCCGCGCTGGGTCGGATGATTACCGTTGCTTCCAAAATCGCCAGGCAGGAAGGCATTGCCGAAGACGGCTACCGCCTGATCATCAACTGCAATAAACACGGTGGCCAGGAGGTGTATCATATTCACCTTCACCTGGTCGGTGGCCGTCCATTAGGCCCAATGCTGAACTCCTGAGTGCCGGAGAACGGGGACACAAGTTATGCGGGCATCTCTGACGGCTCTGGCGTTACTGACTGGATTAACAGCATGCAGTAACGATCGCACCACCATTAATACCTCACAATCTCTGGTGATGGAATCATCGGTGCTTTCTGCCGGTATCACCACTGACGAGCCGACGATCAGTGAAACGGAAGGGCAGCAGCGTGCGGTCAGTACCCTGGTAAATCAGCAGGAAAAACCGGTGAAAGTCACCTATCGTTTCTACTGGTATGACGATCGCGGGCTGGAAATTCTACCTTTTGAGAAGCCGCGTACGCTGGTGGTCCCCCCCAGGGGTAAAATCGCCATTTCATCGCAAATCGGCAATTTGACGGCGAGCAAAGTTCGCCTTTACCTGTATCTGTAGGCCTGTATCTGTAAGGAGTGATGGCGTGACAAGTCACATGTTAAAATTCTCTGGCGTGCTGGCACTGGCGCTGTTCCTCAGCGGTTGTATTGTCAACCAGCAACAGCAGCCGGAGCAGTCGCAGCAGCCTGCGCCGGTTGAACCGGTAGAGCCTCAACAACCTGAGCCTGTACCTTCACAGCCCGGGCCAATCGAAACCGTGCCGCAGCCGCCGAAAATGCAGACCATCGACTGGCAGGCCAGCGTCAGCCCACTGATTGCGCAAATGCTGAAAGCCGATGGCGTCAAGGCGGGCAGCGTGCTGCTGGTCGATAATGTGAAAAACAGCACTAACGGTAGCCTGCAAAGCGCCAAAGCTACCGCTGCGCTACAGAGTGCGCTGGCTAACAACAGCCAGTTTACCCTGGTCACGCCGCAGCAACTGGCGGTAGCAAAACAGACGTTGGGCCTGTCAGCGGAAGACAGCCTGGTGTCGCGCAGCAAAGCCATTGGCCTGGCACGCTATGTAGGCGCACAGTATGTGCTCTACAGCAACGCGGAAGGTGATGTCAAATCGCCCGAGCTGCAAATGCAGCTAATGCTGGTGCAAACCGGCGAGATAATCTGGTCAGGCAGCGGTGACGTCCAGCATTAACCGGGAATTACAGCAGCTGATAACCCAACAGTTTCCGGCGGCGCAAGCCGCCGGTGCTGTTTTGCCGCTGGAAGGGCTGAGTGGTAACAGCATGAAAGTTTCTCTCCCGGATCGTACACTGCTGGCGCGCCGCTCTGCCGGAGTATGGCAGATGCCCGGCGTCAATCGACAGCGTGAATACCGCATTCTGCGTAAACTCAGCGCCAGTGGGCTGGCTCCTGCGGTTTATGGTCGCAGTTGTCACTGGCTGCTGATGGAGTGGCTGCCCGGTGAAGTACTCTCTGCGGCGGAATTCGAACGGGCGCTTGAGCCACTTTCTGACATCATCACCGAACTGCATCGCCAGCCGCTCACCGGCTACCGGCTTCAGCTGATGCCTCTGCTGATGAGCTACTGGCAGCGCAGCCAACCTTCAGGTCGCAACCTGACCTGGCTCCGGGCGCTTAAGCGTTTGCGTCATCGCGGCGAGCCGCGTCCCCTGCGACTGGCAGTGCTGCATATGGATATCCACAGCGGCAACCTGGTCGGCACCGACAACCGGCTGCGGCTGATCGACTGGGAGTATGCCGGTGACGGTGATATTGCGCTTGAACTGGCCTCACTGATTGACATGAACGGCCTGAACGAAGCGCAGCAGCAGCGTCTGATCGCCGCCTGTGCGCTACGGCAAAATATTGACAGCGGCAGGCTGAGCCGCCAGATTCAGCGCTGGCGGCCCTGGCTTTTGCTGCTGGCAACAAGTTGGTTTGAACTTCGCTGGCAGCAGACGGGCGAAAATCATTTTGGCACGCTGGCAGCGGCAGGCTGGCAGCGGCTTTCACAGTTAAATTAGCCTGATTACAGGTTTGCAGAGGTGCAGTGTGGGACCGGTAATGTTAGATGTGCTCGGCTACGAGCTGGATGCGGAAGAGCGCGAGATTTTGCAGCATCCGCTGGTGGGTGGTTTGATTCTGTTTACCCGCAACTACCACGATCCGGCGCAGCTGGCGGAGCTGGTCAGGCAAATCCGTGAGTCTTCGCGTCATCGTCTGGTGATTGCCGTTGACCAGGAAGGTGGCCGGGTCCAGCGCTTCCGCGAGGGGTTCACCCGGTTGCCGGCGATGCAGTCATTTGCCGCGCTGAATGATGCGGCTGAAGCGGCGCGACTGGCGCAGGAGGCGGGCTGGCTGATGGCCTCGGAGATGATTTCAATGGATATTGATATCAGCTTCGCACCGGTGCTGGATATTGGCCACGGCAGTGCCGCAATCGGTGAACGTGCGTTTCACGAGGACCCGGTACAGGCGCTGGCGCTGGCGCGCTGCTTTATTCGCGGCATGCATGAAGCCGGAATGAAAACCACCGGTAAACACTTTCCTGGCCACGGGGCCGTCAGCGCCGACTCCCATAAGGAAACGCCGCACGATGGTCGCAGCGAAGCGGAAATCCGCCAGCACGATATGGCGATCTTTAAACAGCTGATCGACGAGCAGGCGCTGGACGCGATTATGCCCGCCCACGTTATCTACACCGAAGTGGACCCACGTCCGGCGAGTGGTTCTTCGCACTGGCTGCAAAAGGTGCTGCGTAAAGAGCTGGGCTTCGACGGCGTGATTTTCTCGGACGATCTGTCGATGGAAGGGGCGGCGGTGATGGGTAGCTACGCGGAGCGCGGGCAGATGGCGCTGGATGCCGGATGCGATATGATTCTGGTCTGTAATCATCGTGCGGGCGCGGTCAGTGTGCTGGATAACCTGTCACCGATCAATGCAGAGCGCGTGAGCCGGTTATACCATCGGGGCTCCTTTACTCGTCAGCAGCTGCTGGGATCTTCCCGCTGGAAGCAAATCAGCAAGACACTGGACAACCTTCAGGCGCGCTGGCTGGAAAATAAAGCCGCAAAGGGTGACTGACTGCACCGTCTGCGGCACGTTAAGTGAGAATGACGATGATTATCTACCTACATGGTTTTGACTCCAGCAGTCCCGGCAACCACGAAAAGGTTTTACAGCTGCAGTTTATCGACCCGGATGTCCGGCTGGTGAGTTACAGCACACTGCATCCCAGGCATGACATGCAACACATTCTCAAAGAGACCGACAGGCTGCTAAAGCACTGTACCGATCCTTCGCCGCTGATTTGCGGCGTCGGGCTGGGCGGCTTCTGGGCTGAACGCGTGGGATTTTTGTGCAGTATCCGGCAGGCCATCTTCAATCCGAACCTCTGGCCGCAGGAGGTGATGGACGGAAAAATCGATCGTCCCGAAGAATATCTGGATATCGCTACAAAATGCGTAAAGGATTTTCGCCAGAAAAACCGCACTCGCTGTCTGACTTTCCTTTCCCGCAATGATGAATCCCTCGACAGCCAACGCAGTGCGGCGCTACTGCGTGAATTTTATGAACTGGTTTGGGACGAAGTTGAAGGGCATAAATTCAAAAATATCTCGCATCATCTGCCGCGAATTAACCACTTCAAAAATGCGGGTTGATGACTAAAACAGGGTTTTCTGGTTCAGTGCGCAATCCGCGTCAGGCGGGTTGCGTAGCTAAGTCTATTCTTACTATTCTTGGTTTTTATAATAACATTGACCAGGATCAATTTTCGTAGAACTCATTATTTCCCCCATGATATCCTGCCCCCAGATTGCGAATTAACATCGCCAACCCTATGTTTACCAAGGTTATTTTTTTAACTTTTGGTTAACGATTGGTTCACTTTTAGAGAGGGTCGTTTGACAACACCTATGCAGAAAATTGTTATTATCGGCGGGGGGGCCGGCGGACTGGAACTGGCTACCCAGCTGGGCCATAAGCTCGGGCGTAAAAATAAGGCACAAATCACGCTGGTGGATCGCAACCACAGCCATTTATGGAAACCTCTGCTGCATGAAGTGGCGACCGGATCGCTGGATGAAGGTATTGACGGCCTGAGCTATCTGGCCCACGCGCACAAGCACGGCTTCCAGTTCCAGCTGGGCACGCTGACACAGCTGGACCGTGAAAATAAGTGCGTTCATCTGGCAGAGATCCGCGATGCGCAGGGCGGCGTGCTGGTCCCTGAACGTGAGCTGGCGTATGACACGCTGGTCATGGCGTTAGGCAGTACCTCAAATGACTTCGGTACGCCGGGGGTTAAGGACAACTGCATCTTCCTGGACAACCCACATCAGGCACGTCGTTTCCATAATGAAATGCTTAACCTGTTCCTGAAGTTCTCAGCCAGCGCAGGCAAAGCCGGGAAGGTTAACATTGCTATCGTTGGTGGGGGGGCCACCGGGGTGGAACTCTCTGCCGAGCTGCATAACGCCGTCAAGCAGCTGCACAGCTATGGCTACAAGAACCTCGACAGCAACGCGCTGAACGTGACGCTGGTGGAAGCCGGTGAGCGTATCCTGCCTGCGCTGCCTGCACGTATCTCCAGCGCTGCACATCAGGAGCTGACCAAGCTTGGCGTTCGCGTGCTGACCCAGACGATGGTGACCAGTGCGGAGAAGAATGGCCTTAACACCAAATCCGGCGAATTTATCGAAGCGGACCTGATGGTGTGGGCGGCGGGGATTAAAGCGCCTGACTTTATGAAAGAGATTGGCGGTCTGGAAACTAACCGCATTAACCAACTGGTGGTTGAGCCAACGCTGCAAACCACCCGCGATCCGAACATCTACGCGATCGGCGACTGTGCGTGCTGTGCGCTGCCCGGTGGAGGTTTTGTCCCACCGCGTGCGCAGTCAGCTCACCAGATGGCATCCCGCGTGCTGGCAAATATCCTCGCTGAGTTCAAAGGGAAACCGCAGCAGGCCTATGTCTATAAAGATCACGGCTCGCTGGTTTCGCTCTCTCGTTTCAGTACCGTTGGCAGCCTGATGGGTAACCTGATGCGCGGTTCAATGATGGTTGAAGGGCGTATTGCTCGCTTCGTTTACATCTCGCTGTATCGTATGCACCAGATCGCCCTGCATGGTTACTTCAAAACCGGTCTGATGATGCTGGTGGGCAGTATCAACCGGGTGATTCGCCCAAGACTGAAACTGCACTAAATTCGGTCAGCACAGTCACCAACGGCCCGAAATGGCGTTCTTCACCGAGCGTTATTAGCGGGCCGTTGTTAATTTACTGCCGTCCTGCAGCTTCGGAACTCTCTTAAAACGCTGTACTAATCATGCGTTAATCCCATTTCTTCCCCTATTCCGATTGTCAGTTTTCCCTCTGCACCGCAAAATTTAGCTTAATTACCCCGGCGCGTCGCGCACGCCGAGTATGCCGTACCTGCCACGGATGTCGCAGCAGGCAAAATTGCGCGGTAACACTTTCAGGAGGGTTTCCTGTGAATAAATCAATGTTAGCCGGTATTGGGATCGGTGTGGCTGCAGCTCTGGGCGTTGCTGCCGTTGCCAGTATGAATGTGTTCGATCGCGGCCCGCAGTTTGCACAGGTCTTGTCCGCCACCCCGATCAAAAAAACCATTAAAACACCACGTCAGGAATGTCGTAACGTTACGCTGACTCACCGCCGCCCGGTGCAGGATGAAAACCGCATCGCCGGTTCCGTACTGGGTGCCGTAGCCGGTGGCGTGCTGGGTCACCAGTTTGGTGGCGGGCGCGGGCGCGATGTTGCAACCGTTGCCGGTGCGCTGGCTGGAGGCTACGGCGGTAACCAGGTGCAGGGCGCGTTGCAGGATCGTGATACTTACACCACCACCGAGCAGCGTTGTAAAACCGTCTACGACAAGCAGGAAAAAATGATGGGTTATGACGTGACTTACAAGATTGACGACCGTCAGGGCAAGATCCGCATGGATAACGACCCGGGCACCCGTATCCCGCTGGACAGCAATGGTCAGCTGGTGTTAAGTAACCCATCCTGACGCCCGCCTTGTACAGCTTCGAAAAAGTGACGGGCGGGCGCGTAACGGCATCGCCCGTCAGCGCAACGCCCCCATTCGAGAGATGCGCTGGCGGCCAGCGCCAGCACTCTCCCGGTCATTGAGTTGCGGTCAGCCAGCGTTCTCCTGCATACGCTGCATGAACGCCTGCACCCACTCCATCCGCACCTTACGTTCCGCCAGATCGCGAATAAACTTCAGCCGTGTCGGGCCATCAAGCCGCCAGTGTTTCGGTTCTTTTTGCAGCAGCCCAATCAGCCACACCGGATCAACCTTATTCTTCTCGGCGAACTCAACGTAGCCCCCGTTATCGCTGGCTTCAATCTTACGCACGCCCAGCTTCTGGGCAACCAGCCGCAGCGCAGCGATATCCAGCAGATTACGTGCTGCATCCGGCAGTAAACCAAAACGATCGATCAGCTCAACCTTCAGATCGTCCAGATCCCCCTGCTGCCGGGCGCTGGCAATACGCTTATAGAAAGAAAGGCGGGTGTTAACGTCAGGAATAAAATCATCCGGCAGCAGCGAAGGCATGCGCAGTTCAATCTCAGTCTGGCTGCTGGTCAAATCCTCCAGCGACGGCTCTCGACCCTCTTTCAGCGCGGTGACTGCGTTTTCCAGCAGCTCCATATACAGCGAAAAGCCGATCGTCTCCATTTGCCCACTCTGGCCTTCTCCCAGTAGCTCACCGGCTCCGCGGATCTCCAGATCGTGCGTAGCCAGCGCGAAACCGGCGCCCAGGTCCTCCAGCGAGGCGATTGCCTCCAGTCGCTTGTGCGCATCAACGGTCATCGCTTTCGGATGCGGGGTCAGCAGCCAGGCGTAGGCCTGATGATGCGAACGACCCACGCGGCCGCGCAGCTGATGCAGCTGTGCAAGACCAAAATGGTCGGCGCGCTCAATGATAATGGTGTTGGCCGTAGGGATATCAATACCGGTTTCGATGATGGTGGTGCAGACCAGCACGTTGAAGCGCTGGTGATGGAAGTCATTCATCACCCGCTCCAGCTCGCGCTCGCGCATCTGGCCGTGGCCGATCGCCACGCGGGCTTCCGGCACCAGTGTGGATAGCCGCTGGGCGGCTTTTTCAATATTTTCCACATCGTTATACAGGTAATAGACCTGCCCGCCGCGCAGCACCTCGCGCAGGATCGCCTCGCGCACCACCAGGTCATCATATTCGCGAACAAAGGTTTTCACCGCCAGGCGGCGTGCCGGCGGGGTGGCAATGATTGAGAGATCGCGCATACCGCTCATCGCCATATTCAGCGTGCGCGGGATTGGCGTTGCGGTCAGCGTCAGAATATCGACGTTGGCACGCATCGCTTTGATGCGCTCTTTGTGGCGCACGCCAAAACGGTGTTCTTCATCGACGATTAACAGGCCCAGATCGCGCCATTTAATGTCATTCTGCAACAGCTTATGCGTGCCGATCAGAATATCAACTTTACCTTCTGCGGCTTCGGCCTGCACCAGCCCCTGTTCTTTTGCGGTTCGGAAGCGGGAGAGCATTTCGATGCGCACCGGCCAGTTAGCAAAGCGATCGCGGAAGTTATCGTAGTGCTGCTGCGCCAGCAGGGTAGTGGGCACCAGTACCGCCACCTGCTTGTGGTTTTCCACGGCCAGAAATGCGGCGCGCATTGCCACTTCCGTTTTACCAAAGCCCACGTCGCCGCACACCAGACGATCCATCGCCAGCGGCTGGCTCATATCGCTCAGCACAGCATTGATGGCCTGTGCCTGGTCCGGCGTGGTTTCAAACGGGAAACCATCACAGAACAGCTGATACTGCTGTCGGTCGTGCTTGAAAGCAAAACCTTTTTTCGCTTCACGCTGGGCATAGATATCCAGCAGTTCGGCCGCCACGTCACGCACTTTTTCAGCGGCTTTTTGCCGTGCGCGCGTCCAGGCATCGCTGCCCAGCTTGTGCAGCGGTGCATTCTCCTCGGCTCCTCCGGCATAGCGGCTAATCAGATGCAGCGATGACACCGGCACGTAAAGTTTGGCATCTCCGGCATAGGCCAGCATCAGATATTCAGCCGTGATGCCGCCGGTTTCCAGCGTGGTCAGGCCGATATAGCGCCCCACGCCGTGCTCCAGGTGGACCACCGGCTGGCCGGGGTGGAGCTCGGCGAGGTTGCGGATCAGCACGTCCGGATTGATGGTCCGCTTGCTGTCCTGGCGACGACGGCTGACGCGTTCACCCAGCAGGTCACTCTCACAAATCAGCGCCAGATTGCGCAGCCCGTCGATAAAACCGTGCTCGCTGGCACCAATAAGCAGATAGTGACCCGGCTGGTTGACCTCTTTCAGCGAGCGAACCGGTTTGGGCTTCAGCTTGATGCGAGCCAGCAGCTCCTGCAACGTCTCGCGGCGGCCCTCGCTCTCAACGGAGAACACAACGGAACCGTTAAAGGATTCGAGGAACTTGCGCAGCGCTTCCAGCGGTGATTTCGCCTGAGCCTGCACCGCCAGGTCCGGCAGCGGCTGATACTGCAGGTTGGTATTCGCTTCTTTCTCGGCCAGCAGGTCGGTACGCAGCTGAATGCGCGGCCAGTTTTTCAGCTCGGCAAACAGCTCGTCGCAGCGCAGCCACAGCGCTGGCGGCGACAGCAGAGGGCGCATCTGGTCGACCTTACGGTTTTCGTAACGCGCATTCACGTCCAGCCAGAACCGTTCGGCGCTGCTTTCCAAATCACCCGCCACCACCACCAGCGTACTGGCGGGCAGGTAGCTGAACAGTGCGGGCAAAGGCTGGTCAAAAAACAGCGGCTGCCAGTACTCGATACCGGCGGGCAGGGTGCCTTTGCTCACCTGCTGATAGATATGTTCCGGTTCGCGACGAACGTCAAATCGCTCGCGCCACTGGGTGCGGAACAGCTCAATGGCATTTTTATCCGTGGGGAACTCGTGCGCCGGCAGCAGATTAATGTCGGAAACTTCTTCCTGGGTCCGTTGGGTATCAACGTCGAAAAGACGCAGACTGTCGATTTCGTCATCAAAAAAATCGATGCGGTACGGGCGATCGCTGCCCATCGGATACAGGTCCAGCAGCGCGCCGCGCGTGGCGTATTCGCCATGCTCCATCACCTGGTCAACGCTGCGGTAACCTGCCTGTTCAAGCTGGGAACGCAGCGTGTCGCGAGAAAGCTTCTGTCCCTTACTCATTACCAGCGCGTGTCCGTGCAGGAAACTGTGGGGACACACGCGCTGCATCAGGGTATTCACCGGTAAAATCAGAATACCCTGGGTAAGCGAAGGAAGTTGATACAGCGTGGAGAGGCGCGAAGAGATGATTTCCTGGTGCGGTGAAAAACTGTCAAAAGGCAGCGTTTCCCAGTCTGCCAGCGTCATCACCGGCTGTTCCGTAAACTGGCGGATTTCATCCTGTAGCCGCAGGGCATTCTGCATATCCGGCGCAATCAGCAGCACCGGGCCGGCATGGCGTTCAACAATTTCAGCACATTCGACGGCACAGGCCGCACCGGTGAGTTGCCCCAGCAACCGCTGGTCCCCGGCGCGTGAAGGAAGATGATAACGATAGTTTTCAGGCATATTCAGTTCGATAGTCTCGACTTAAATGGGAGAGAGGGGAGCCGCCATAACGCCTGTCGGTTGCAATGGCGCTGAAAGCAGGGGTCCCCAATTCAGCTTTGCCGAGTATACCTTTATTTTGCTGGCCGCTGGGTAGTGCCTCGGTTTGCCTGGTTAATGTTTAAACGAATATCCAGATTTTGGCTGTTTTACACATCACCGCTGTTGTCGTCTTCAACCGCCTGATAGATGCGCTGCATGATATCGGGGAAAGCGGACTGAATTCGGCTCCAGCTTGGGATAAAAGGCTTGTCGTTAGGCCGTTCAATAAACGCCTGTCCGGCTTCCAGAATCGACTGGGTGAACATTTCTACCGCCGCCTCTTCGGCATGCTGATCGAACTTCAGGCCGTTCATGACCGCTTCATGATTATAAATCTCCATCATATCCAACGCATTGCGGTAGTAGGTTGCTTTCAGCACCCGGAAGGAATCGCTGGTGATGTTGACCCCCATAGTGGCCATTTTACGCAGCAGCGATTGCACAATATCGTTGCTCATCCGGCGCAGCCCGCCGGTTCCGTCCTCTTCTGACAGCGGCTGATGCTTGTGGTCATAATTATCTGCAATTTCAACCTGGCAGCTCTGACGGGTAGTGTAGTTACGATAGATCTCTGAAAGTACGCCGATTTCAAGCCCCCAGTCTCCGGGAATTTTAATGCCGTTCAGCACGTGTGTGCGCATGGCAAATTCGCCGGAAAGCGGATAGCGGAAGCTGCTGAGATAATCCAGGTATTCAGAGTGGCCGTACACTTTTTGCAGCGAGCGCAGCAGCGGGCCAACCAGCAATCGACCCACGCGACCGTTTAGCTTGTTATCAGCCACCCGGGCATAAAACCCTTTACAGAATTCGTACTGGAAGTCGGGATTGGCCAGCGGGTAGAGCAGGCGCGCCAGCATGCCGCGTTCGTAGGTCACGATATCGCAGTCGTGCAGCGCCACGCAGGCGGTTTTGTCAGAAGCCAGCGTGTAACCGGTACAGAACCAGACGTTACGCCCTTTGCCGGGCTGGGAAGGCGATAATCCCTCTCTGTCCAGTTCGGCATCGAGTGCCTTCAGGCGCGGGCCGTCATTCCATAAAATTCGGTGGCGCTGCGGCAGGCGGGAAAAGAATTCACGCGCGTGAAGAAACTGATCGCGATCGGCGCGATCGAGCCCGATGACGATTTCTGACAGATAGGGCACCTGCGCCAGTTCATCCACAATATGGTTCAGTGCCGGGCCTTCCAGCTCAGAAAACAGCGAGGGCAGAATCAGGCCCATTTTGCGTTTGCGCGAGAAGCGTACCAGGTCTTTTTCCAGCTCTTTGAGACTGCGATCGGTGAGATTATGAAAGTTAGTAATTACGCCATTCTGGTAAAAATCGCTCATCGCTATCCCCTTGAGGTTTATGTTGTCGGTCAGGATGGAGTGATAAAATGATCGAGGCCTTCGACCCAGCCCTCCGGGCCAAAGGCAGCACTGTGATAGACATGTTGTTTATCGGCGCGCTCAAGAAGTAGCGGATTCTTGCTGTAGCCGCGAATAACGACAGCATAGTCAACGCTGTCGAGCATCGGGGCATCGTTGGGGCCATCGCCCAGACCGAGGGTAATAGGGCGGGACGGAGCATCGGGGGAAGGATAACGCGCCAGCAGCCAGCGCAGGGCCGCACCTTTGCCGCTTCCCTTACTCATCACGTGCCAGAATCGTCCACCCTGCACCAGTGCAAGCTGTACCTCATCGAGCTGCCTGCGGAAAAGATCAAACCGCTGACGAGTGTCGCGCCAGATCAGGCTTTCAGATGCCTCTCGCATTTTGGCTCGGGCGGCAAGCGCTGGTGTCAGGCCCGTCCACTCCGCAATCTCTTTTTCGCTGACGTCGGCAAAGCCGGTAAACTTAAAACCCTCACGCTGGCGCAGTCGCAGCAGAGTGTGGCAGATAGCGCTGTAGTCCTGGCTGGCAAACTGGCAGGACTGCTCTGTCTGAACATCACCGAGGCGAACGACGGCACCGTTTTCACTGATAAACGGCGAACCCTCAAACCCCAGTTCCTGCTGCAGCGGCACAATTTCAGCGGCCGTTTTACTGGAGCAGATAACCAGCGGAATACGGTGCTGCTTTAATCGCAACAGCCACTGCCGGGCGGGTTGCCAGCTGTAGGTATGATGATCCAGCAGTGAACCGTCGAGGTCGGTCACGATCACCAAAGGATCCTGCAAAACGGGCATAGGCTTACTCTCCAGGAACAAATCCCACACGGATGCGGCAGGAAAATCGCAGTAGAATCATCAAGTATAGTCGAAGCCTTTCTGCTTTATGGTAACCGGACGGCCTGCATCTTCACCCTGGGTACAGATTAATCCTAAAAAGTGGCTGTTTTTATATACGTTGTGTGGCGGTGACATCCGACTGAAAAGCAGCACTGGCGCGGCTTTGCTGTACAAAATGAAAAATCTTGTACAAATTAACCAGTAATCTTAGGATTAATCTTAATATCAGACTGGGATAGATTAGCGTGGTAAAGGGATTTCCCCGAGTAACGAATTTTATATTTATGTGAACAATTTACCCTGGCCTGTGGCCGGGGTTTTTTTTTCACTGACCCGATGCAGTTCAGGGCGGCTGAGTGAGTAATGGCACCACCGCGCGTGGGGAAAAAGCCCGTGCTGCGTGGTGACTTGACAGTTTAACTGCGCCTCCGGGAGCGGGCAGTGAGTATGTGCCGGGTGTCGTCGGGGTCAGAAATCCCGGCGAGAAGCGGCAAAAAGTGAAAAAGCCCGTCGTCGACGGCAAGGGTCTGACGAGCTCGCATTGCTGTCTATACTGATTATCAGCAGTTACCCCAAAAGGAGAAAACATGGACTTTATCCGTATTGTTATCGCAATTCTTTTACCGCCGCTGGGCGTATTTATGCAGGTTGGCTTTGGTGGCGCCTTCTGGCTGAACATCCTGCTGACTCTGTGTGGTTATATTCCGGGAATCATTCACGCCGTCTGGGTAATCGCCCGCCGATAATTGAGGCTAAGCCCCTGCGCAGTATGTGGTTTTCAGTTAAACTATGGGAAAAAATTGCTCAGGAGTTTTCATGAAGGTAAATCAGCAGGTGACGGTTAAGACGGACGGCGGGCCGCGCCGGGTTGGCACGGTTCTGGCCGTGGAAGCCTTTAACGAGGGGACGATGTATCTGGTCGCGCTGGAGGACTATCCGCTGGGGATCTGGTTCTTTAATGAATCGGGCCACGAAGAGGGCGTTTTCGTCGAGCCTCACCCCTGAACAGGCTAAGGGGGTAACTGCCCCCTTAAACATCCGCTGTTAACCCTGGCGCACATTGACGTAAATACCGCTGGTGACATTGTCCATTAACCGGACGACGTGGTAAATCACCTGCTTATTGTGCGTTTTAATTTTCCGCTTAATATTGCCCTTATGCGATGAAACGGTTTTCACTTTGATCTGCATCTGGTCAGAAATCTGGCTCGTGTCGTGACCGGACATCCACATCCGCAACATATTGGATTCCGTCTGGCTGAGCGTCAGAGGATGGATATCCCTGCCTGATAACTGGCGAGATGAAAGATTTAACCGCTGCTGAAAATAATCGCCCAATAACTGATCCAGGGTGGCAGGCTTGATGGCTTTTGAAGTAATAATCAGATTCTTGCGCACGTAAAGGTATTCTTCAAAATGGTTATTAGAGATAGCCATAAATATGAAGAAAAGCGTGTCCGGATGCTGAGCGATCGCACTCCTGAGCTGCTGGCTGGCTTCGGGTTCGTTAATGAAGCAGTCTTCATTGATAAAAACCACACCGGGATGCAGCTGCTGACAGCATTTTTCCAACCTGTCGATGCCATTAACGGGTGTTATATTATTACTTTTAATCCCTTTGGTTGTCATATAGCTGATCAACCCTGCGCGGGTATAATGACAGGGGTCCATAATTATGGTCGGCATTCTGGCGGCTCTTCCCAGTTCGTTATCCATTTAAGTCAACGATGAATGACACGTTAGCGTGTTAAAAGAAAGCGTTCTGAATTCACATTCTTGTTATGTCGGCCAACAAAACGCGACCCACCACTGGCAGATTACGTATTGATTCATCCTTGGAAAAGGGGGCTGCGCGGCTCGCAGCAATCGCGGTCACTATCGCGTAAAAGATTAAAAATCATGATAAGATTTTTCTTAAAACAATTCAATCACAAAAATCTCATTCAGCAAAGCAGCTCTTTTCAGCGTTGAAAAACCTTTCATTCTAAGGAATTAATGAGTGAAATGGATATGGAAAACATAGGGTTAAATTGATCCTTATCAAAACGACTTATCGCTTTATCCTCCTTTTATCGATTACGACGCTATACTCAAATCGCTCGCTCTGATTCTCTCTGTCAATGATTTGAATTTCGTATTACGGACGCCAGGCGTAGGATTTCAGTGCATAAAGAATTCACGGCTGTTGGGTAACGAGTAAAATCCTTTTTGTACAAATTTATATTAGCTGTGTACAGATATGCACTTAATTCCCGCCAGCGAGACTTTATTCGCTGATTGCCCTGCTCCTGTCCCTTTTTTCACTTAATTACTGCAATTAATAAAGGGCGACAGCGTCAGCACCTTTTAAGTCGTGGGGCAGGGACTGGCCCGTTGCGCTGCGCTTTACAGGACAAACTGTGGCCTGACCTGATTCCTGCCACTCTTTTTGGCCAGATATAATTGCTCATCGGCGCGGTTGATGGCTTCTTCCAGCGCCTGTACGCTGCTGATAGTCAACAGGCTGATGCCTATACTGGCGGTTACGCTGAGATCCTTGCCGTTATGCATAATGGTGTTACTTTCGATACTGTTACGCAGTCTGTTCGCCAGCAGGAAAGCCCGCGCTTCGTTTGTCGATTCCAGCAGTATCAGAAACTCTTCGCCACCCATCCGGCAGACCAGCGAATCAGGCGGTAACGCCTGTTGGATAATCTGCACAGTTTGTGCCAGCACACAATCACCGGCGGCATGGCCCCAGCTGTCGTTAATATTCTTAAAATGGTCAATATCGACCAGAAACAGCGCACCGGAAAAGCCCGGTGGCCGGTTACGCGAAGTCAGTAGCGCCTGCAAATGCGACGACAGGCCGCTGCGGGTTAATGCCCCGGTCAGCAAATCGTAATCCGCACGATGAGTAAGACGCGCAACCAGCTTTTTGTTGAACTCAATGCTGATCGAAACGATTAGCGGGCTGATGGTCATGGCGGCGACACCCAATCGTGCCGCCGACAGGCTGTCAATACGGAATAAATCGTTCTCTCCCTGAATATTCAGGACATGACTTGCGACCAGGATGATCTCGCTGATGCCGGTTATCAGCGTCAGTAAACAGACAATAAACAGGGGATAGCTGACAGCACACCACAGCAGTGCCGGGAGTGGGAACAGCAGGCTGCTACCGCCGCCGACCCAGATGCTCAGAGCGAAGGTCACCAGCAGCGACATCATCGGCAGTAGCGAACTCTCACACGTTTTTCTCAGCATCGGGCGCAGTTCGTCGTATCGCGGCAGGCTGATGACGGCCGGTAGCAGCAGAATCGAAGTCGACATCTGCTCCGAAAACCATGAGAACCAGGCCTTAAACAGATCGTCATGAAAATAACGCTCGCTGACCAGCCCGCCAAACGCTGCACAGACTGCGGCACCGGCGATTGATGCCGGGAATACGCGTATCAGTGACTGTAAGCGGCGCGAATACGGGCGAGTAAAGTGGCGGGTGAGCAGGACCCAGCGAGCCGCCGCGATAAAGGTGACGTTGGCGACATTTACACCGACTGAAATCATCGGTGGGGTGCCCCAGCACAAATCGGTGACCAGCATGCCGGAAAACAGCGCCAGCAGTGAAACACGGTTATCCAGAACCGGAAAGCGGATCAGTAAACCCAGCAGTACCGCATTGCCCGGCCAAAAGATCGATAAAGACTGAAAATTACGGAGAGACAGGCCAATAACCGACAGCAAAATGGCGATAAAAAACAGAACAACAACCTGGTGAATACGATTTTTATTATTTGGCATCTTCTGACTCGGTGCTGCCTGACAGGGTTTGCGTGTAGCCTCTTTCATTGCGTCGCTGGCTTGCGTCCGGTTACTCGCCCACATCGGATGACAACCTGAACTCACGTGCCTGCCATACCAGTGACGAGCTGGATAAAAGCTAGTAAGTAAGAAATTTCCTGGTTTCTATAGTAACAAGAGTTGGCCTGGCTTTTCTGAAAATCATCACATCCTGAGTTTCGTCAATGTGGGCGCTGTGATTCTCTCCACAGCGTCCCTCATGAACAGGGCATGAAAAAAGTGTGCAGTGAGGCGACTGAGCGGGCAAGAGAGTCAAAGTCGTCTATATTTCAGGCGCTGCCGTTGAGATCGGGCCGGATGTTTCAGCCATTGACAAAACAATGCGCACTGTCAGAGGCTTAGTGGTTCCATAAGGCGATACTAAGCTTTATCATTCCCCCACTTATTGCATTAGCAAAAATGGATTTCATGTATCAGCCTGTCGCACTCTTTATTGGCCTGCGCTACATGCGCGGGCGCGCCTCCGACCGCTTTGGGCGGTTTGTTTCGTGGCTATCGGCTATCGGCATCACGCTCGGCGTTATGGCGCTGGTGACCGTACTGTCGGTTATGAACGGGCTGGAGCATCAGCTGGAGCAAAATACCCTCGGCTTAATGCCGCAGGCGCTGGTAACCAGCGAAAGCGGTTCTGTTAACCCCCAGAAAACGCCTGCCGATTCGCTGCACCTCAGCGGTATCAGCCGGGTGGCGCCGCTGACCACCGGAGAGGTGGTGATGCAGAGCGCACACAGCGTAGGCGTTGGAGTCATGTTGGGGATCACCCCCGACGAGCCGGATCCGCTTACGCCTTATTTGATAAACGTCAGGCAGCAGCAGCTGCAAAGCGGCGAGTATAACGTCATCCTCGGCGAGCAGCTGGCAGCGCAGCTGGGCGTTCACCCCGGCGAACAGATCCGCCTGATGGTACCCTCCGCCAGCCAGTTCACCCCAATGGGACGGATTCCGAGCCAGCGTCTGTTCACCGTAATCGGCACCTTTGCCGCCAACAGCGACGTTGACGGCTACCAGATCCTCGTTAACCAGCAGGATGCCTCGCGCCTGATGCGCTATCCGGCAGGCAATATCACCGGCTGGCGTTTATGGCTCGATAAGCCGTTGAACGTTGACGTTGTCAGCCAGCAACAGCTGCCTGAAGGGCTGGTGTGGAAGGACTGGCGCGAACGTAAAGGCGAGCTGTTCCAGGCGGTGAAGATGGAAAAAAATATGATGGGGCTGCTACTCAGCCTGATCGTCGCCGTGGCTGCTTTTAATATTGTGACGTCACTGGGGCTGCTGATTATGGAAAAGCAGGGCGAAGTCGCGATCCTGCAAACCCAGGGCCTGACGCGCCGCCAAATTGTGTCGGTATTTATGGTGCAGGGTGCCAGTGCGGGGGTGGTCGGTGCCGTTGTCGGTGCGCTGCTCGGTATGCTGCTGGCCAGCCAGCTGAACAATCTGATGCCGGTAATTGGTGCCTTCCTGGACGGCGCGGCGCTGCCGGTTGACATATCTCTGACGCAGGTAGCGACCATTACCGTGACGGCAATTGTCGTCGCGCTGCTGTCTACGCTTTATCCTTCCTGGCGCGCGGCCGCCGTTCAACCCGCTGAGGCTTTACGTTATGAGTAACAAAATCCTGTTGCAGTGCGACAACCTGTGCAAACGCTATCAGGAAGGCAGCGTGCAGACCGATGTCCTGCGCAACGTGTCCTTCAGCGTTCAGCCGGGTGAAATGATGGCCATCGTCGGCAGTTCCGGCTCCGGGAAAAGTACCCTGATGCATCTGCTCGGCGGGCTGGATACGCCAACCTCCGGCAGCGTGGTGTTTGACGGTCACTCGCTGAATGAGATGTCATCTGCCGCTAAAGCCGGACTGCGCAACCGCGAACTGGGCTTTATCTATCAGTTTCACCATCTGCTTCCGGACTTCAGCGCGCTGGAAAACGTGGCGATGCCGCTGATGATCGGAAAAACGCCGAAGGCCGAAGTTCGCACCCGGGCGCTGGCAATGTTAAAAGCGGTGGGCCTCGATCATCGTGCTGAACATCGCCCGTCGGAGCTGTCCGGCGGCGAGCGGCAGCGCGTGGCAATCGCCCGCGCACTGGTCAACAATCCCCGACTGGTGCTGGCCGATGAACCGACAGGTAACCTCGACGCGCGTAATGCGGATGCCATTTTCGATCTGCTGGGCGAACTGAATCAGCGCCAGGGGACCGCGTTCCTGGTGGTGACTCACGACCTGCATTTAGCGAAACGCATGCGCCGCCAGGTGGAAATGCGGGACGGCCAGCTCAGCGATCGTCTGACGATGGCGGGTAGCCTCTGATGGCAAACTCTCTCTCTTTACTGCTGGGCCTGCGTTTTAGTCGCGGTCGCCGTCGCGGGGGAATGGTGTCGCTTATTTCGGTGATCTCCACCGTCGGTATCGCTCTTGGTGTGGCGGTGCTGATCGTCGGGCTGAGCGCGATGAACGGCTTTGAACGTGAGCTGAACAACCGTATTCTTGCGGTGGTTCCGCACGGTGAAATCGAACCGGTAAACCCACCCTTTACCGGATGGCAAACCATGCTGCCGAAAATCGAGCGGGTGCCCGGCGTGGCAGCCGCAGCCCCCTATATCAACTTTACCGGTCTGATTGAAAGCGGCAGCAAGCTGCAGGCCGTGCAGGTCAAAGGCGTGGATCCACAGCAGGAAGCCCGCCTCAGCGCGCTGCCCTCCTATGTACAGGGCAATGCCTGGCAATCCTTTGCTGCGGGTAAGCAGCAAATCCTGCTGGGGCAGGGCGTGGCCAACAGCCTGAAGGTCAAGCAGGGCGACTGGCTGACCATCATGATCCCCAACAGCGACGCCCAGAATAAGCTGCTGCAGCCGAAACGGGTTCGCCTGCAGGTCAGCGGTATTCTTAAACTGAGCGGTATGCTTGACCACGGCCTGGCGCTGGTGCCGCTGGCCGACGCCCAGCAGTTGCTGGGTATGGGTGACAACGTCACCGGCATTGCCATTAAAGCCAGCGATCCGTTCAGCGCGCAGACGCTGATTCGCGAGGCGGGAAGCGTGACTAATGCCTATGTATCAATACGTAGCTGGATCGGCACCTATGGCTATATGTACCGCGATATTCAGATGATCCGCGCCATTATGTATCTGGCGATGGTACTGGTGATCGGCGTAGCCTGTTTCAATATCGTCTCAACGCTGGTGATGGCGGTAAAGGACAAAAGCGGTGATATCGCCGTGCTGCGTACGCTGGGGGCAAAAGATGGTCTGATCCGTGCCATCTTTATCTGGTACGGACTGCTGGCCGGGCTGGTGGGCAGCGTCAGCGGGGTGGTTGTCGGCGTGCTGGCTGCGCTCAACCTGACTGCGATCATTCACGCACTTGAAGCGCTGACCGGTTATCATTTCCTCTCTGGCGATATCTACTTTATTGATTTTCTGCCGTCCGAGCTGCACTGGGGGGATGTGGTTATCGTGCTGTTAACGTCACTGCTGCTCAGTCTGCTTGCCAGCTGGTATCCGGCAAGACGCGCCAGCCGTATTGATCCGGCGCGTGTCTTAAGCGGGCAGTAAATGAGCCAGAGGATGTATTACGGCTTCGATATCGGCGGCAGCAAGATTGCGCTCGGCGTGTACAACGTGCGGCGTGAGCTAATCTGGAGCAGGCGGGTTGCCACCCCGACGCAGGACTATGCGCAATTTCTGTCGGTACTGCAGGCGCTGACCGAAGAGGCCGATGCGTTTTGCGGCAGTGCGGGCAGCGTGGGGCTGGGTATTCCCGGTCTGCCGGTGCCTGACGACGGTACGGTATTCAGCGCTAACCTGCCCGCCGCGCGAGGCCGCACGCTGTGCGCCGATCTCAGCCAGCGGCTGGGTCGCGAAGTCCGGATTGATAACGACGCTAACTGCTTTGCCCTCTCCGAAGCCTGGGACGACGAATTTCAGGCATATCCGGTGGTGCTTGGGATGATCCTCGGCACCGGCGTTGGCGGTGGATTGATCGTTGACGGCAAGCCGGTCACCGGCCGCAACTCTGTGGTGGGTGAAATAGGGCATATGCGCCTGCCCGTGGATGCGCTGGAGGTGCTGGGCCGCGATATTCCGCTGTTGACCTGCGGTTGTGGCAAAAAAGGCTGCATTGAGGGATATCTCTCAGGTTCAGGATTTTCCTGGCTGTGGCAGCACTTTTATCACCAGACGCTCAGTGCACAGGAGATCATCACCCGTTATTATCAGGGAGATGCCCGTGCGCTGGCACACACTGAACGCTATCGCCAGCTGCTGGCGGTATGCCTGGGCAATCTGCTGACCCTGCTGGACCCGCATCTGGTGGTGCTGGGCGGCGGCCTGTCCAATTTTGATGCGTTGTATGACGGCCTGGCGGAGCGGGTGGCCCCCCATCTGCTGCCAGCCGTCAGACCACCGCGCTTTGCTAAAGCGCGCCATGGAGACGCAGGCGGAATGCGCGGTGCCGCGTTCCTGCACATTAAGGATTAGAGGATCGACTATGCGCACACCCCGCCGTCGCTTACGACTGGCCCGCTACAAAAAAAACCGCCGTCAGGTTCATCAGCGCTTTCGTCAGCGTATTTTTGAGCGCGATCGTCATCTCGAAATTTCACGCCAGCCGCTGCCACGCGTAGTGGTGCTGACCGGTGCGGGGATCTCTGCGGAGTCCGGCATTCGTACCTTCCGCGCGGCGGACGGCCTGTGGGAAGAGCATAAAGTTGAAGATGTCGCCACGCCGGAGGGGTTCGCCCGCGATCCTGAGCAGGTGCAGGCGTTCTATAATGCCCGCCGCCGCCAGCTGCAACAGCCGGAGATCAGACCGAACGCCGCGCATCTGGCGCTGGCTGAGCTGGAAGCCGTGCTGGGCGATCATTTCCTGCTGGTCACGCAGAATATTGATAACCTGCATGAACGCGCGGGAAGCAGCAATGTGATCCACATGCACGGTGAACTGCTGAAAGTGCGCTGTACCGGCAGCGGCCAGATTCTGCACTGGAGCGAAGATATCCGTCCTGACGATCGCTGTCACTGCTGTCAGTTCCCTGCGGTGCTGCGTCCGCATATCGTCTGGTTTGGCGAAATGCCGCTGCAAATGGATGAGATCTATCAGGCGATTGCCGAGGCGGACTACTTTGTGGCGATTGGCACGTCCGGTCACGTTTACCCTGCAGCGGGCTTCGTGCATGAGGCTCGTCTGCAGGGTGCACACACCGTTGAACTGAACCTTGAGCCAAGCCAGGTCGGCAGTGAATTTGATGAGAAGAAGTATGGCCTGGCCAGCGAAGTGGTGCCGGCCTGGGTGCACGAGTTGCTGACTCATCTGGGCGTCAGATGAGGTTAACCGGCTTTACGTTCAGGCAGTGAAAAAATCAGATGGGCCAGCACGCCGCCGCATAATCCCCAAAAGGCGGAGCCTACTCCCATCAGCGTGACGCCCGAAGCGGTGATCAGAAACGCGATCGCCGCGGCCTCACGCTGTTTCTCATCGCTTAACGCGCGCTGGAGGCTGCCGGCGAGGGCGCCTAGCAGCGCGAGGCCGGCGATTGTCTGGATCAGCGCCAGCGGCAGTGCGGTAAACAGCCCGCTGATGGCACCGCCAAAAATTCCGGCAATGATGTAGAACACCCCCGCCGCGACCGCTGCCATGTAGCGCCGCTGCGGATCGCTGTGGATTTCCGGCCCCATGCAGATAGCGGCCGTAATCGCCGCGATACAGACGGTAAATCCGCCGAAAGGTGCCAGAATCAGCGCCGTGGCCCCGGTCCAGGCAATCAGCGACGAGACCGGAACCTGATAACCGGCGGCTTTCAGCGTGGCGATACCCGGTGCATTTTGTGACGTCATGGTGACCACAAAGAACGGAATGCCAATCCCCAGCAGGCTGGATAGCGTGAAATGCGGTGCAATAAACTCCGGCATCACCCGACTCTGGCCGCCGCCAGCGTGAATATTTCCCTGTACTGCGGCCACCGCCAGCCCGGCAAACAGCGTCAGAACAATGGCGTAGCGCGGTGAAAAGCGGCGGGTGAGCAGATAGACCAGGCACATGGTACCGCTGAGGGCGAAATTCACCTGCAATGCGCTGAAAGCATCAATGCCGAAGCGTAGCAGGATCCCGGCCAGCATCGCGCTGGAAATCGCCAGTGGAATAGAATTCATCACGCGTGCAAACAGCCCGGTCACGCCACAGAACACAATCAGCGCCGAAGCAAAGATGAATATTCCAATCGCTTCATTAACTGGCGTACCGGGCAGGCTGGTGACCAGCAGCGCCGCGCCGGGCGTCGACCAGGCGGTGAGAATCGGCGTGCGGTACCACAGCGACAGGGTCAGAGTGGTGATACCCATACCAAGGCCCAGCATGGTCAGCCAGCCGCCCGTCTGCTGCGGTGTCGCTCCGGCAGCCCCGGCGGCCTGGAAGATAATCGTGGCGGAACTGGTATAGCCCACCAGTACGGCAACAAATCCGGCAATGAGCGCCGGGAGCGTGAGATGGCGTATTGAAAGCGGCGAGCGCATGGCAGGTTCCGAATTGATGATGCGTCATAGCGGACAAGTTAGCATTGTGCGTTATAGCGCACAAGGGGCGATATTTTTTTACTGTCAGGAGGATAAACGTGGACGATCTGCAAAATCATCTGGCGAAAACGCTGAAAGCGCAGCGCAGCCTGCGCGGATGGAGTTTAAGCCAGGCCGCCGGGATCACCGGCGTCAGCAAGGCGATGCTGGGGCAAATAGAGCGTGCAGAATCCAGCCCGACCATTGCAACGCTGTGGAAGATTGCCACCGGTTTTAACCTGCCGTTTTCTCTGTTTATCGGCGGCCCGCTGACGCCGCACGACACACCGAGGCAGTCGCAGCATCTGCCCGCACTTCGTCAGCCTAACCTGGCGATGCAGGTACAGACGCTGTTTCCCTTCGATGCCGTGACCCGCTCTGAGATGCTGGTGATTGAACTGGCTCCCGGTGCCGTCAGCGAATCAGCGCCCCACGAACAGGGTGTGATTGAACATGCTATCGTTATTGAAGGGCAGCTGGAGCTGCGGGTTGACGATGTCTGGCAGAGTATTGCCGCCGGAGATGCGCTGCGATTCGAGGCCGATCGGGCCCATGCCTATCGCAACAGTGGCGCGTATCCGGTGCGTTTCTATAATCTAATCCATTACCCTGACCGCTAACCCTCTTCGCCGTTCAGTAAACTGACCTGAAACAATATTTACCGGTTTCCGAATGATCATAATAAATGCTGGCATTCAGAGGGACGACAGATGGATAACTTACTCGATCGCTTCTTAAACTATGTCGCCGTGGATACGCAATCTAAAGGTCACGTTCGTCAGGTCCCCAGCACGGAGGGGCAGTTACATCTGGCGGACCAGCTTTGTGAAGAGCTGCATGATTTGGGGCTGCGCGACATCAGCTGTAGTGAACATGGGATCGTGATGGCCACGCTGCCCTCAACGGTGAACTGGCCGGTTCCGGTGATTGGCTTTATTTCTCACGTTGATACGTCGCCGGATTTCACCGGAAAGAATGTGTCTCCGCAGGTGATTGAAAACTATCGCGGTGGCGATATAGCGCTGGGGATGGGTGATGAGATCCTCTCACCGGTCATGTTCCCGGTTCTGCACGAGCTGCATGGTCATACCCTGATCACTACCGACGGTAAAACCCTGTTGGGTGCCGATGATAAAGCCGGTGTCGCTGAGATTATGACCGCGCTGGCGCGTCTGATTGAGGGCAAACAGCCGCACGGAGAGATTCGCGTGGCGTTCACGCCCGACGAAGAGGTGGGTAAAGGCGTTGATTTCTTTGACGTGGCGGCCTTTGCCGCAGACTGGGCCTATACCGTTGATGGCAGTGGCCTGGGGGAATTCGAGTACGAGAACTTCAACGCGGCCTCGGTGACGATAAAAATCACCGGAAATAACGTGCATCCCGGTACGGCTAAAGGGGTGATGGTCAATGCGATCGAGCTGGCCACGCGATTCCATCAGGCGCTGCCGCCGGAGGAGGTGCCGGAAAAAACCGCCGGGTATGAGGGGTTCTATCATCTCCACGGCATTAAAGGCGCGGTCGATCGGGCAGAAATGCACTACCTCATTCGCGACTTCGATCGCGAGCGCTTCGCCCGGCGTAAAGAGGTGATGCAGGATATCGCCCGGCAGATACAGCAGTCGCTGCCACACTCGGCAATGATTGAGCTGGTGATTGAGGACAGCTATTACAACATGCGTGAGAAGGTGGAAGCCTGCCCGCAAAGCATCGAACTGGCCCTACAGGCAATGCGCGACTGTGATATTCGCCCGCTGGTGAAGCCGATTCGCGGCGGCACCGACGGCGCGCAGCTTTCTTATAAGGGGTTGCCCTGCCCGAATCTGTTTACCGGCGGCTATAACTACCACGGCAGGCATGAATTTGCGTCGTTGAATAATATGGAGAAGGCGGTGCAGGTGATTGAACGCATTGCCACACTGACGGCGGAACAGGCGAAAGGCTGATTGAGGCGCTAACCCGAAGCACCAGTGCCGCCTCTTCGGCGGCACTGGCTCAGGCTAAGACTACGCTTCGTCGGCGAAGTACCAGTAGCCGCTGTTGACCAGCGCCGCCAGTTGGGCGAGGAACGACGGATCTTCCAGCGCCTCGCCTAATGCTTCCTGGTTCAGCGTCAGCTGGTTGGCCAGGACGGTCAGCGCCGCGCGGTGCGGTGAATCGAGCTGTTCGCCGTTAATAAATACCGCATCGCCAATCGATACCACACGCAGGCCGCCGAGGCGGGAGAGCTGTTCGCCCTGCTGCAGCGCATCATAAATCTCATCCGGCTGATACGGCGGCTCTGGCGGAGCGACATCCAGTTCGTGGCGGGACTGCGATATAAACTCACCAAACCACTGATTAAACTGCTGTGGCTGGTCGATCATATCCAGCATCATCTGACGGATCCCGGCCAGTTCGGCAGGCAGGATCTCCGCTGGGTTTTCGCGCGGCTGCACCTCCGGATCGCTGAAACGGTAGCTGCCCAGCTCACGGGAGAGGATATGATCGGCAAAGCTGCTGATCAGCTCGCGTCCGCTCGGTGCGCGGAAGCCCACGGAATAGTTGAGGGCGTTTTCCAGCGAATAGCCTTCGTGCGGGAATCCGGGTGGAATATACAGGATATCGCCAGGCTCCATTTCTTCATCAATGATGGCGTCAAACGGTTCAACCTGCAGCAGATCCGGATGCGGACAGTGCTGCTTAAGCTCGGTTTTCTCACCCACGCGCCAGCGACGACGGCCGGTTCCCTGAATGATAAACACATCATACTGATCGAAATGCGGGCCTACGCCGCCACCGGGCACCGAGAAGGAGATCATCAAATCATCGGTGCGCCAGTCGGGAAGAAAGCGGAAAGGGCGCATCAGCGCGGCAGAAGGCTCATGCCAGTGATCAACCGCCTGTACCAGCAGCGACCAGTTGTTCTCACCCAGGTGATCATAGCTTTCGAACGGGCCGTGCCCGACCTGCCACTTGCCGTTTTGATGGCTGACGAGGCGGCTGTCCACTTCATTTTCCATCGCCAGTCCGGCCAGCTCATCAGGAGAAATGGGGTCAACGAAGTTTTTAAAACCGCGCTTAAGCACCACCGGCCGTTTTTGCCAGTAGCGCTGAATAAAATCGGGCCAGTTGAGGTCGAGTTGATAATCCATGAGGGTTTCCTGAAGCGCGAAAGTGGATCGATTATAACAGTGCGCGGGGCTGGCTGTGTACCGTTGCGCTCAAATGTCTGCGCAAAAGCGGCTCACTCGTCCTTATTCAACAGTTCCTGGCGACGAAATACGATCTCCATCCGCGCTCCGCCAAGCTGGCTGGTACTGGCGCTGGCGCTGATGTCTCCGGCGTACTGCTCAAGAATTTCACGCGCCAGGCCAAGACCCAGTCCCTGGCCTGGGCGCAGCGTATCGGCCCGCTGCCCGCGAACGAAGACCAGATCGCGTTTATTTTCCGGAATGCCGGGGCCGTCATCTTCCACAATCAGCTGCAGCTGATTATCGCTCTGGCTGGCGGTGACTTCGACAAACTCCAGACAGTATTTACAGGCGTTATCCAGCACGTTGCCCATCACTTCCATAAAATCGTTCTGCTCGCCCACGAAGATCAGCTCGGGAGAGATATCCAGCGTCAGCACCACGCCTTTGCGCTGATAGACCTTGTTCAGCGCTGAACACAGGCTGTCGAGCAGGGCAGGCACCGAGTGCAGGTCGCGCTTCAGAGCATGGTGATCGGCCTGCATGCTGGCACGATGGAGATAATAGCCAATCTGCTGCGAGATGCGGCTGATCTGTTCCAGCATGATCGGCTCGGCTTGCTCAACCGACAGATTACGCCCCCCGCGCAGTGAACGCAGGGTGGTTTGCAGCACCGCCAGCGGTGTTTTCAGGCTGTGGGTCAAGTCGCTGAGCGTGGTTCGGTAGCGGGTGTAGCGCTGTCGCTCGTTATCCAGCAGCAGATTGAGGTTGCGCACCAGCCCCTTCAGCTCCTGCGGCGGCGTCGGATCGAGCGTTTCCCGCACGCCGTTTTCCAGCTCGCGTACCTGGGCTGCCAGTGAGCCGATGGGGCGCAGACTCCAGTGGGCGGCCAGCCACAGCAGGGGAATAATCAACAGCAGATTGGCCAGCAGCACATAGCTGAACCACGACCAGACAACGTCGGAATGCTGTAGCTCCTGCGGAATCGAATCCACCACGACAATGGTCAGTTCAGGGAGATTGAGGGTGGCCTCGTAGCGGTTAACTGCTACCGAGTGGGTGAAGGTGTCGTTGCCATCATCGTCGTAGGCGCTGAGTTTGTTTTGCGCGTTGCGATCGTTACTCAACACTTTGCGACTGGTGTAATTATTGGTATCGATCTCGTAAAAATCAGACTTGTTCAGCCACTCGCGGCGAATTTTATTGCGGATTTCCGGCACGTCGCGCTGCTGCCATAACAGCCTGCCGCGATCGTCATAAATAAACACCAGCGCCGGGAAATTCAGCGACATGCGCTCCGGCTGAACGATGGTCAGGCGGTCGTTCTGCCACTGGGCCAGAGTGAAGAACAGGTTGCTCTCGCTGCGCAGTACGCGATAGGTATTTTTGTCGAAGCTGACCACATAGCCAACGACCGCAACCATGCCGTAGGAGAGTGACATGGTCAGCACCACGGCAGCAGTGGCGAGCAGAAAACGCACGCGCAGCGACAGCGGTTTTTTCCGGTGGAAGAGCTTTTGCAGCAGCTTCATCGTATCAGAGGTCGAAACGGTAGCCCTGACCGCGCACCGTCGTAATCACATCCTGCGGGTGCTCAGCCTGGATCTTCTTACGCAAACGCCCCATCAGCACGTCAATGGTGTGGCTTTCACGCAGTTCCGCGTCAGGATACAGTTGCAGCATCAGCGAATCTTTACTGACTACTTTACCGACGTTGCGGATCAGCGTTTCAATAATGGTGTATTCAAAAGCGGTCAGTTTGATCTGATGGTCGTTAATCGTCAGCTCACGGCGGGAAAGATCGATCTGAAACGGCTGCAGGGTAATAATCTGCGAGGCCAGGCCGCTGTTACGGCGCATCAGCGCCTGCATGCGGGCGACCACTTCTTCAATATGGAAAGGCTTGGTGACGTAATCATCAGCACCGGCTTCCAGCGCTTCAACCTTAGCCTGCCAGCCATCGCGCGCGGTCAGGACCAGGATCGGCTGACGCACTTCCTGGCTGCGCCAGCGGCGGATCATTGCCATGCCGTCTTCATCCGGCAGGCCAAGATCGACCAGCGCAATATCCGGCGTATGTTCATTGAGAAAATAATCCGCTTCTTTTGCACCTTCCGCAGCATCCACCTGATGGCCCATCTCACGCAGCTGTACTGCCAGATGATGACGCAACAGAGGGTTATCCTCGACGACTAACACACGCATAACCTAATCCTTAATCAATTCGAACTGCCTGGAGACGCAGCATAAACTGTCAGAAGTATAGGAGAAAGCAAATAAACAGCAGGTTAACGCGGGCCGACTAGTGTCGGCCCGGCGGAGGATTATTTCAGGTCATCAACCATCTGGATCGCGCGGCCGATATAGTTGGCCGGCGTCATCTGCTTCAGACGGGTTTTTTCTTCTTCCGGCAGGGCGAGGCCGTCGATAAACGCCTTCATGCCTTCGGCATCAACGCGCTTACCGCGGGTCAGCTCTTTCAGCTTCTCGTAAGGCTTTTCAATGCCGTAGCGGCGCATCACGGTCTGAATTGGCTCGGCCAGCACTTCCCAGTTGTGATCCAGCTCGTCCAGCAGACGATCGCGGTTCACTTCCAGCTTGGAGATACCTTTCAGCGTTGCCTGATAGGCGATAAGCGCGTAACCGACGCCCACGCCGAGATTACGCAGCACGGTCGAGTCGGTCAGGTCGCGCTGCCAGCGGGAAACCGGCAGCTTGCTGGCCAGGTGCTGCATCACCGCATTCGCCAGGCCGAGGTTGCCTTCGGAGTTTTCGAAGTCGATCGGGTTCACCTTGTGCGGCATGGTGGATGAACCGATTTCGCCGGCGATGGTTTTCTGCCTGAAGTGGTTCAGTGCGATGTAACCCCAGATATCGCGATCGAAGTCGATCAGGATGGTGTTAAAGCGGGCAACACAGTCAAACAGTTCGGCGATGTAGTCGTGTGGCTCAATCTGCGTGGTGTACGGATTCCAGGTAATACCCAGCGAGGTCACGAACTCTTCACTCAGCTGGTGCCAGTCCACTTCCGGATAGGCAGCGATGTGGGCGTTGTAGTTACCAACCGCACCGTTGATTTTACCCAGCACTTCAATACGCTCCAGCTGACGCAGCTGGCGCTCAAAGCGGTAGGCGACGTTCGCCATTTCTTTACCCAGCGTCGACGGGGTCGCAGGCTGGCCGTGGGTACGGGACAGCAGCGGAATATCGCGGTACTGTACGGCGAGATCTTTCACCGCAGCGATGATTTTGTTCCAGTAAGGCACAAGCACTTCGCGGCGCGCCGTATCCAGCATCAGCGCGTGGGACAGGTTGTTGATATCTTCTGAGGTACAGGCGAAGTGGATAAACTCAGAAACGGCATGCAGGGCAGGCACGCTCTCCACTTTCTCTTTCAGAAAGTACTCCACCGCTTTCACATCGTGGTTGGTGGTGCGCTCGATGGTTTTGATGCGCGCGGCGTCTTCTTCGCTGAATCCGGCGACAATAGCATCAAGGAAAGCGTTTGCGTCGGCATCAAATGCAGGAACTTCCTTGATCGCAGCGTTGGAGGCCAGTTTTTGTAGCCAGCGAACTTCAACCTCAACGCGGAATTTCAGCAGACCGAATTCGCTGAAAATGCCACGCAGTGGGCTGACTTTGTCGCCATAACGGCCATCAACAGGTGAGACGGCGGTCAGAGAGGATAATTCCATTGTTGCTGCTCCAGGATCGGTTAAAAAATCAGGTTGGTGTCCCGTTCAGGCGGGCCAGAATCGCTTTCGCCTCGTTAACGAGACGGCCACGGGAAAACATCAGCTGCAGGCGGCCACCGCCAACCTGCTGCCACAGCACCGCTGCGCGGATACCCGCCAGCAGCGCCGCACGAACTTTGCTCTGGACCTGCGTATTCTGCAGGATGGCCGGAGAACCGGTGACCTGAATACGCGGCCCCAGCGGGCTTATCACATCAACGTAAATCCCGGCCATGGCGCTGATTAAGGTATCAGACTCCAGGCCATAGTGTGCCAGCTGGCGATCGAGCTGGGCGATGCGCTGCGACAGCGTATTCATGGCGTCGCTGCTGCCGTTCAGCTTCCGCTCCAGCACCATCAGGCTCAGGGTATAGCGCGTCAGCTCTGCCCCCAGGCCCTGGCGGCTGTTGCTGTTCAGCACCGCCAGCAGGGTTTCCAGGCCAAAGCGCAGGTTCGCTTCATCGTCGCCATAAACCGCCAGCGTGGAAGAGGGATTCAGATCCAGCAGGCTGTGCAGCGAGACCTTCAGCGCCTCCGGCGGACACTGTCCCTGGTGCGCCAGCTGCTGCACCAGGTGAGCGGACTGGCAAATACCGGCCAGTGCCAGGGTAATATCATAATAGTTCTTCGCCACAATGACTCCTGTTGTCTTCCCTGCACATCGTCTGTATCAGGCGGTGACCAGAGGCAGACGCTGTTCAATAATGCCGCCGCCTAGGCAGACTTCATCAAGATAAAATACCGCTGACTGCCCTGGCGTGACCGCCGCAACCGGCTCGTCGAACCGAACGTCAATACGTTCGTCGCTGAGCGGCGTGACGGTGCAGGCAATATCTTCCTGGCGATAGCGGGTTTTCACCGTGCAGCGCAACGGGGCACTGAGTACTTCGCGGTCCACCCAGTGCAGCTGCTGGGCGATCAGGCCCACCGACATCAGGCGCGGGTGATCGTGGCCCTGAGCGACAATCAGCACGTTATTGGCCACGTCTTTCTCCACAACGTACCACGGCTGCTCGCTGTGCTCTTTGGTACCGCCGATGCCAAGACCTTTACGCTGGCCCAGCGTGTGGTACATCAGCCCCTGATGCTGGCCAACGGTATCCCCGGCCACGGTCACGATCGGGCCGGGCTGCGCGGGCAGATAGCGGGCAAGGAACTCGGTAAATTTGCGCTCACCGATAAAGCAGATGCCGGTGGAGTCTTTCTTCCTGGCGGTCACCAGCTCCAGCTGTTCCGCGATGCGGCGCACTTCGGGCTTCTCCAGCTCGCCCACCGGGAACAGGCTCTGGGCGATCTGTTCAAAGCCCAGCGTGTAAAGGAAGTAGCTCTGGTCTTTGTTGCCGTCGAGGCCGCGCAGCAGGCGGCTTTTGCCGTCAACGTCGGCACGGCGCACGTAGTGTCCGGTGGCAATATAGTCTGCGCCAAGATCTTCGGCGGCAAACTCCAGGAAGGCTTTAAACTTAATCTCTTTATTACACAGGATATCGGGGTTTGGCGTACGGCCTGCTTTGTACTCTGCGAGGAAGTGTTCGAAGACGTTGTCCCAGTATTCGGCCGCAAAGTTTACCGTATGCAAACAGATACCAAGCTTATCGCAAACGGCCTGAGCATCGGCAAGATCGTCTGCGGCGGTGCAGTACTCTTCGCCATCGTCCTCCTCCCAGTTTTTCATAAACAGGCCTTCAACCTGATAGCCCTGCTGCTGCAGTAACCAGGCGGAAACGGAGGAGTCAACGCCGCCGGACATACCGACGATCACTTTTTTCTGGCTGTTAGACATAATTACCTGACTTTAAAGTTTCTACCCTCATCCCCAACGCCGACGACACCGGCTGTGCGGGCTTATCGTCGTGACCGGCCCACATTGGCCCGGCACGATGACAGCGCTGCCGCGTTGCCGGATTGGGAAATTTCAGGCACCAGGAGTCGTTAAAGGCGACTCTGATAAAATAGCGGCAGCATTCTATCATGCACCGGCGGCGGGTGCATCCTCGCTAAACGGCCACTGAAAGGCGCTGAGGATGCTGAGCGGATAGCGCGGGCCGTGCTGGTAAACGCGCAGGCTTTCCGCTACCAGCGGGGAACGCAGCTTTTTCGAGGTCAGGATCTCATCCGGCGGCAGCCACCAGCAGCGATCGATGTCGCGATCCTGCGGAAAGGTCTCCACCATGGCAGAGAGGTCGAGGCTGAACAGAAAGCGCAGGAACGGAGTGTTGTCCGGCGCAATCCACTGGTGCATGCCGAGAAACGCCTGTGGAACGGCTTCAATACCGGTCTCTTCCGACAGTTCACGCGCGGCGGCCTGTAGCAACGTTTCGTTCGCCTCAAGGTGGCCAGCCGGCTGGTTCCAGGTGGCGCGGCCGCGCACGCGCTCTTCGACGACCAGAAACTGCCCTTCGGCCTGAACGACGGTAGCAACGGTAACGTGCGGTTTGAACATCGGGTACTCCTTAAGTTAACGGTGTGCGGCTCCCACGCGCGGAGTCAGATCAGATGGCTGATATCGCGCCATTCGCCCGGGGCCAGTCCCTCTAACTGTAGCGTGCCCATCGAAAAGCGAATTAAGCGCAGAGTGGGGAAACCGATATGCGCCGTCATGCGCCGCACCTGGCGATTGCGTCCTTCAAACAGGGTGATCTTCAGCCAGCTGGTGGGAATGGCCTTCCGCTCGCGGATGGGAGGATCGCGCAGCCACAGCCAGTCGGGTTCCGCAACCCGTTCAGCATGGGCGGGCAGGGTCGGGCCATCTTTCAGCGTTAGGCCGTGGCGAAACGGCAGCAGATCACTTTCAGCCGGTTCCCCCTCAACCTGAACAAAATAGACCTTCCCGGTACGTTTTCCGGGCTGGGTCAGCTTCGCCTGGAGCGCACCGTCGTTGGTCAGCACCATCAGGCCTTCGCTGTCGCGGTCAAGCCTGCCGGCGGCATAGACGCCCGCTTGCGGGACAAAATCCTTCAGCGTGCGCCGCCCGGACTCGTCGCTGAACTGTGGCAGCACGTCAAACGGTTTGTTAAATAAAATCACACAGCGCGGCCCCTTATCGAAAGGTTTGGCGGCGGGGCGTGGGTTAATCCGCTTACTGCGGTAATGGCTGACAGAAGATTTACGCATGGTCTTTGCACTGAGGAACAATAAGCGCATTATACCGCAATCCTGAGATGATTGGCGCGGGGTCAATATTCAAGTAGTATTGACGCGCATCTTACAAGTCATTAACAAAAAAAGCGCTCGAAGGAGAGGTTAATGGAAAGCAAAGTAGTTGTTCCGGCGGAAGGTCAGAAAATCACCCTGGAAAAGGGAAAATTAAACGTACCAAACAATCCAGTCATCCCATTCATCGAAGGTGATGGTATTGGTGTGGACGTTTCTCCAGTGATGATCAAAGTTGTCGACGCCGCTGTGCAGAAAGCTTATAACGGTGAGCGTAAAATTTCCTGGATGGAAATTTACACCGGTGAGAAATCGGTAGAGCTCTACGGCCAGGACGTATGGCTGCCGCAGGAAACCCTCGATTTAATCAAAGAATACCGCGTAGCGATCAAAGGCCCACTGACAACCCCGGTCGGCGGTGGTATCCGTTCCCTGAACGTTGCGCTGCGTCAGCAGCTTGACCTCTACATCTGCCTGCGCCCGGTTCGCTACTACACCGGTACACCCAGCCCGGTTAAACGCCCTGAAGACACCGACATGGTGATTTTCCGCGAAAACTCCGAAGATATCTATGCCGGTATCGAATGGAAAGCGGGCACGCCGGAAGCGGATAAAGTGATCAAGTTCCTGCGTGAAGAAATGGGCGTGAAGAAAATTCGCTTCCCTGAGCAGTGTGGTATCGGCGTTAAGCCGTGCTCTGAAGAAGGCACTAAGCGTCTGGTTCGTGCGGCGATCGAATACGCTATCACCAACGACCGTGACTCCCTTACGCTGGTTCACAAAGGCAACATCATGAAGTTCACCGAAGGCGCTTTCAAGGACTGGGGCTACGCTCTGGCTCGTGAAGAGTTCGGCGGCGAGCTGATCGACGGCGGCCCGTGGATGAAAATTAAGAACCCGAACACCGGCAAAGATATCGTGGTTAAAGACGTGATCGCCGACGCCTTCCTGCAGCAGATCCTGCTGCGTCCTGCCGAGTACGATGTGATTGCCTGTATGAACCTGAACGGCGACTACATTTCTGATGCCCTGGCGGCACAGGTTGGCGGTATCGGTATTGCTCCGGGCGCAAACATCGGCGACGAATGCGCGCTGTTTGAAGCGACCCACGGTACTGCACCGAAGTACGCAGGCCAGGATAAGGTGAACCCAGGTTCCGTTATCCTGTCCGCAGAAATGATGCTGCGTCATATGGAATGGTTCGAAGCCGCAGACCTGATCGTTAAAGGCATGGAAGGCGCTATCGCTGCCAAGACCGTGACCTACGATTTCGAGCGTCTGATGGACGGTGCTAAACTGCTGAAATGTTCAGAGTTTGGTGATGCGATTATCAATAACATGTAATTTGTGCTGTTGATAATTGCTGATACGGGGGCCGATTTGGCCCCCGTTTTTGTTGTGCTGAAAAGTGTCTTATGATGCCCTGCAAATAATGCGATCTAAAATAAATTCCCTTTTCCACCCATTGCTTTACAAAAACTTCCTGCTTTCGACCTTGATCAAACCGCTAAAACAATATTACTGTATTTATATACAGTAATAGTTTGAGGCCGTAACCATGAAGTTTTACCCGCCCGCAGAAATCCGCGCCATTCTGGATTTGCCGTTGTTTATCAGTCGGGTGCCCTGCGGCTTTCCGTCGCCCGCGCAGGACTACGTTGAGCAACGTATCGACCTCAACGATCTGCTGGTGAGCCATCCCAGCTCCACCTACTTTATCAGGGTCAGCGGTGATTCGATGATTGAAGGCGGCATCGCCGATGGCGATATGCTGGTGGTAGACAGCTCGCTGAAGGCCGGGCACGGCGATATCGTGGTGGCGGCGCTGGAGGGTGAGTTCACCGTCAAACAGCTGATGCTGCGGCCTCACCTGCATCTCCGGCCCATGAATCCCACCCATGCGATCATCCCGATTACTGATGCCGACCAGTTCGACATCTTCGGCGTGGTGAAGCACGTGATTAAAACGCTGGGTAAATAATGTTTGCCCTGGTGGATGTGAATTCATTTTACGCCTCGTGCGAAACGGTATTCAGGCCAGACCTGAAGGGAAAGCCCGTCTGCGTGTTAAGTAATAATGACGGCTGCGTGATTGCCCGCTCGGCGGAGGCCAAAGCGGTCGGTGTAAAAATGGGCGAGCCCTATTTCAAAATCAGGGACCATCTTCGGCGGCACGGGGTCAGCGTGTTCAGCTCAAACTATGCGCTTTATGCCGATATGAGTAGCCGGGTGATGACCACGCTGGAGGAGATTGCCCCGGCCGTGGAAATATATTCCATCGATGAAGCGTTTATCGATCTGACCGGCGTGCGCAACTGCCGCGTACTGGATGAGTTTGGGCGCGAGATCCGTGAACGGGTGAAGCGCGATACGCACCTGACCGTGGGCGTGGGCATTGCCCAGACCAAAACGCTGGCGAAGCTGGCTAACTATGCGGCCAAAACGTGGTCGCGTACCGGCGGCGTATTGGATTTGTCGAACGTGGATCGCCAGCGGAAGCTGATGTCGCTGGTACCGGTGGAGGAAGTGTGGGGCGTTGGTCGGCGGATCGGCAAAAAGCTGAATGCCATGGGCGTGATCACGGCAAAAGATCTGTCAGAGCAGAGTACATCGACGATCCGTAAGCACTTTAGCGTGGTGCTGGAACGCACGGTGCGGGAACTGCGCGGAGAACCTTGTCTGGCGCTGGAGGAGCAGGCACCGAACAAGCAGCAGATCCTCTGTTCGCGATCGTTTTCCCGGCGGATCACCGACTATAGCGAGATGCATGAAGCGGTCTGTCACTATGCGGTACGCGCGGCGGAAAAGCTGCGGGGGGAAAAACAGTACTGCCGGCAGATTGCGGTGTTTATCCGCACCAGTCCGCATGCGGTCGGTGAGCCGTTTTACGGCAATCAGGCGATGAGTGTCCTGCTGACGCCCTCAAACGATACCCGGGATATTATTCGCGCGGCGATGAATGCACTCGATCGCATCTGGCGGGACGGACATCGGTACATGAAAGCGGGCGTGATGCTCGGTGATTTTTTCAGCCACGGCGTCTCGCAGCTTAATCTGTTCGATGAATTCAAACCGCAGGTGAACAGTGAAGCCCTGATGCGGGTGATTGACGGCGTGAATCAGAGCGGCAGGGGCAGGGTGTGGTTTGCCGGGCAGGGGATCCAGAAACCGTGGGCAATGAAGCGTGAAATGCTGTCACCGGGTTATACCACCCGATATCAGGATTTGCCGTTGGCGAAGTAGTACGTCAGGCCGCACAGATTACAACAGTTAATATTTAGTGATATTTACGCAAAAAAAAGCCCGCTAAGAGCTTTAATGCGGGCCAACACCAGGGAAATCGATTAATTTTAATGATAGGAGGATTCTTAGCTATTGCCAGACAAAAACGCGTTATTTGCGAGCGAAATCAAAAAATCTTCGAACGCGACTAATCGTATTAGTACTCTTCAGAAATCAGCCACTGATCCGCTTCATCAAACATTTCTTCAATAATACGCATCAGCGTGGCCTTATCCGTTTTGCTGGCATCGCTTTTTACACCGTTGGCCTGCATGGGTTTCACTTTGACCAGCGCATCGGGGAAAACACGCTGAACGCGTTTTTCCAGCTCGCCCAGTATCAACTGCTCCGCGTTTGCCAGCCCGGCCACATTGCGCTTGTCATAAATCAGTTCAACAAACATATTTACTTCCGCTCTCTTAGAATTTATCTGTATAAAAATACAGGCATATGAGAGCGGGTTCAAACACTATTTCATTGGCTGATTTAGCGCTCAGCCCGCGTAGGGTCTGGCCTCAACCGGACGGCGCACGGTGAACGTGTTATTCAGCGAATCACCAATCGGCGGTTATGCCCCGATCGGACTATGACCGGAAATCGTCAGTGCCGCGTCATGACCCTTGACGGTGAGTTCGCCCCGCGCACCCAGCGGCAGTGTAACCGTGTTGTGCCCGTGGCCAAAGTCCAGACCGGTTACCAGCGGCAGGCCGCTACGCTGTGCAATCAGCGCCCAAACGCTGCTGAAGTCGTAACCGTTGTCGTAGTCAGAAAGCGTGCTGCCGGTAAAACTGCCGATGATAATCGCCCGCTGCCGCGACAGAATGCCGCTTTCCAGCAGCTGTAACAGCATGCGTTCAACGCGGAAGGGATGTTCATTCACATCCTCGATCACCAGAATCCCGTCCCGGATATCCGGCAGCCAGGGCGTGCCGATCAGTGAGGCGATCATCGCCAGGTTACCGCCCCAGAGCGTCCCCGACGTGCTGAGCTGCTGCGGGGAGGTCTGCCAGCGCAGGGTGAACTGCGCTGAGGTTAGCGCCAGCCAGAAGTTGTCGAGAGTAAAGGCGGAGGGCGTTTCTGCACCAAAATTCCCCGCCAGCATCGGCCCGCTGAAGCTCTGCAACCCGGCCTCAGCCAGCAGCGCCAGCTGAATGGCAGTGAAATCGCTGTGTCCACACAGCGCTACGGGTTTGCCGCACAGACGATCCGCCAGGCCCTTATAATCAAGACCTGGCAACAGGCGGCTGGCACCATAACCCCCGCGCACGGCGAGGACAATGTCCGGCAGCGTCTCCAGCCGGGCCAGATCGTTAAGATCGGCCAGCCGCTGGCTGTCGCTACCGGCAAAACGCTGTTCACGCCTGGTGATAATTTCGGTATGGGTCACCCGATGTCCGTCGGCGCGCAGGCGGTCAATACCGCGCTGTGCGGCATCCGGGTTATGACAAAAGCCAGAAGGAGCGATCAGATGAATATTGCGTGGAGACAGGGTCATAATGGGTACTTATCTCATCCGGATGGTGGTTTAGCCAATGTTTATCAAAGATTTCTACGCTGTGGGCGGCAGGAAAAAAGGGGCTTTGCCGCAGTCTGGTGAAAATTTACACGCCGCGAAGTGAATTATTTTTGTACACTTGCTGTCGAATTCCTTCGATGATGACGAAAAGCCGTAGTGATGTCACCAGTCACCGCCAGCAAATTAAGAATGACGGCAATTTTCTGTTAACCGGCAAACCGTATGATAGTCGCGACGCCAGGCTCAGAGGATAAATAAGCGTGCATAAATGCGTGAAATTAGCAGCAATGATGGCTGCGCTACTGCTGGCAGGTTGTGCCAGCGAACCCGCAAGGAAGATCGTTCGTCAGCCGGATACGCCGCTGACGTCAGCACCGCCACAGAAAGTGGCACAGGCCTGGTCACTTTTCACGGAAAACGCAGCGCGTAGCTACGGGGTGGATCAGAAGCTGGTGGACGCCATTATTGCCGTGGAATCCGGCGGCAATCCGACAGTGGTCAGTAAATCCAACGCCGTTGGCCTGATGCAGATTAAAGCCTCCACCGCCGGTCGTGAGGTCTACCGTGCTCAGGGCCGCCACGGGCAGCCGAGCAAAAGTGAGCTGCGCGATCCGGTTAAAAATATCGATATCGGCACAGCCTATCTGCGTATTTTACAGCAGCAGCAGCTGGCCGGCATCCGCAATCCTGAAACCCTGCGTTATGCGACAATCGTTTCCTACGCCAACGGCGCAGGCGCGCTGCTACGAACGTTCTCGCGGGATCGCAACCGGGCAATTGCCATGATCAATGCCATGAGTCCGGATGAGTTTTATCAGCATGTGCAGGATAAACACCCGGCAGCACAGGCGCCGCGCTACCTGTGGAAGGTGACAACCGCTTATCGCACGATCTGAATCGTCAACCGGCGTTAATGAAGACTAAAAAAATTTGTGGAAAAAGTTTGTCTTTAAATCACAGACTTAGAATCCTCTCCTATACTTAGTGCAGTTTTAATCGTACCAGTTTGATAACGGTAATCATTAAGGGGGAGTAAATGGGTATTCTGTCATGGATTATTTTTGGATTGATCGCCGGTATTATCGCCAAGTGGATTATGCCAGGTAAGGACGGCGGTGGCTTTATTATCACCGTGGTGCTGGGGGTTGTCGGTGCAGTCGTCGGCGGCTGGATCAGTACCTTCTTCGGTTTTGGTAAGGTTGACGGGTTCAATTTCGGCAGCTTTGTGGTTGCGGTGATCGGCGCGATTGTGGTGCTGTGGATTTATCGCAAGGTGCGCAGCTGATACGAAGGGAGCCTGCGGGCTGGTTTCGTTAACAAAATCAGAGCCACTCTCTGTTCAGGAGAGTGGCTTTTTTTATTGCTGTCAGAAATCATACCCGACGGTCGCCACGACTGAACGCTCGGCGCCCCAGTAGCAGTAACCATAACCGTAACAGGCGGCAACATAGTCGCGCCCGGTCAGGTTATTGGCATTAACCTGCACAAATGCGCCTTTCAGGCTGCGGTTCCACGCCCCCAGATCCGCACGCACCGACGCATCAAACAGCGTGACCGAAGGCAGACGAACGGTATTGGCATTGTCTGCCCACTGCTTGCCGATATAGCGCACACCTGCACCGGCGCTGAGGCCATAGTCAAACTTGTAATTAGCCCAGGCGGAAGCCGTCGCGTTGGGTGAAACATAAGGCGTGTGGCCGTTGATCGACTGGCCGGTAGAGGCATCAACCGCTTCTTTGTAACGAACGCGGCTCAGCGTGTAGTTTGCAAGGGTGCTCAGACGCGGTGTCAGCTGATTGCGGGCTTCCAGCTCCAGACCACGCGAGTTGACCTTACCGGCCGGATCGTAATATCCGCCCTGCACGTTGCGGCTGCCAACGTTTTTCTGCGTCAGGTCGTATAGCGCCAGGGAGTAGAGATCGGAGGTGCCCTGAGGCTGATATTTTACCCCGGCTTCATACTGACCGGCGGTTGTCGGCTGTAGCAGATTGCGGTCGGCACCGGTCAACGACTGCGGCGTGATAGCCTGGCTGTAGCTGACGTACGGAGAAACACCGTTGTCAAAGGCGTACAGCAGCGCGGCGCGTCCGCTCACATGATCGTCCTGACGGCGATGATTTTCACCGAGGTCGATGTTATCGATTTTCGAAACGATGCGGTCATAACGGCCGGAAACATCGACATGCACGCGGTTCCACTTCATCTCATCCTGCAGATATATCCCGGTCTGATAGTACTGGCGTTCGGAGTGCTGAAAACGGTAATCCGGACGAACGCCGACCGCCTGGCCGGTTGCCACGTTCAGCTGTGAACCCGGGCCACTGGCGTCGTGCAGGTCATTTTTATACTGATGATACTCCACGCCCAGCACGACTTTGTGGTCAAGATCGCCGGTGGCGAAGTCGGCTTCCAGCTGATTGTCGATAGCGAATGCATCCAGCGAAGAGCGTGAGCCGGAATAGTAACGGTTCATGATATCGCTGTCGGCGGAAACCCAGCCAATCTGGTAGATCTGGTCGAGATCCACATTGGAATGGCTGTAGCTGGCGGTCGAACGAACCGCCCAGGTATCATTGAAGCGATGGGTGAATTCGTAGCTGTAGATCTGTTCATGGCGCTTAAAGCGATCGAGGTCGGAATCACCGTCGTAAAATCCGGTGCTCAGTTTTTTACCGTTGTGTTCATGAATGCTGCCGTCGCCCGGTACGGAACCGTGATAGCCGCCGGACGGATCCTTTTGCAGGTAGGCTTTCAGCAACAGTGATGTGTACTCATCCGGCTGCCACAGCAGGGAAGGAGAAAGGGCGTATTTTTCTTCACGCGTGTGGTCATACTGCGTGTCGCTGTTGCGGGTCAGGCCGGTCAGACGAAAGGCCAGCTGCTCATTAATGGCGTTGGTGTAATCAATGGCCACACCGGAGGTGCGGTTATTCCCCATATAGGTACGGAAGTGACCCTCTTCAGCAAACTGCGGGCGTTTGGAGGTTTCCATCACCAGCCCGCCCGGTACGGTCTGACCGTACAGGGCAGAGGAGGGGCCTTTAATCACGTCGATACGTTCGAGGAACCACGGATCAACCTGCAGGACGTTAAAGCTGCCCGGATCGCTCATCAGGCGCAGGCCATCAAGGAAGATGTTATCCACATCGCCGCCGTGGAAGCCGCGTAGCGAAACGGTGTCATAGCGGGTGGCGGCGCCGCCGAAGTTGGTGAAGGCACCGGCAGTATAGTTCAGTGCCTGATTGATGCTCATGGCGCCCTGATCTTCTATCTGCTGACGGGTCACAACCGAAACGGACTGCGCGGTGGTAATCAGCGGTTTATCAGTCTTCGTCGCGCCCTTGCTGGTTTTGACCGTGTAACCTTTGGTCGGCGAGGTGGCGAGTTCTTCCGGTGCGCTCGACACCGTGATGGTCTGTTCTGCCGCCAGAACAATCCCCGGTGCGGTAAGTGCGAGTGAACAGAGCAGCGCAGAACGCTTCAGGTTGAAAGCCATACTCATTGTCATTATCTCTTATATTAAGGTGATGAAAGTGCCACCGCGTGGAGAGCGGTTTACCTGGCGGTAATGTTTCAACGGGTAAATGTAAAAGGTTGTAATAATCTCAATGAGAAGTATTATCTTTTCTATTTATGGTTTCAAGTACTAATTGCAGCCGATCATTGCCGGATGGTAGTCAGTAATTAACCTGAAAAATGAAAGGGTTATAGGCTGGATGAAAATACGGCAATCGGGCGGGATTAACCGAGGGGAAGCCTGCCGATCGGCGCTATCACTGACCGTGCAGGCAGAAAATCTTCCCGCCAGCTAACCGACAGGTCCACTGGCAGGCCCACTGCCGGGGATGAAAGTTCGTTACTGCGAGGCTTTCATCGCACCAATATCACTGACGTTATTGCAGGTCTTGTCTTTCGGACAGTAGAGATCCAACAGCTTCAGGGTGACCCCGTTGGTCCAGCCAAAACCATCCTGCAGCGGATATTCACCGCCGCCGCCGCCGCCCAGATTTTTCCCCTCCACAACGTATTTTTCCACCAGCTTGTGCTCTTTATCGTAGGTCGCCTGCACATTCTGCAGGAAGCGCATACCGACCTCTTTTGCCAGCTGCTGTTTACCGTAGTGATTCAGCCCCTCAACGGCGGCCCACTGCAGCGGTGCCCAGCCGTTAGGCGCATCCCACTGCTGGCCATTATTGACGTTAGTCGTCACCAGCCCGCCGTCCTTCAGCAGATGGGCCTGCACGGCGTTGGCAGTTTTGCTCGCGTGCTCATCGGTGGCGGCCTGCAGATAGAGTGGGAACAGCGCTGCGGCGGTCAGCTGCGGACGCACGCTGGCTTTCTGCCAGTCATAGTCGGCAAACCAGCCCTGCTTTTCATCCCACAGATAGCGGTTGATCGCCTGCTGACGGGTTGCGGCCAGGGCATCAAAACGCTCTGCTGCCGTATCGTCTTTGGCGATCCGGCTGGCTTTGGCCAGGGTTTTTTCCAGGTGGAACATCAGGGCATTCAGATCGACCGGAATAATACGCGTGGTATGGATGGTGCTCAGATCGTCAGATTGATCAAACCAGCGGGAGCTGAAATCCCAGCCGGAAGCGGCTCCTGCACGCAGATCGCGGTAAAGCGCCGCTTTATCACGCCCCGGGGATTTTTCAGCGGTACTGATGTCATCCATATAGGATTCGGTACGCGGAACGTCACGCGCATCCCAGTAGCGGTTAAGCACCGTGCCGTCTTTCAGCTTCACCACGCGCTGACTGGCCGCACCGGCGGCAACGCTTTCGGCACCGGCCATCCAGTAGTCATACTCTTTTTGCAGCTGCGGGCGATAGCGAGAATAAACCTCATCGCCACCGTGACTTGCCAGCAGATCGACCATCATGCTGAAAAACGGTGGCTGCGAGCGGCTGAGATAGTAGCTGCGGTTGCCGTTAGGAATATGGCCATATTCATCCAGCTCCCAGGCAAAGTTATCGACCATATCCTGCACGCGATCCCAGTGGCCGCTCTCCGCCAGCCCCAGCATGGTGAAGTAACTATCCCAGTAATAGACCTCGCGGAATCGTCCGCCCGGCACCACATACGGCTTCGGCAACGGCAGCAGAGAATCCCACTGATTAGCCTGGCTGGCTGAGCGGGTCAGCACCGGCCACAGGCCGTTGATATGCTCACGAAGGCTCTGTCCGGCGGGAGGGACATACTTTTCTCCCTCGGCGGGCAGGGTAAAATTGGTATTCACAAAGCGTTTCAGGTCAAAGTTGCCCTGGGATTTTTGCATCTGCCAGTCGGCAAGAATTGAGGTCGGATCGCCTTTAGGCACCGCATCGGCGAAGGTTTTCTGATCGGGATAGAGTTTTGCCGCCTGTACGGCGTGATACAGCGGTCCGAGGCGCACATCTGGCGGCTGCGGGTTGCTGCTCAGCATCCGCTGATTATCCTCGGCCTGCGCCGCACAACTGGCTGCGACCATCCCCGCCAGCAGAAGCGGATAAATCAGGCGCGCACGGAATCGACGTTGTTCGACTTTTCTCATCGGCTATTCTCCATGTCCAGACCGGGTTCGATCTGTAAGTTGTTGACCCTGCGAAAAACTTTAGACGACTTTTGGCATTTGGTCAGGGAGGCAAGCCGGAAAGTGTGAATCAGATGGGGATTTTGACCGTCAGAGGAGCCAGAAAGTAGCGGCGGGAGGCGCACTGTTTTGCCACAGAAACGAAGCTGTCAGAGGTAAGGGCGGCGTATTCTGCTTCGGAGTGAAACCCGGCTAAATTATCCACAGCACGGAAAATAGCGCCGTCAGCCAGAGGACGGTTAAGACACAGATCGCGCGATGAAAAATCCGACGGGCACCGCGCCAGCGCTGTTCCAGTGAGCGCAGCGGACCGGGTTTTGCTGACCATAACCGGGCCATGCCTGCATCAAACGCGGCGAGATCGTCCTCGCTGTTTAACAGCTCAAAAAGTCGCTCATCCAGCCACAGACGCCAGCAGTAATACTGCGTCAGCAAAAAAAGCAGCAGCAGCAGTGCGCTCTGACTGGAACCAGGCAGAATAAAAGCCAGCGCCAGCGGTGGCAGGGCCAGCGGGGAAAAAAAGCGCCAGCTGGCGAGATGAATTTGCACAATGCGCTGCGTCATACGGATGTTGGACATTGTGCCTCCTTAAAGCGTTCCAGCAGCTGAAGATGGTCCGGCGTCAGCACCACCTGCGGCCGCTGCGAACGGATAAGGTTGACTGCATCACCGACGCTGGCCACATGCTGCTCCGCCAGCAGCCAGGCGGCGACCACGGTGGCGCTGCGGGATAATCCGAGGGCGCAGCAAACCAGCAATCTCCCCTGCGGCGGGCGCAGCTGATTAAGCCGGGTCACCGCGACCTGAAGCGCTGGCAAGTCCGGCGGCAGCAGATCCATCAACGGGCTGCTGTGCCAGATCGTGCCAGGGGCAGGGCGGTGATGAAATTCAGCGGTGAGATCCAGCACGGCCACGTCGCGCGCTGCCCTGTCGGGGAAACCACCGAGCCACACGCCGTCGAGAATCGCCGATGCCGACGGAAGCGTGCGGGAAAACCAGCGCTTAGACAGTCGGGCTCCGGCAAGATATGGCCACAGCAGCCAGCGGGCGGAGAGCGACAGCTGCCCCTGTGATGTTTTCTGGAACAGGGTGGTGCCCAGCCCGGCGTATCCGGCCGCCACCATGAACAGCGCGGCGGCAGGCCAGAGCAGGATAATGCCGTAAGGCAGGCACAGCCCAAATGTCAGGGCAGTCAATCCGCCTGCGGCATAGCGTATGCCCAGCTGCCGGGCACGGGGACCGGGACGCTGCCAGCGCCAGCCACCGGTCATCGGAATGGCATAGCTGATGACAATACCCACCGCTATACCGGTTATGACATCAATAAAATGGTGTTGCCAGGTGGTCATCACCGACACGGCGATCAGCCAGAACCATCCCCCACACAGCAGGCGCGCGGGGCCGGTCAGATGCTGGCGGAAGCGCAGCCACAGCAGCCATGTCAGAATAATATGCAGCGAGGGTGCCTGATTGTAGGGCAGATCGAACTGCTCCAGCTGGTGGAACAGCCAGCCAAAGATCCCCGGTGATTCCGGCCGGATAAAGGTGAACTTGAGCGGGAACAGCAGGAATCCGGCACAGGCGACCAGCGAGGCCGCCGCCAGCCGCCAGGCGTGGCGCGTCAGCTCCCGCGACGAAGTGCAGATAAACAGCGAGATGCCGTACAGCAGATCGATGCTCCAGTAAGGCACGATGGTCCACGGCATAAACGGCACCGAGCGTTCCCAGCTGAAGACCAGGCTGCCGACATCAGAGCGTGTAGCGGTATAATGATTGACCTGCCCGTAGCTGAGAAAAAACAGCGGACCGAGCAGCAGCAGCCAGCACAATCCCTGCTTCCACAGGCGGTAACGTTCCGGGGTCAGCGCGGAATCAGCCATAATATTTTCTGACGGCCAGCGATACGGTGAAAATGCCAAACTCATCAATCATCTGCTGCTGCTTTTCAAAACCGGCCTCTTCCACCAGCGTATCCATCTCTTTCTGGCTGCGCACGCGCATAACCCACGGCGTGCCGTTTTGATGGCTGGTCAGAGTCCAGGCGATCGTGTTGAGTTGTGGATGCCAGGGCTGCCCGGTATATACCAGCACGCCGCCCGGTGGGATCGCTGCCGCCAGCCCGGCCAGTGAGGCTTTAATCATCGCGTTATCCGGGAAAAGTTCATACAACCCGGAGACGATGCCCAGCGTCGGGGCGGGATCGAGCGCTGCGAGGGAGTCGGTATCAAAGGCGTTACCGTGGCGGAACTGTGCCAGCTCACTCAGCCCACGCGCCGCAATCATAGCCTGACCTTTTTCAACGTTAAGATCGCTGTAATCCCGCAGTAAAATACCGTCTATACCGGGCTGGTGTTCCAGCGCGTCCAGCACATAGCGTCCGTGTCCGGCGGCAATATCCACCACCCGCACCGGCAGATGACTCTGCTGTAGCTGCGCGACCGCTTTGCCAATCATCTGCTGAAGATGTTGCTTACGCACCCGGATGCCGCGCCAGCCGATGCTGTTCAGATACTGGCGATCGAGGAACCGCCCCACTATACCGTTCCCTTCCGGCTGGTTGCGGTAGACGTAATCCAGCGTGCTGCCGGAGTCGAAGCCGGTTTCAAAGCCCAGTCGCACCCCCGCTGACTGTCGGCCAGGGGTTTTCATGCCGAAGCGCATGGCGGCATAAAACAGCCCCCGGGGCGAACGTGCATTTGGCGGTGCCTGCAATTCGCGGTAGGCATCCGCGCTCGGGCTCCAGTGGTCCTCCTGGCTGTAATCAAAGACGTAAGGCGCAGCAGCATAGAGGCGGTGAATAAAGCTTGTGATCTTATCGAACGCCAGCTGGCGATCCTTCTCACCCAGCGTATCGTGATAGAAACCGGGCAGGATATGCTGTTCTTTGATCGCGCTGCGCAGTCCGGCATAAAACTGCTTCTGCGGTTTTGTGTGTACCACGAAATCATCGCCGGAAATCAACAACTGGGTCGGCAGGGTGATGGCGGCTGAATCAGAGACGATGCGTGCGGCGGTCTTGTAAAGATCCAGCAGGATATTGACCGCAATCTGGCGGGTAATCAGCGGGTCCTGCTCAAAACTGGCGATACGCTGCGGATCGTGGCTGAGAAATTTCCCCTTAACGTAAGAGTTCACGTAAAACAGGCCGCGTATGCGCTGCATCAATCTCAGCCCGATGCGGGCAAATGGCACATACAGTTTGACTTTAAAGGCCGGGGATGCCAGCACCATGCCACGTATTTTGGGCGCGTAGTCGTGGACCCAGGTCGCGACCAGGACCGCGCCAACGCTCTGCGCGATCGCCACAATATCCTCTATGCTGACCTGCGCATCGCGGGCGACAAAGCGCACGAATTCATCAACGTCCAGCACCGAACGGGCCAGGCTTGGGCTGTAGCCCCGATCGCCGGGAGAGTGGCCGTGGCCGCGCGCGTCCCATGCATAAAAATGGGTGTCGGGCATCATCAGCTCATCAACAACGTGCTGTAATCGTCCGGAATGTTCGTGTCCACGGTGGAACAGCACAATAACCTTACGGCTGCCGACCTGCTCTGCGGGCCAGTGGCGGAAATACAGCGCGGCTCCGTCGCTGGTCGTAAAGCTTCCTTCCTGACACTCACGGTTTAGCTGGCTCATGACAATTTCCTTATCTCAAGAGGTTTTCACCGCAATGGCGCGGCGGCAACGATTCACACAGGTCCAGACAAGCAGCGCCGCGCAGACGGCAAACACCACGTTAAATGCGCCGACGGACTGCGGCCAGAGAGCAATCACCAGGCCCGATGCGCCAAATACCAAAGCGCGGTCGCTTTTCCCCAGAGGACCGCGATAGTCGCGCACGCCAGTCAGCGTCTGGCCAATGATCCCACAAAACTCCGTCAGCCAGGCCAGCAGGACCACCAGCACGACCAGCGAGGGTGAGATCCCGCCCAGGAAAGCAAAGGCCAGGTAGAGTGCGGCATCGGAGATAATATCGCCCACCTCATTCAACACCGCACCCAGCGTGGACTGCTGGTTGAACTCTCTCGCCAGCATGCCATCGATGGCGTTCAGTGCCATGCGCAGAAACAAGAAAATCGGCAGGGAAATAAACAACAGCGGGTGCGGAAAAGCGATCAGTATGCCGCCCAGCGCGACGGAGGCGAGCATGGCCAGCAGGGTCACCTGATTGGCGGTCACCCCACGTGCATAAAGACGGGCAACCAGCGGGCGTAGCAGGTTCTGAAATTTGGGTTTGATGTCGTACAGTGTCACGTTAGGCTCCTGCCTGTCGTCATGACGGGCGCGTTGCCCGATCGACCTTTACGGGTATGCTGGTTGTCATTCACATGCTGAGAATACCGCCGTAGTCCCCCCGCGAGGAGAGCGAGTGATGATGGGGGGGATACGAATAAATATAACTCAGACAGACATTTTTGCCGTCACTGTGCGCGGCACGCCGGAAACAGCCGTTCCCGGCGGGACAGCCGCTACAAATTCACGCAGGTTTCTTCCGCCAGGCCCAGCATGATGTTCAGGTTCTGAACGGCCGCGCCGGATGCCCCTTTACCCAGGTTGTCCAGGCGCGCAACCAGCATTGTCTGACGCTGCTGCGGATGAGTAAAGACGAACAGCTCCATGTTATTGCTGTTGTTTAACGCCTCCGGCAGCAGATACGGCGCGCTGTTTTCATCCAGATGATTCAGCTCGCGTACCTGAATAAAACGCTGACCGGCATAGAACGCCGACAGTTCGCGCTGCAGCGGTTCTCCGTCGGTATCGTTAAGCGGGATGAACACCAGCATGCCCTGGGCATAGTCACCCACGCCCGGCTGGAAGATGGGGCGGGTGGTTAATCCACCCCAGGCCTGAATCTCCTTCAGGTGTTTATGATCGAACCCCAGTCCATAGGCGGCAAAACCGGTACCCTGCTGCTGGTACTTTTCGATCATCGCCTTACCGCCGCCGCTGTAGCCGGAAACGGCATTGATGGCCAGTGGGCGATCGGCTGCCAGCAACCCGGCACGGGTCAGCGGTGCCAGCAGAGCGATAGCGCCGGTGGCATAGCAGCCCGGGTTAGAGACGTGGCTGGCCTGGCGGATCCTGTCGCGCTGACCGGCATCCAGTTCAGGCAGACCATAAACCCAGCCATCCTGCACGCGGTGCGCCGAGCTGGCATCCAGCACGCGGGCACCAGCGTCATCAGCCAGCGCCACGGCTTCACGCGCGGCGGCATCGGGCAGGCAGAGAATAGTGACGTCAGCCTGTTTCATCAGGGCCTG
>CAJYIY010000017.1 GCA_913775305.1 uncultured Erwinia sp. | reverse complement strand
CACCGCTCGTCGTACTTCGCAACGGCGTTGTTTCCTATAACGATCGCCCTGTCCTGCATCACTTAAACTGGCAGGTCGATCGCCGCCAGCACTGGCAGATCGTCGGCCCGAACGGGGCCGGTAAATCGACGCTGCTCAGCCTGATTACTGGCGATCATCCGCAGGGTTACAGCAACGACCTGACGCTGTTTGGCCGCCGCCGCGGCAGCGGTGAAACCATCTGGGATATCAAACAGCATATCGGCTACGTCAGCAGCAGCCTGCATCTTGACTACCGCGTCAGCAGCAGCGTGCGTCATGTGATTATCTCCGGCTATTTTGATTCGATAGGCATTTACCAGGCCGTCTCCGATCGTCAGCAGGCGCTGGCGAAACAGTGGCTGCATCTGCTGGGAATGGAAAAACAGGGTGATACCCCCTTCCACGATCTCTCCTGGGGCCAGCAGAGACTGGTGCTGATCGCCCGTGCGCTGGTTAAACATCCGGCGCTGCTGATCCTTGATGAACCGCTGCAGGGGCTGGATCCTATCAATCGCCTGCTGGTGCGTCGCTTTGTGGACGTACTGATCGTTGAAGGTCGAACCCAACTGCTGTTTGTCTCACACCATGCCGAAGATGCTCCGCAGTGCATCACTCATCGCCTGAGCTTTGTTGCTGAAGGCGATGGCTATCGTTATCTGCAGGAAACCCTGTAGTCAGGCGATTGGGTGGATTCGTTTGCGGATCCGCCCACGCTGAACTTGCCACAGAATCGTCTTAGATATTCATAATGTAACCGCTACCAATATTTCACTTTATCCGACTGACAAAACCTCAACCGCGCGTTAACCTTAGCCACCTTAACGTTTTTAAAGTTTGTGTAAACGATTCCATTTTCCCCATTCAGATCACGCTTTCCGAGGCGGGACTGTGCTATTTTTTTACCAGATCTGACGCAGACAGAAGGTTATCAGGGCTTAATATGCAAAAATTCAATCCGGTGGATCACCCCCATCGCCGCTACAATCCGCTTTCCGACCAGTGGGTTCTGGTTTCCCCACATCGCGCCAGGCGTCCATGGCAGGGCGCGCAGGAAACACCATCGCAGGAGAAGCTGCCTGCCCACGATCCTGACTGTTTCCTCTGCCCGGGTAACACCCGCGTTACTGGTGATAAAAACCCCGATTACACCAGCACCTATGTCTTTACCAATGACTTTGCGGCGCTGATGACCGACACGCCGGATGCACCGGAAAGCGATGACTGGCTGATGCGCTGTGAAAGCGCCCGCGGCACCAGCCGGGTGATCTGTTTCTCCCCCGATCACAGCAAAACCCTGCCAGAACTGACGCTGGACGGGCTGATCGAGGTGGTCAAAACCTGGCAGGCGCAAACCGCAGAGCTCGGCCAACGCTATCCGTGGGTGCAGGTGTTTGAAAACAAAGGTGCAGCGATGGGCTGCTCCAATCCCCATCCCCATGGTCAGGTCTGGGCCAACAGCTTCCTGCCGAATGAAGCCAAACGCGAGGATGACCTGCAACGCGCCTGGTTTGCTAAAAACGGGTCGCCGATGCTGATAGATTACTGCGCCCGCGAAATACAGGACGGCAGTCGTACGGTGGTGGAAACCGCGCACTGGCTGGCCGTGGTGCCGTGGTGGGCGGCCTGGCCATTTGAAACCCTGCTGCTGCCGAAAGCCAGCGTGAAGCGTCTGACCGAGCTCAGCGAGGCACAGCGTGACGACCTGGCGCTGGCGATAAAAAAACTGACCAGCCGCTACGACAATCTGTTCCAGTGCTCTTTTCCCTACTCTATGGGCTGGCACGGCGCGCCGTTTAATGACGACGACAACCAACACTGGCAGCTGCACGCGCACTTTTACCCCCCGCTGCTGCGTTCAGCAACGGTCCGCAAATTTATGGTCGGCTACGAAATGCTGGCCGAAACTCAACGTGATTTAACGCCGGAACAGGCAGCCGAACGTCTGCGTGCCGTCAGCGATATCCATTTCCGCGAAAACGGAGCCTAACCATGACCTTAAAGACAGTGACCCAGCAGATTTTTAACGACGTTTTTGGCTACGCAGCAAACTCAACGTTCCAGGCACCGGGTCGGGTGAACCTGATTGGTGAACATACCGACTACAATGACGGTTTCGTGCTGCCCTGCGCGATTGATTATCAGACGGTTATCGCCTGTGCCAGGCGCGATGACCGTCAGGTACGGGTTGTGGCGGCTGATTACGACAGCCAGCAGGATACCTTTTCTCTCGATCAGCCGATTGTGGCTCACCCTGAGTATATCTGGGCCAACTACGTGCGCGGCGTGGTGAAACATTTGCAGCAGCGCCAGCCTGACTTCGGCGGTGCAGATTTGGTTATCAGCGGTAACGTGCCGCAGGGAGCGGGTTTAAGCTCTTCAGCCTCTCTGGAAGTGGTGGTGGGTACCGCCTTTAATCACCTGTACGGGCTGTCGCTGGACGGCGCCGCCATCGCCGTCAACGGTCAGCAAGCGGAAAACCAGTTTGTCGGCTGCAACTGCGGCATTATGGATCAGCTTATTTCAGCGCTGGGTCAGAAAGATCATGCGATGCTGCTGGACTGCCGCACGCTGAATACCCGCCCGGTTCCCATGCCGGAAGCGTTGGCCGTGGTCATTATCAACTCCAACTTCCGCCGTAGCCTGGTCGGCAGCGAATACAATACCCGCCGCCAGCAGTGCGAAGAGGGTGCCGCGTTCTTTGGCAAGTCCTCCCTGCGCGACGTCACTCTGGCGGAGTTTACCGCCCGGCAGCAGGAGCTGGATCCGGTGGTGGCCATGCGCGTCCGCCACGTGCTGACGGAAAATGCCCGCACGCTGGAAGCCGCCGACGCGCTGGCCAACGGCGATCTGACCCGCATGGCGGTGCTGATGGCCGAATCCCACGCCTCAATGCGCGACGACTTTGAAATCACCGTACCGCCTGTCGATCGGCTGGTGGATATTGTTAAGGCCGCGCTGGGCGAAAACGGAGGTGTACGCATGACCGGCGGCGGTTTCGGCGGCTGCGTCGTGGCGCTGATGCCGCAGGATCGCGTAGAGAGCGTGAAGGCCGCCGTGGCGGAACACTATCAGGCGCAGTCCGGACTTAAAGAGACGTTTTACGTATGTAAAGCGTCAGAAGGAGCCGGTCCATGCTAAATCCTGATTCTCACGCCCCGGACGGCCAGCCGTGGCGAATCACGACCTTGCGCAACGCCAACGGCATGGTGGCCACGTTTATGGACTGGGGCGCAACCTGGCTTTCCGCTCGGATACCAATGGGTGACGGCAGCGTTCGTGAGGCGCTGCTGGGCTGCGCGACCCCTTCCGACTACCTTCATCAGTCTGCCTACCTTGGCGCAACGGTGGGCCGCTATGCGAACCGCATTGCCCGTTCGCAGCTGCTGCGTAACGGTGAGACCAGAAAGCTCAGCGCCAATCAGGGCGAACATCAGCTTCACGGTGGGCCGGAAGGCTTCAGTCATCGTCGATGGCAGATCGTCTGCCAGAGCGAAAGCGAAGTGGAGTATCACCTGAATTCACCGGATGGCGATCAGGGATTCCCCGGCGAGATGGTCGTCTCGCTGCGCTATAAACTGGACGATGACAACACCCTGTCAATTAGCTACCGGGCAACGGTGGATCAACCCTGCCCGGTCAATCTGACCAACCATGCCTATTTCAATCTGGATGCGGAACCGGGCGATGTACGCCAGCACCGGCTGCGGCTGAACGCCGATTACTATCTGCCGGTGGACAGTGAGGGGATCCCTTGCGCACCGTTGAAAGCGGTCGCGGGAACCGGCTTCGATTTCCGCCAGGCAAAAAGCGTGGCGCAGGACTTCCTGAAAGATGCCGACCAGCAGCAGGTTAAAGGCTACGATCATGCTTACCTGCTCAATGATTCGCCGCAGCCCGCCGCCGAGCTGTGGTCTGCTGACGGTCAGCTCCTGCTGCGGGTGTTTACCACAGCTCCGGCGCTTCAGCTTTACAGCGGGAATTACCTGGAGGGAACGCCGGCGCGCGAGCAGGGAGTCTATAATGCATTCCAGGGGATTGCGCTGGAGAGTGAGTTTCTACCCGATTCGCCGAATCATCCTGAATGGCCGCAGCCGGACTGCTGGCTGGTGCCGGGTGAATCGTATCAGTCGGTAACGCGCTACCAGCTGATCGCCGTTTGATAAAGCGCATGAAAAACGCGCAACGCATGCGTTACGGGCTTACGCGCTGCGCAGATTTCAGCTATGGTAATGCACATTAAAATTGTCGCGCGCATGCCCCGGCAGTTTACCGATTCCCATTATCATAGAAACGTAAAGTTATTAAGGAGTTAAGCTATGGCTGTAACTAAGCTGGTTCTGGTGCGTCACGGCGAAAGCCAGTGGAACAACGAAAACCGCTTTACCGGTTGGTACGACGTTGATCTGTCTGAAAAAGGCCGCACCGAAGCTAAAGCAGCGGGTCAACTGCTGAAAAAAGAAGGCTTCACCTTCGATTTTGCTTACACCTCCGTGCTGAAACGTGCCATCCACACGCTGTGGAACATTCTGGACGAAGTGGATCAGGTCTGGCTGCCGGTTGAAAAATCATGGCGTCTGAACGAGCGTCACTACGGTGCGCTGCAGGGTCTGGATAAAGCCGAAACCGCCAACAAATACGGTGACGAGCAGGTTAAACAGTGGCGCCGTGGTTTTGCCGTGACCCCACCGGAGCTGGATCGTGCCGACGAGCGTTTCCCTGGCCACGACCCGCGCTACGCGAAACTGACCGCAGAGCAGCTGCCCACCACTGAAAGCCTGGCGCTGACTATCGATCGCGTTCTGCCTTACTGGAACGAGTCGATTCTGCCACGCATGAAAAACGGCGAAAAAGTCATCATCGCCGCACACGGTAACTCCCTGCGTGCGCTGGTGAAATATCTGGACAACATGAGCGAAGAAGAGATCCTGGAACTGAACATCCCGACTGGCGTGCCGTTGGTGTATGAGTTCGATGAGAACTTCAAACCCATTAAACATTACTATCTGGGTGATGCTGATGAGATCGCCGCTAAAGCGGCTGCCGTGGCTAACCAGGGTAAAGCGAAGTAACTTTCTGCCCAGGCGCAGAGGTTAACTGAGTTGTTAAAACCGCCATCCTTAAGATGGCGGTTTTTTTTCAGCACCCGCTGCCCGGTTCTGCTCTCCACAGCGTTACCTGTGGCGAACACGCGCAGTTTTGTCTGTACGGTTGAGGTAATAAGACACAGACGGCAGCATGCCTCGTCTGTGCAAACTGACAATTATGCACGACGCGCTTTCACCGCCGATGCCAGCTGGCGCAGGACAGTTTCAGTATCTTCCCAACCGATACAGCCGTCGGTGACGCTTTTTCCGTAGACCAGCGGTTCCCCGCTCTCCAGACTTTGATTCCCTTCCACCAGATGACTTTCAATCATCACGCCGACGATCGCCCGCTCACCCGAAGCAATCTGCGCCGACACATCGTTTGAGACGTCCAGCTGCTTTTTAAACTGCTTGCTGCTGTTAGCATGGCTGAAATCAATCATCACCTGCGCCGGCAGACCCGCCTTCTCCAGACCGATCTTCACCGCGCTGACGTGATGCGCACTGTAGTTGGGCTCTTTACCGCCACGCAGAATAATATGGCAGTCCTTATTTCCGCTGGTTTCAACAATCGCTGAATGACCGTATTTAGTTACTGACAGGAAGCAGTGCGGTGCGCCCGCCGCACCAATCGCGTCAATCGCCACTTTGATCGTACCGTCCGTGCCGTTTTTGAATCCTACCGGGCAGGAAAGTCCGGAAGAGAGTTCACGGTGCACCTGGGATTCGGTAGTACGCGCACCAATGGCACCCCAGCTCATCAGATCGCCAACGTACTGTGGGGTGATCATATCCAGGAACTCTCCGGCAGCTGGCAGGCCACTGTCGTTGATATCCACCAGCAGCTTGCGCGCAATACGCAGACCATCATTGATCTGGAAGCTACCGTCCATGTGCGGGTCGTTAATCAGCCCCTTCCAGCCAACCGTAGTACGCGGTTTTTCAAAATAGACGCGCATCACGATTTCCAGTGAATCTTTCAGCTCTTCGCGCAGCTTCAGCAGGCGTTGAGCATACTCTTTCGCCGCCGTCACATCGTGAATTGAACACGGACCGATCACCACCAGCAGGCGATCATCCTGCTGTTGCAGGATCTGATGAATAGCCTGGCGAGCGCGGAATACTGTTTCAGCAGCCTTTTCCGTGGCAGGAAATTTTTCAAACAGGGCAACAGGAGGTAATAACTCTTTTATCTCTTTGATTCTTACATCATCGTTCTGATAATTCATAATAGTTCCAGGTGATTTCATTGCCAGACTGCATATCGCGCGTATCTGCTACAATCTAACGTGAGTCCCTGACGCTGTAAATCGCCTTTCCCTGACGGTTTTCAGTGTAAATTTGATTTCCTGCTACTCTTTACTACAATTTTAAATGTTAATTTTTATAAACATGGAATTGGCAAAATGAATAATTGCCAGTGGGCATTTTTATGGAGCTTTATTTCCTGACAGAATAATTCCCTTCAAACCGTTTAGCAGGTTTGGTGAATACTCAGAATGTAATGGAGCACAATGATGAATAAGTTCGCGATTATCTTCCTCACTGCAGCAATGACCCTGGGTAGCGCAACGGCAATGGCCGCTGATACCAGCAGCAACAACGGTGCGGCTAACGCAGCGGCAGATGCTGGCGCCAAAGCGCCAGATGCGAAACAGAATCTCCAGCCCAATAACGTTGATAACAGTAAAATTAATACCGGCGACGGCAGCACAATGGATAATATGAGTGCTGACGAAGTGCACAAAAACTCGCAGTGCAAAGACGGGAAATGTCCGGACGTGACCAAAAAAGTGGGTGACGATGCCGAACATAAAACGGATGGCACAACGCAGTAACAGCGGATTGTTATCTTATCGTTCAACGCCGGGACCGATTACAGGTCCCGGCGTTTTTTGTGCATTGCGGCTGTCGGATGAGGGTGACGAGGCCGTCACGTCAGGGTGTGCAGACGGCAGAATACACACATTGCAGCGAATCTATTAGTATACTGAATTAAGCGTCTGTTAACTCAATCGGATACCTATGGCACAGAGTCATTCTTCTGCGGATGGAAACCGCTCCCGTCTGTTGGCTGCTTTCCTTGTTACCGCCCTTTACATGGTCGCTGAAGTTGTTGGCGGCCTGCTTTCCGGTTCGCTGGCCCTGCTGGCGGACGCCGGACATATGCTCACCGATGCCGCCGCGCTGCTGGTTGCACTCATGGCGGTTCAGTTCGCTCAGCGCCGCCCGGACAAGCGCCACTCGTTTGGCATGCTGCGCTTGACCACGCTGGCGGCCTTCGTCAACGCCCTCGCCCTGCTGGTCATAACCGTGCTGATTGTCTGGGAAGCCATTCAACGCTTTACCCACCCTCAACCCGTTGCAGGGGGCATGATGCTGGTTATTGCCATCGGCGGCCTGCTGGCCAATATGCTCTCTTTCTGGCTGCTGCATCGCGGTAGCGGCGAAAAAAATCTTAACGTGCGGGCCGCGGCACTGCACGTACTGGGGGATTTGCTGGGTTCAGTCGGCGCCATCGCTGCGGCGTTGATTATTATGTATACCGGCTGGACGCCGATTGATCCTGTTCTTTCGGTGCTGGTTTCACTGCTGGTGTTGCGCAGTGGCTGGATGTTGATCAAAGAAAGCACCCATGAACTGCTGGAAGGTACGCCCCACCACATTGATATCGACAAGCTACAGCGGTCGCTCACACTGAATATTGCAGAGGTGCGCAACGTACACCACGTTCACCTGTGGCAGGTGGGCGAAAAGCCGGTGATCACACTGCATGTGCAGGTGATCCCGCCGCGCGATCATGATGCGCTGTTGCAGCGGATTCACCATTATCTACATGAAAATTATCAGATCGCGCACGCAACGGTGCAGATGGAGTATCAGCGCTGCGACGGCGATGGTTGTGATATGCACTGGATTCAGGGTGAAAATCACAGCCACCACGGCCATCATCATTAAACGATCCGGGAGACAGGCACCAATCCGTGGCCGCCTGTTGAACCGGTTTAATCCCGCTGGCGTGCGCTTTTCATCCACAGCCAGGAGCCGTTCAGCGCAATCACGGTCAGAATGAGATATTCCAGCGCCATGGCATAAACCCCCTGACGGGCAAAAATCATCACGCTGATAATATTGATAACCACCCATAGCAGCCAGTTCTCAACGTATTTGCGCGTCATCAGGATCATGGCGGCAATTGACAGAACCATCATGCACGAATCCCAGAACGGGAAGGCATCCGGTTGAAGCTCTGGCATCACCACATCGAGCCCCAGCCCCTGCATCAGCACAACCGCAGTCCGCGTCAGGAAGGCGAATACCGGGTCGATATACACGGTCATCAGCGCAATCGCCAGGGCGCAGACGGCTCCCCAGCAAAGCGCTTTGGGCAGTGGCATCCAGCGAATTTTCAGCACCTGCTGACGATCGCTGGTCTGGCGGCTCCAGGCATACCATCCGTAAATATTGGCCACGAAGAAAAACAGCTGTAAAAGCAGGCTGGCATAAAGCTGGATCTGGAAAAAGATCGCGGCGAACAGCGTGACGTTAAGCAGGCCAAATGCATAGTTAACAATCTTTTCCAGACTGGCCAGCCAGATACACAGCAGACCTGCAACGGTCCCAATCGCTTCGATCCACGAGAGATCGTAACCACCACTGCCGAGAGGAATATGAACCAGAATGTTCGAGGTACTGAAAAAATCCATTATAGTGACCTTATCCTGAAGCGCATCGGTCAGGCGTTACCCTGAACCTTAAGTTTGAGTTGTGCTGCAAAGGTTAGCATACGATTCAGCGGGATCAATGCAGCCTGGCGCAGCGCCTCATCAACCTGTATTTCGTGGGAACTGCCCCCCTGCTCCAGACCGTCGGCAATGGCTTTAAGGCCGTTCATGGCCATCCACGGGCAGTGCGCACAGCTGCGGCAGGTTGCCCCTTCGCCCGCCGTTGGCGCTTCCAGCAGCTCTTTATCAGGACAGGCCTGCTGCATTTTGTAGAAGATGCCGCGATCGGTGGCGACGATCATTGTTTTATGCGGCAGGGTCTGAGCGGCCTGGATTAGCTGACTGGTCGATCCTACTGCATCAGCCAAATCGACGATCGCCTGCGGCGACTCAGGATGGACCAGCACCGCGGCTTCCGGGTAGAGCGCCTTCATTCGCCTTAACGCCTGAGTTTTAAATTCGTCGTGAACAATGCAGGCTCCCTGCCAGCACAGCACATCGGCCCTGCTTTTACGCGTAACGTACTGACCCAGATGGCGATCCGGTGCCCAGATAATTTTTTCACCCAGGCTGTCGAGATGCTCAATCAGCTCCACGGCAATACTGGAGGTGACGACCCAGTCAGCCCGGGCCTTAACGGCGGCGGAGGTATTGGCGTAAACCACCACGGTCCGGTCCGGGTGCGCGTCACAGAAACGGCTGAACTCATCGATGGGGCAGCCCAGATCCAGCGAACACTCTGCCTGGAGCGTGGGCATCAGGATGGTTTTTTCCGGGCTGAGGATTTTGGCGGTTTCACCCATAAAACGCACGCCGGCCACCAGCAGCGTGGATGCCGAATGCTGGCTGCCGAATCGGGCCATTTCCAGTGAGTCAGAAACACACCCCCCGGTTTCTTCCGCCAGAGACTGAATTTCCGGATCGGTGTAATAGTGCGCGACCATCACGGCATCGCGCTCTTTCAGCAGGCGTTTAATCTTCTCACGGTAAAACTCCTGCTCGTCTGTGGACAGTTTTGCCGGTTTGGGCGGAAACGGATAGATGGCGTCTTCGGGATCAAACATCAGGCTCATAGTGCAACTCTCGTTTTCTCAACTTAACCGAAACGGCTCTGGAACCCCGTCCACCGCCAACCATTCGGCCTTTATGTTTCATATGCTAAACACGATAGCTGAAACAGAACCCAATGTCGCTGAGTTTTTAGTTTTCACATCAGGATGTGATGGCGATCGTCAAACGGCCTCCTCCGGCCACAGCTGACCGCCCCCCTCAATGCGTAACAGGAATGCTTTGGTTTGCAAACCGCCTGCAAAGCCTGTCAGTTTGCCATTGGTGCCAATAACCCGGTGACAGGGTGCAATAATCGAAAGCGGATTACGTCCGTTGGCTGCGCCAACCGCGCGCACCGCCGCCGGATTGCCTATCTGGCGTGCGATATCCCCATAGCTGCGGGTTTCACCGTAGGGAATGGTGACCAGCGCCGCCCAGACCTGCTTCTGAAACGCCGTACCAACAAATTCCAGGGGCAGGTTAAATTCCCGCCGCTTGCCGGAAAAGTATTCCCTCAGCTGGCGTTCCGCTTCCTGCAGGATCGGATGACCGGGCTGTTCAACCTGCGGCAGGAAACGCACGCGTTCAGGATCGTCATTTTCCCACAGAACAGCCACCAGCCCGCGTTCAGAGGCGACCAGCTTTAACTCACCCACCGGGGACTGCATCATTTTGAAGTCGTAACGCATTTGCTGCTTCCTCCTTGTCTCAGTTCCCAATGAATTATCCTCTTTTTGCAGAGGGCTACTAGCCGTTTTCGGACACCGGTTTAAAATAGTGTGATGTCCGAATATGGCAAGTCTGATGTCAGCACAGACGCTAAGCTGATCCGAAATCCGCCCCACAGGAGCCGCTCATGATCGACCCGGATTCAGCTTATCTCGCCCTCACCTCCCGCGATTCGCGTTTTGATGGCATCTTTTTTGTGGGCGTAACGTCAACCGGGATTTACTGCCGCCCGATCTGCCCGGTGAAAGCTCCCCGTGCAGCCAACTGCCTGTTTTTTGCGAGCGCTGAAGCTGCCGAAAAATCCGGCTTTCGTCCCTGCCTTCGCTGCCGTCCTGAGCTGGCCCCCGGTAACGCCCCGGTTGATCATGGCCAGCGGGTGGCTGAGCGTCTGATGCAGCAGATTGATGAAGGGCTGATTGAGCAGGTTGCAAACCTTGAGGAAATTGCAGCAGGTTTCGATCTCAGCCTGCGGCAGCTCAGGCGCATCGTGCAAAAAGAGTTTGGCGTTTCGCCGCAGGAACTGCGTCAAACCCGCCGTCTGCTGCTGGCAAAACAGCTACTTAGCGAGACTCGTCTGCCGGTTACCGACATTGCCTTTGCCAGCGGGTTTTCCAGCCTGCGCCGCTTCAATGATGCTTTCCGAACCCAGTACCGCATGCCGCCGAGCCGCCTGAGAAAAGAAGGTACGGAAAAAGAGCATGAGAGAAGTCACGCCGATACCTCTGTGCTTCAGCTCAGTTATCGACCGCCTTATGACTGGCAGGCAATGCTGGATTTTCTGCGGGTGCGTGCTTTGCTGGGTGTGGAGCATGTGGATGAAGACAGCTACAGCAGGACGGTCAGGCTGGGACAATACTGCGGCTGGATTCAGGTTCGCCAAAAGGCACAGAAAAATATGCTACAGGTGGAGTTCAGCCATTCCCTTACTCCAGTTTTGCCTGCCCTGCTGCGCCGCCTGAGGAATTTATTTGACCTGAGCGCGCGCCCCGATTTAATTGCCGGGCACCTGGCACAGGATCCGCTGCTGAAACCTTCTCTTGAGGCTAATCCCGGCCTGCGGGTGCCTGGTGCCTTCGACGGTTTTGAGATGGCAGTACGGGCTATCCTCGGCCAGCAGATCACCGTCAAAGCGGCGGCTACGCTCGGTGGGCGTTTTTCAACGGCATTCGGCGATCCCTTTGACTGTCCGCTACCGCAGCTCACCCACCTGTCACCGCTGGCAGAAAAGGTTGCCCGATGCAGTATTGATGATATCGCCAGCCTCGGGATCGTCAGCGCCCGTACCCGCTGTATTCTGGCGCTGGCTTCGGCCTGTTCGCAGGGTACGCTGCGGCTGGAGGCAGCCAGCCAGCCGGATAAAACCCTCACTCAGCTGCTGGCTCTACCGGGAATTGGCGACTGGACCGCACAGTATCTGGCAATGCGTGCGCTACGCTGGCCTGACGCGTTTCCTGCGGGCGATATCGTTGTCCGTAATAACCTCGGAAGGATGAATGCCAGAGAGGCGGAGAAACGCTCTCAGGTGTGGCGTCCGTGGCGGAGCTACGCGGTGATGCATATCTGGAAGAATTTAGGGTAATACGCACCCTGCTTGAATCGCAGACGGCAAAAAGGCGCCTTTAGGGCGCATTCTTACACTGGTGGGTCGTGCAGGATAACTCGGCTTCGCCTCGCCCTTCGGGCCGTTGCTGAACGCAACGTTGTCTCACTGCGTTCGACCCGAACCTGCCGCAGGCTCGAACCCTGCCCGAATCGCAGACAGCAAAAAGGCGCCTTTAGGGCGCCTTCTTACACTGGTGGGTCGTGCAGGATTCGAACCTGCGACCAATTGATTAAAAGTCAACTGCTCTACCAACTGAGCTAACGACCCGAAATGGTGGGCGATGAC
>CAJYIY010000016.1 GCA_913775305.1 uncultured Erwinia sp. | reverse complement strand
CCATCCTGCCTGCCGCGCTGGTGGTGATTGCCGAGCACGTGGGGCATCTGGTGGTGACCGCAAATATCGTCAAAAAAGACCTGCTGAAAGATCCGGGTCTGCACCGTTCAATGTTTGCTAACGGCATCTCGACAGTCTTCTCCGGCTTCTTTGGCTCCACGCCGAACACCACCTACGGCGAAAATATCGGCGTGATGGCGATCACCCGCGTCTACAGTACCTGGGTTATCGGCGGCGCGGCCATTCTGGCTATCCTGCTCTCCTGCATCGGGAAACTGGCTGCGGCAATCCAGGCCGTGCCGGTACCGGTGATGGGCGGCGTATCGCTGTTGCTGTATGGGGTGATCGGGGCGTCAGGTATTCGCGTGCTGATTGAATCAAAAGTCGATTACAACAAGGCACAGAACCTGATCCTGACCTCGGTTATCCTGATTATCGGCGTCAGCGGTGCGAAAGTGCATATCGGTGCGGCCGAACTGAAAGGCATGGCGCTGGCGACAATTGTTGGCGTGGGGCTGAGTCTGATCTTTAAAGTCATCAGCCTGATGCGTAAGGATGAAGAGATCCTTGACGTTGAAGATGAACGGCGCGAGTTGAAATAGGGCGACCAGCCGGTCGTTCGCCGCCCCCTTAACACATCCTGTGTCTCCGGAAGGTTAAGGGGGCGCTTTTCATCTGGTGATTGATAGCGTGTGACTTACTGCAGCTCGCTCTGCTGCACAACGATCCAGTTCTTATCAGCATCCGGCGCAATGCCGGCCTCTTTCTGGTCGATAACCGCCTTCTTCAGCAGTGCCTGCAGGCGATGATGTGTTTTCTCGCTGCGGTTAATCCACAGGCGCATTCCTGATTTATCCACGTCAACGCCGTTCAGTTGCATATAGGTATCGGAATAGAGGGTATCGCCACCGGCCAGAATGGGTTTACGCCACTGATCGATATACGCCAGAATGGTGGCCGCTTTGCCCTCGAACCAGGTGGTTGGCGCCACGACATAAGGGGTCAGTTCCAGATTGAGGTTGGCCTCAGGGTGATAGTGCCCTTCCCGGATTTGCTTACGGGATGTCGTTAGCAGGCCCGTGCCGGGATCGCGCAACAGCAGATTGACGCCCAGAACGTTTTCCGGCTCAACGTTGTAGCCATATTGTGGATCGCTGGCAATGGCGCGCGCCAGTTCCTCCTGTGCAGCGCTGATGATGTAGACGCGAATGCCGTTTTCCCGAAGTTTACTGAACAGCTCCTGCATGCCGGGCAGGACTTTGGGGGGATAGACCACGCCCGAAATTTGCTGCTGATTAACCGTTTTGACCACCGGCACAGGTTTTTGCTCTTTCATCATGGTATCAACATAGCCTTTCAGCTGACCGACGGTGAAACCAGAAAAAACCTGAGCGGCCCACGGATAGCAGACCAGATCGTCCAGTTCGCACAGCCGATGATAGTAGCTGTACAGGCTTTCCGGTGCGCCAGGCAGGTCGGCAAACGGGATCAGTTTCAGGGAGGGATCCAGTTTCGCCCGCGTCAGATAACCGTGATTTTCCATCCACGGGATCAGTGACTCTTCCAGATCGTTCTGGTAAGTGGTGTTGTCGAGGTCGAAAACGGCGAACTCATGCTGATTGGCATGCTGTTTAATCAACTCATTCAGCTGCTTCGCCTGGGGGGCGGGCCAGTGCTTGAGTTCGGTGGCCTGAGCGGTGCTGAGCAGGGAAAACAGAATGCCGGACAGCATGATGCTGCGGTGCAGCGATCGAATTGAAAACATTTAACTCTCCATGAGTACCATCGGGATCAAGAATAAATAAAACGACCGTTAAGTATATTTTAATCTTTGATAACAACAACCTCCAATCGAGCCAAAATCAGCCGATGCCGGTAGTGGCTTTACGTTTCATGATCGTCGATCAGTTGTGTTAAACTTTTCGGCGATTTCTGCAAGCGTAAACCCTGAGGTGATTCTGAACACGCCGGCACAGCTTTCACTGCCACTTTATCTGCCCGATGACGAGACCTTCGCCAGCTTCTGGCCCGGTGAGAATCCGTCCCTGCTGGCCGCGCTACAGAGTGCACTGCACCAGGAACACGGCAGTTACTTCTATTTCTGGTCCCGTGAGGGGGGAGGGCGAAGCCACCTGCTGCATGCGGCCTGCGCTGAACTTTCCGCCGCCGGCGAGGCGGTCGGCTATGTTCCCCTGGATAAACGCACCTGGTTCGTACCTGAAGTCCTGGATGGCATGGAACAGCTGGCGCTGATCTGCATCGATAATATCGAATGCATTGCCGGCGATGAGCCCTGGGAAATGGCGATCTTTGACCTCTACAATCGCATCCTTGAAACCGGTAAAACGCGCCTGCTGATCACCGGAGATCGCCCACCTCGCCAGCTAAACCTCAAACTGCCCGACCTGGCTTCGCGCCTCGACTGGGGACAAATCTACAAGCTGCACCCGCTGTCCGATGAGGACAAGCTTCAGGCGCTCCAGCTGCGTGCGCGCCTGCGGGGATTTGAGCTACCGGAAGACGTGGGGCGCTTCCTGCTGAAGCGGCTGGATCGTGAGATGCGAACCCTGTTTCTGACGCTGGATCAGCTTGACCGCGCGTCAATCAGCGCACAGCGCAAGCTGACCATTCCCTTCGTAAAAGAAGCGTTAGAGCTTTGACCCTGCGGTGATGCCCTTCATGGCGGAGGCATCACTGAGCCTGGTTCACTGAGAGACGGATGATGGCTGCTGTCACAGAATGTCCAGCACCTGCTCTGGCGGCCTGCCAATCCTCGCCTTGACGTTAGCCACGACGATGGGGCGTTCAATCAGTTTGGGGTGAGCGATCATTGCTGCCAGCAGCTGCGCCTCGCTGAGTGACGGATTATCGATTCCTGCGGAGTGATACTCCTGTTCTTTGTGACGCATCAGCTGGCGTGCACTGCTGTAGCCGAGCTGGGTTAACAGCGTTTTCAGCGTTGCTGCATCGGGAGGTGTCTCCAGATAGCGGATCACCTGCGGCTTAACGCCTCGCTCCTCTAACAGTGCCAGCGTTTCGCGGCTCTTTGAGCAGCGTGGGTTGTGGTAAATCTGTACATCACTCATTGGGTGTCCTTCGGCCTGTTCATCCAGGCCTGTTCTGTTATCTCTTTTGATACTGACGGAAGCGTTCCTGCAGCTGCCTGAGCTGGTCGATGCGGGCATCGTAGCGCGCCTGCTTCAGGCTGCCGAGCGGCACCTGAGAGCTGGCGCTGCCCAGGCTGCGGATGGCCTGTTCGAGCTGTCCGGCCAGAGCCAGACCTTCAGCCTGGGCGGCCTGCTCTTCGTCCGTCAGTCCCTGTGCAGCGGAAGCCTGGGCCAGTAAATCCCAGCCGTTCGGATCGTCTTTATTGGCCCAGGTATAGCGGTAGAGCACCTTACTGGCGTTAGCGGGCTGCTTCGCTTCCACATAGGCGTTGGCCAGGTTGAGCTGGAGTACCGGATTACTGTTGCTGGCTTTCAGTGCCACCAGACGATTAATAGCCTGCTGCGGCTGGTTCAGACCGATATCGATATCGGTCATAATATCCAGATACCAGACATTGTCCGGCTGCTTTACCAGCAGCGGGGCAATAATATTTTTGGCTGCGGGATAGTTTTTCGCTTCCAGCATCTGCACGGCTTTACCGTACTGTGCGGCGGCCTGCTCGCGGCTGTTACCTTTCGACAGGGAATTCAGCACATCCTCGGTCAGCTGATTCTGTCCGGTGGAAAACATTCCCAGCGCCCTGACCTTAGCCATATAGAAATCCTGAGACGACTGCACAATCACCGGTTTCATCTGATTAGCGCGATTGCGGGCGTCAGCCAGGCGACTGTCGGGAAGCGGGTGGGTTAACAGGATTTCAGGCGGCTTGGAGGAAAAGCGTGATTCATCGGCCAGTTTCTGCAGAAAGGCGGGCATCGCTTCCGGGTCAAACCCCGCGCGCTGAAGCACCTGGATGCCGATACGATCGGCTTCCTGTTCGTTTTGCTGCGTAAAGCTGATAATTCCCTGCTGCGTGCCCGCAAGCGTCCCGCTCAGCGCCGCCATCCCCGCCTGCGGGCTGGCCATGGCCAGCAGAATCGAGCCCAGCGCACCGACCCACGTCAGGGGCGCGTTACGCTGCTGCTCCTCCATCGCGCGTGCCAGATGGCGCTGGGTGACGTGAGATATTTCATGCGCCATGACCGAGGCCAGCTGGCTTTCATTATCGCTGTAGCGGAACAGTGCGGAATGCAGCACAACGTTGCCGCCAAAGAATGCAAAGGCGTTAATTTCGTCATTGCGGATCAGGAAAAAGTGGAAGGGCGTTTTCACTGACCACGCGTGAGCAACCAGCCGTTGTCCCAGCTGATTAATGTATTGATTTAATAACGGATCGTTGATGATGGGAGCACTGGCACGTAGCTGGCGAACATAAAAGTCTCCCATAGCCAGCTCCTGATTGACCGACAGCGTACTACCGGCAGTGGTACCGATATCCGGCAGATTGTCTATTTCATCGGCCCAGACTGGCGTAACCCCACCGGCCAACAGGGAGATAACCAGCGAAGCAAGCAGGCTTTTCTTCAAGCGGTTGAACATAGCTAAACCCTAACAAGGACGTCCAGTTTTTGACCGGCAGAATGCCGAAATGTTCTGCAAAGGGTGAAAGCGCCACACCCATCGACATTTTAACCAGTGACCGGGTGGAAAGAAATGATTAAACCGGGTGATGCGCTGAGTCAGGTTTCGCAGACCGGCCCGGTCGCCTCTGCGTGATGTCATCGGGAATATATTCAGTTCGCAGTGTAAGATTTTCCCTAAAACGCCGGGAGGTGTAAACTCGACAAGTGCTTAACCGGGGCATATCACTCACTTGTTTAATAAACGCACACAAAAATCAGAAGACGTTAAAAAATGAAATTATTCACGATGGCGAATTCATGTTAAGGCAGTTATGGCCCAAGACGGATTTGCGCACGCTAATCACGCTGCTGGCCGTGGCAAGTATTGTTATCACACTGGCGAATTCGCTCTACGCCAGCTGGCGCGTGCAGCGCGATGTGCTGATCCAAAATACGCTGGAGTCTAACCGGGTTTACGCCACCAAGCTGGCGGCAACCTCGGAATTGTTCTTCCAGCTGGC
>CAJYIY010000015.1 GCA_913775305.1 uncultured Erwinia sp. | reverse complement strand
CTGATGCAAGGCGGCAAGCGCAGGAAAGGAAGGAGCATACAGACGTATGTGACTGACTTTACAAGCACAGCCAACGCAGCAGCAGTGCAAAAGATTCGTTTCAAGCACCAAGATTTGCCTGGCGGCTGTAGCGCGGTGGTCCCACCTGACCCCATGCCGAACTCAGAAGTGAAACGCCGTAGCGCCGATGGTAGTGTGGGGCCTCCCCATGCGAGAGTAGGGAACTGCCAGGCATCAAATTAAGATCCGTAACGGATCGTGACTTTACCCCTGACAAGGTAAAGGTGAAATACCTGAAATCAGACGTTTTCTGATATCAGTACAGAATCGGTGGAGCGGTAGTTCAGTTGGTTAGAATACCTGCCTGTCACGCAGGGGGTCGCGGGTTCGAGCCCCGTCCGTTCCGCCACCCTTTTAGGGGCGTAGTTCAATTGGTAGAGCACCGGTCTCCAAAACCGGGTGTTGGGAGTTCGAGTCTCTCCGCCCCTGCCAGATAAAGAAAAATCCTTTGCTCAGGCAAAGGATTTTTTTTGTCTGAAATTCAGCAAATACAGCCTGTAGCGATGAAAAACGTCAGACTGATTTCGGTATATAGCATTGATTACCCATTACAGAGAGCCGCTTGACGGCTCTTTTTGTTGTTTTTATCAACGCTTATGGTTCAGGAATTGACTGCCGATTTAATGAGTTGGCGAATATGTGTTTGCTGATCGCTATTTTGTAACCAAACTGCATGAAGTGGTCTGACGACGATTGCCGTATCCTGAACTGAAAGGAGATCGCTGTATTCCGCCTCCCAGAAGTCCGGCAAAAATGCACAGGCTCCTGTTGTATGCAGCAACTGACGTGTTAAATGTGCAGAGGTTGTCGTCAGTACCGGTATGTCATCGGCACCTGCGAGATAGTTTTCATGCTGATGAAAATCGGCACCCCATTCCAGCTTAATGTAATCGTATTTCTCTTTTTTCTCCGATTTTCGCGACCGGAAAAGCGCTAATGAAATATGGCCAATTTGATGGCTGGTTAGCTCATCCATCTTGGGTGCTTCAGTCGTGATTAACAAGTCAAGCTGGCGCTCATGCAGCTGTTTAACCAGCAGATGGCGTTGAGCAATTCGTGCTTCAAGATGCAGACTTTCACGCTGCTGATACAGCGTCTGTAGCCACGGGGTCAGATAAGCCTCCCAAAGCGAAGCACTGGCCCCTATCGACAGCTCGTGATGCTGTTGCGTGTGTGACACCTCTTTTTTAGCCATCTGCCACGTATTCATCAGGCTCTCAGCGTAGGGCAGCAAACGCTCACCTGCTGAAGTTAGCCTGATATTATTGCGATGCCGGGTAAACAGGTTCACCCCCAGCTGATTTTCAAGCTGTCGGATGCGAAAACTAACGGCGGACTGGGTTAAATAGAGTGCTTCCGCAGCACGTCCAAAGTGGCGCGTCCTGCTCACTTCAAGAAAGGTTTTTAGTAATTCCGTATCCACTGCGATCTCCTAAAAAACATTTGTCGTTATGATTTAAATGTTTTGTTTTACACTCTGTCAAGCCTATCTAATACTCCGCGCCATAAATAGCTCGGCCTTAAAAGAGTTAGGAGCGTGTAAAATGGCGGAAAGCTTCGCAACAACCAGTCGTTTTTTTGATAACAAACATTATCCCCGCGGATTCTCCCGGCACGGTGATTTCACCATTAAAGAAGCCCAACTTCTTGAGCGTCATGGTTATGCTTTTAACGAGCTGGATCTGGCAAAGCGTGAGCCAGCGACGGAAGAGGAGCGACTTTTTATTGAGGTCTGCCGCGGCGTACGTGAGCCGCAAACTGAGGCAGAGCGAGTCTGGTCTAAGTACATGACCCGGATTAAGCGTCCTAAGCGTTTCCATACTCTTTCAGGCGGTAAACCGCAGATGGAAGGCGTAGAAGACTATTCGGATAGCGACGATTAAAATTAAGGGGCCCTGGCCCCTTTTTCATAGTGTTATTCCAGGTTTTTCTGTAAATGAATCAGTAATCGATCCATTCCCCGATAGCTCACCGCTTCAGTCAGATGCTCCCGGTTAATCTCGTTATCACCTGCCAAATCTGCGATCGTTCGTGCTACCTTCAAAATGCGCTGCCAGGCCCTCACCGACAGTCCAAGTTGAGTCAACACCTGCTCCAGCCACCCGGCATCCTCATTTTTTAACATGCAGCAGTCTTTAATCTCATTATTACTCATCAGGGCATTCACTTTACCGACGCGTGCCAGCTGGCGTTCACGAGCAACGACAACGCGTTGCCGGACGGTTGCGCTGGATTCTCCGTCACTTCGTTGTGCACTGAGCGTACCTGTCGGCAGCAGAGGAACTTCCAGCGAAAGATCAAAACGGTCAAGGAAAGGGCCTGACAATCGATTCAGATAACGTAATGTCTGCTGCGGAGAACAGCGATTATGAGGGCCGTGATAGTGCCCTGTAGGGCTGGGATTCATCGCTGCGATTAGCTGGAATCTGGCTGGATAAATCACCTTAGCCCGAGCGCGGGATATACCGATCTCGCCAGACTCCAGGGGTTCACGCAGGGCGTCCAGCGCACGACGTTCGAACTCAGGGAGTTCATCAAGAAACAACACACCATTGTGTGCCAGTGATATCTCTCCCGGCTTTGGCAAAGCGCCACCCCCCACCAGGGCAAACAGTGAGGCGCTGTGGTGAGGAGCGCGAAACGGGCGCTGACGCCAGTGCGTTTGCATACCATCGCTTCTGACGAGGCTGGCAATACAGGCACTCTCCAGCGCCTCCTGGTCTGTCAGCGGTGGCATCAGGCTGTTCAAACGCGTTGCCAGCATGGTTTTACCGGTACCGGGCGGACCAATAAGCAACAGGTTGTGCCCACCTGCAGCAGCTATCTCCAGTGCGCGCCTGGCCTGCTGCTGGCCGATCACTTCCTGCAGGTCCCCCTCTACAGTGGGCAAGTCATCATGCTTCACGTGCGCGCGTTCCAGCTGAACGTCACCCTGCAAAAAAGCGCATATTTCCAGTAAATCCCGTGCGACTAAATTATCACCGTGCTCTATCAAGCCGACTTCTGCGATATTCTCCGCCGAGAGGATAAGCTGCCTGCCCGCGCCCTGAGCCGCAATTGCAGCCGGGATAACGGCCTGTACGCCCCGTAGAGCGCCTGTCAGCGCCAGCTCCCCCAGGAATTCATATTGCGTTAGTTTCTCTGCAGGAATTTGCTCTGAGGCTGCGAGAATGGCAACAGCGATAGGGAGATCGAATCTTCCCCCTTCTTTGGGTAAATCGGCCGGGGCCAGGTTAACGGTAATACGCTTAGCCGGGAAAGAGAATCCGCAGTTAATGATGGCGCTGCGTACCCGATCTCTTGCCTCTCTGACGGCCGTTTCAGGCAAACCCACCATGGACAGCGCAGGAAGTCCGCTACTGAGATGGACTTCAACGCAAACCTGCGGTGCCTGTATGCCAATCGCGGCACGAGTATAAGCAACAGATAGCGACATGGAGCCTCCTTTTAGTCCTACTGTGCGCTACAACTGCGAACCTGGCGATTGGCAAAAGAAATCACTGTGAGACGGGCCGACAGCTATTTTGTGATGATGCAGGGCGTTTCATCGCATTGCGCGCTGTCGCTCGAATTCCACTATGTGGGATTTACGCCATCACGGTTGGTGAATGTTGAAAATATCTCAACATTCTCTTAATCACTGAATAACATTACTTTTTACTTTTTTATGAGTACGGGCCATAAAATAAAATGATGAAAAAAGTTGAATGCTTACACGTAACTGTGATAACTCTATAGACATTAATTCGAACAAGTGAATTTAAAGAATCCAAATGAAAGCCCTTCTACGAGTCATTAGCCTAGTCGTCATTAACGTCGTCGTGATTATTATCACGCCGTGCGGGGCTACGCTCGGAGAAAGAAAGGCTTAAAAATCAAGCCTGAATTCGAAAGAACCCCCGCACCGAATGGTCCGGGGGTTTTTTTTTGGCAAGGCAAAACGTGTGAGGAACATAAGATGAACAGTAGCATAAAATGCTGTTTTTCCCAGCAAGAGGCGGGGGAATAACTATGAATGGTGCTCAGTGGGTGGTTCAAGCTTTGCATGCACAGGGAGTCGAAACAGTATTCGGCTACCCCGGTGGTGCAATCATGCCGGTCTATGACGCGCTCTATGACGGCGGTGTCGAACACCTTCTGTGCCGCCACGAGCAGGGTGCTGCCATGGCCGCTATCGGTTTTGCACGTGCCACCGGGAAAGTCGGCGTCTGTATCGCCACATCTGGCCCAGGAGCGACCAACCTGATCACCGGCCTTGCCGATGCGATGCTGGATTCGGTACCCATCGTTGCGATTACCGGACAAGTATCCTCTGCGGTTATGGGTACCGACGCCTTCCAGGAGATCGACGTTCTGGGACTCTCGCTGGCCTGTACCAAACACAGTTTCCTGGTCGAGTCACTTGAAGAACTCCCGAGCGTGATGGCTGAAGCTTTTGCCATTGCCAAGTCCGGTCGCCCGGGTCCCGTTCTGGTCGATATCCCTAAAGACATCCAGCTGGCCAGTGGCGAGCTGACCGCTCATCTGCTGCCGGTAGAGCAGGAACAGGTCCATCCGCACGTCGAACTTCAGCAGGCTCGTCATTTGATGGCGCAGTCGCAGAAGCCGATTTTATACGTGGGCGGTGGTGTCGGTATGGCTGATGCAGTCCAGGCGCTGCGGGCTTTCGCGAAAGAGACCGGTATCCCTACCGTTGCCACTCTGAAAGGCCTGGGAACGCCGGACGCCGAAGATGAGTGCTATCTGGGCATGCTTGGCATGCACGGGACCAAAGCGGCGAACCTTGCCGTTCAGCAGTGCGACCTGCTGATTGCCGTTGGTGCTCGCTTTGACGACAGGGTGACCGGCAAGCTGGACACTTTCGCACCGCACGCCAATGTTATCCACATGGACATTGACCCGGCGGAACTGAACAAACTGCGCCGCGCACATGTTGCCCTGCAGGGCGATCTGAACAAGCTGCTGCCGGATCTTTATCAGCCCGTTGAGATCTCAGCATGGCGCGAAGAGATCAAGGCGCTGAAAGCCGTTCACGGCTGGCGTTACGATCACCCAGGGGAGGCTATTTTCGCTCCGCTGTTCCTGAAGCAGCTGTCAGACCGTAAATCGGCGAGCAGCGTAGTGACCACCGATGTGGGCCAGCACCAGATGTGGACGGCGCAGCATATGAGCTTTACCCGCCCGGAGAATTTCATCACCTCAAGCGGCCTGGGCACGATGGGCTTTGGCCTGCCTGCAGCCGTGGGTGCACAGGTTGCCCGACCCAATGATACCGTTATCTGCATCTCCGGCGACGGGTCCTTTATGATGAATGTGCAGGAGCTGGGTACCATCAAACGCAAACAGCTGCCGGTGAAGATCGTGCTGCTGGACAACCAGCGCCTCGGCATGGTTCGTCAGTGGCAGCAGCTGTTTTTCGAAGAACGTTACAGCGAAACCAATCTCTCAGATAATCCGGACTTTCTCACACTGGCCAGCGCTTTCAATATTCCCGGCCAGCGCATTACCCGTAAAGATCAGGTCGACGCCGCATTAGACGCTTTGCTGCACAGTGAAGGGCCATACATGCTCCACGTCGCGATTGACGAGCATGAGAACGTCTGGCCTCTGGTACCACCCGGTGCCAGCAACGAAAATATGATGGAGAAAACTTCATGATGCAGCATCAATTGTCTATCGAAGCGCGTTTTCGCCCGGAAATACTGGAACGCATATTACGTGTTATCCGCCACCGCGGTTTTCAGGTATGCACCATGAATATGGCTTCGCTGGTGAATACCGACAATATTAATATTGAATTGACCGTTGCCAGCCAGCGTTCAGTCGATTTACTGTCAACACAGTTAAGTAAATTGATGGATGTTGCATGCGTTCAGGTTCAACAACAGACAACACAACAAATCCGCGCTTAAGCGGGCAAGGAAACAAGAATGACGAAGAAAGCTGACTTTATCTGGTTCAATGGCGAGATGGTTAAGTGGGAAGAGGCGAAAGTGAGCGTCATGTCCCATGCACTGCATTACGGCACCTCCGTATTTGAAGGTGTCCGCTGCTATGACTCGCACAAAGGACCAGTCGTCTTCCGCCATCGTGAACACATGCAGCGCCTGCGCGATTCCGCCAAAATTTACCGTTTCCCGGTCAGCCAGAGCGTTGACGAACTGATGGAAGCCTGTCGCGAAACCCTGCGCAAGAACAACCTGAAAAGCGCGTATATTCGTCCGCTGGTGTTTGTGGGCGATGTTGGGCTGGGCGTGAATCCGCCAGAAGGCTACAGCACTGATGTGATCATCGCCGCGTTCCCGTGGGGTGCTTACCTGGGTGCTGAAGCACTGGAGCAGGGTATTGATGCGATGGTTTCCTCCTGGAATCGCGTGGCACCTAATACTCTGCCAACCGCCGCGAAAGCCGGTGGTAACTATCTCTCTTCTCTGCTGGTCGGTAGCGAAGCGCGCCGCCATGGCTATCAGGAAGGTATCGCCCTTGACACTCACGGTTACATTTCCGAAGGTGCCGGTGAGAACCTGTTTGAAGTCAAAGACGGCATTCTGTTTACTCCGCCATTTACCTCTTCTGCTCTGCCTGGCATCACCCGCGACGCCATCATTAAGCTGGCGCAGGATTTGGGTATCGAAGTGCGTGAGCAGGTGCTATCCCGTGAATCCCTGTATCTGGCGGATGAAGTATTCATGTCCGGTACTGCTGCTGAGATTACTCCGGTTCGCAGCGTTGACGGCATCCAGGTGGGTGCAGGTAAACGTGGTCCGGTTACTGAGCGCATTCAGTCAGCCTTCTTTGGCCTGTTCACTGGCGAAACCGAAGATAAATGGGGCTGGCTGGATCCGGTTAACCCATAACACCACTGATTTTTTTCGCGGGCGTCAGTTGACGCCCGTGCACGATCTGATTTCTGGAGTATAGAGCATGCCTAAGTACCGTTCCGCTACCACTACCCACGGCCGTAATATGGCCGGTGCCCGTGCCCTGTGGCGCGCCACAGGAATGACCGATGATGATTTCGGTAAGCCGATTATCGCGGTGGTTAACTCCTTTACCCAGTTCGTACCGGGCCACGTTCATCTGCGCGATCTGGGTAAGCTGGTCGCTGAACAAATTGAAGCCTCAGGTGGCGTGGCGAAAGAGTTCAACACCATCGCGGTTGACGATGGTATCGCTATGGGCCACGGCGGCATGCTTTATTCTCTGCCGTCACGCGAACTGATTGCCGACTCGGTTGAATACATGGTCAACGCACACTGTGCCGATGCCATGGTGTGTATTTCAAACTGCGATAAGATCACGCCGGGTATGCTGATGGCGTCGCTGCGCCTGAATATTCCCGTGATCTTTGTCTCCGGCGGTCCGATGGAAGCCGGTAAAACCAAACTTTCCGATAAAATCATCAAGCTGGACCTGGTCGACGCGATGATTCAGGGGGCTAACCCGAACGTCAGCGACGCGGAGAGCGATCAGATTGAGCGCTCTGCCTGTCCAACCTGCGGTTCCTGTTCCGGTATGTTTACCGCCAACTCCATGAACTGCCTGACCGAAGCGCTCGGTCTGTCGCAGCCGGGCAATGGCTCGCTGCTGGCAACGCATGCCGATCGTAAAGAGCTGTTCCTGAGTGCTGGTCGTCGCATCGTTGAGCTGACCAAACGCTATTATGAGCAGAACGACGAGAGCGCACTGCCGCGCAGGATCGCCAGCAAGGCCGCCTTTGAGAATGCGATGACGCTGGATATCGCCATGGGCGGTTCCACCAACACGGTTCTGCACCTGTTGGCTGCCGCGCAGGAGGGCGAGATTGATTTCGATATCTCGGACATCGATCGCCTGTCACGTCAGGTTCCGCACCTGTGTAAAGTGGCACCGAGCACACAGAAATACCATATGGAAGACGTTCACCGCGCCGGTGGTGTACTCGGTATCCTCGGTGAGTTGGATCGTGCAAAACTGCTGGACAGCAGCGTGCGCAACGTACTTGGCCTTAGCCTGCGTGAAACGCTGGACCAGTACGACATTATGCTGACCAAAGATGAAGCCGTGAAGAAAATGTTCCGCGCAGGCCCGGCGGGCATCCGGACCACTCAGGCTTTCTCTCAGGATTGCCGCTGGGACACGTTAGATGACGATCGCCAGGAAGGGTGTATCCGTTCACGCGAATTTGCTTTCAGTCAGGATGGCGGTCTGGCCGTACTGTATGGCAACCTGGCAGAAAACGGCTGCATCGTTAAAACAGCAGGCGTTGATGAAGGTAGCCTGGTGTTCAGCGGCCCGGCTAAAGTGTACGAAAGCCAGGATGACGCGGTGAGCGCAATTCTGGGCGGTAAAGTGGTGGCTGGCGATGTCGTGGTTATTCGTTATGAAGGACCAAAAGGCGGCCCGGGCATGCAGGAAATGCTCTATCCAACGACCTACCTGAAATCGATGGGGCTGGGGAAAGCCTGTGCTCTGATCACTGACGGCCGTTTCTCCGGCGGTACCTCCGGTCTGTCAATTGGCCACGCGTCGCCAGAAGCGGCAAGCGGTGGCATGATGGCGCTGGTGAAAGATGGCGATATTATCAATATCGATATTCCGCAGCGTAGCATCGTGCTGGCCGTACCGGAAAATGAACTGGCGGCCCGCCGTCTGGAAGAAGAAGCTCGCGGTGAAGCGGCCTATACGCCACACGCTCGTGAGCGCCAGGTTTCCTTTGCTCTGCGCGCTTATGCCAGCCTGGCAACCAGCGCCGACAAAGGTGCGGTCCGCGATAAGAGTAAGCTGGGAGGCTAACAAATATGGCTGAGTCTCAACCGCTACCCGAACAGCCCTGCGGGGCAGAGTATCTGCGTGCGGTACTCCGTGCGCCGGTTTATGAAGTTGCACAGGTTACACCGCTGCAGAAAATGGAGAAAATCTCCTCACGCCTCGGTAATACCATTCTGGTGAAGCGAGAAGACCGCCAGCCGGTACACAGCTTCAAGCTGCGCGGCGCTTACGCGATGATTGCCGGACTGACCGAGGAGCAAAAGGCGCGTGGTGTCGTGACCGCGTCGGCGGGGAATCATGCTCAGGGCGTGGCGCTGTCAGCCACCAGGCTGGGTATTAAATCTCTGATCGTGATGCCGGTTGCAACAGCGGATATTAAAGTTGATGCGGTGCGGGCATTCGGCGGTGAGGCTTACCTGTTTGGCGCCAACTTTGACGAGGCGAAAGCCAGAGCCATCGAGCTGGCCGAGCAGCAGGGTTACACCTTTGTTCCTCCGTTCGATCACCCAATGGTGATCGCCGGGCAGGGGACGCTGGCGATGGAACTGCTGCAGCAGGATGCGCATCTCGATCGCGTCTTTGTGCCGGTGGGCGGTGGTGGACTGGCGGCGGGCGTTGCGGTGTTAATTAAGCAGCTGATGCCGCAGATAAAGGTCATCGCTGTGGAAGCCACCGATTCGGCCTGCCTTAAGGCAGCGCTGGATGCCGGTCATCCGGTCGATCTTCCACGCGTTGGGCTGTTTGCCGAAGGTGTGGCGGTGAAGCGGATTGGTAGTGAAACCTTCCGTTTGTGTCAGGAATACATCGACGACATCGTGACCGTTGACAGTGATGCCATCTGTGCCGCCATGAAGGATTTGTTTGACGATGTGCGGGCGGTGGCAGAGCCTTCCGGGGCGCTGGCGCTGGCGGGGATGAAAAAATACATCCAGCAGCATCAGATTCAGGGTGAACGGCTGGCGCATGTGCTGTCCGGGGCTAATGTCAACTTCCACGGTTTACGTTATGTCTCGGAGCGCTGTGAGCTGGGTGAACAGCGTGAGGCGCTGCTGGCCGTGACGATCCCGGAGCAGCAAGGCAGCTTCCTGCGATTCTGCCAGCTGCTGGGCGGACGTTCGGTTACCGAATTTAACTACCGTTATGCCCATGCTGACGAGGCCTGCATTTTTGTTGGCGTACGGCTGACGCGGGGGTTGGAAGAGCGCCACGAGATCCTGCACCTGCTGTCAGAAGGAGGTTACAAAGTTGTTGACCTCTCCGATGACGAAATGGCGAAGCTGCACGTTCGTTACATGGTCGGCGGGCGACCGTCGAAACCGCTGCGCGAACGTCTGTTCAGCTTTGAA
>CAJYIY010000014.1 GCA_913775305.1 uncultured Erwinia sp. | reverse complement strand
CGCTCAGCCATAAAACCGTCCACGTTCATCGTGCCAACGTGCTGGGCAAGCTGAACTGTCAGACCACCGTGGAGCTGGTGCATTTTGCCCTTCAGCATCAGTTACTGAGCCACACCTGATGCCGCAGGCGCGCCATGTCATTCTGTCGCTGATGCTGGCGCTGTTTTTTGCCCTTGGCTGGCTGGCGCTGTGGACTATCGGCCTGTGGCTGAGCCAGAACGGTCAGCAGGCGGTGCTGCTGCTGCCCGCCGGGCTGCATCTGGCGCTGATGATCCTGCTGCCGAAGCGTTACTGGGTGGCGCTGCTGCTGGTGGAAGCGATCCTGATTAGCTGGCTGCAGCTGGAACAGCTGATCACCCAACCGGTTATGCTGCTGTCGCCTGCGCTGAGCGTGCTACCCGCCTGGGCCTGTCAGACCCTGTGGCACCGCAACACGCTCTACTGGCAGCGGCTGATCCTGCTGCTGGCGGCCGTCACCCTGAATACGCTGCTGCAGGGGGTAGTTATCGGCCCATGGCTACAGGAGGCGGTCACCCAGACTCTGCTTGCCAGCTTTACCGGTGGCATACTGCTGACGCCATTTATCTACCTGATTTATGAATATCTCAAGCAGCAGCATCTCAGCGATATGCTGGCGCAGCGCATGCCCGATCCGCCACTGCGCACCTCGCTGCTGATCTGGTGCTCGGTGATTTTCGCCATTGGCGTGTGCGTACAGGTATCTATTGCGCCGGAAATGGAGCGCCTGCTGCTGATCTTTGTGTTCCTGCCTAACGTGGTGATGGCCTACCGCTTTGGCTGGCAGGGCGGGGTGCTGTCAGCGATCGTCGGCAGCGTCCTGATCACTCTTACGCGGCAGGCCAGCGGGGCATTTCACGATCTGCGCGAGCTGGAGCTGTTTCTCTCCACCCAGGCGCTGCTCGGTATCGGGCTGGGGATTGCCGTCAGCCGCCAGCAGCAGCTGGCTCAGCATCTGCTGCGCTACCGTCAGCAGCTGGAAAAAGAGCTACAGGCACGGCACCGGCTAATGGCGCAGCTGGTCGATACGGAAGAGCAGGTGCGTAAAGCCATTGCCCGCGAGCTGCATGATGAGATCGGCCAGAACATTACCGCCATCCAGATCCAGGCGATGCTGGTGGCGCGCGGCAGCGACGCGCCTGCGGCCAGGCAGGCGGCGGGGCAGATAGGCGATCTGTCGCGGCGCATTCATCACACCACACGGCAGCTGCTGCGGCAAATCCGTCCGCCGGTGCTGGATGAAATGGCGCTGGATAAAGCGCTACAGCATCTGGCTGCCGAGTTCTCCTTCGCCGATCGCGGCATCGATTTCCAGCTTGATTATCATCTCAGCGCTTCACCGCCGGATGAAACCCTGACCTTCACGCTCTATCGCGTTGTGCAGGAGCTGCTGAACAACATCAGTAAGCACGCGGGTGCGCGCCGGGTGGTGGTGACGCTGGAGGAGGCGCCGGGCCTGCTGGTTCTCAGCGTCAGCGACGACGGTGTCGGTATCACTGAACCCATCGGCGGCGGCTTTGGTCTGCGTGGCATTGAGGAGCGGGTCAGGGCGCTCGGCGGTGACTGGCAGCTGTCGCCGCCGCCGGGAACCTGCATAACTGTTAACTTGCCCACAAAATCGCGCGAAACTGTGCCCTGACCAGGAATAATTCCTGGTTCATTCCAACTTTGTCTCATGCCCCGGCGCAATGCCTTCCCTATATTAGCCCGTAATGACCCGGAGGTTTACATGGCTGCCGTCACCCTGACGCCAGAGCAGATTAGCCAGCGCTATCGTGACTTACGACCGCGACTGCTGTTCACCATGGTGATCGGCTATGCCGCGTTTTACCTGACGCGGCGCAGCATCAGCCAGGTCATGCCGGTGATGCAGCTGGAGCTGGGGCTGGATAAAGCCGATATCGGCCTGCTGGGCACGCTGTTTTATCTGGTTTACGGCGCATCGAAATTTCTGTCCGGCATGATCAGCGACCGCACGCCCGCGCAATGGTTTATGGGCAGCGGGCTGATCGCCACCGGGGTGCTGAATATCGTGTTCACCTTTTGCGGCTCGTGGAGTGCGCTGCTGCTGGTGTGGACGCTGAACGGTTTCTTCCAGGGCTGGGGCTGGCCGCCCTGTGCCAAACTGCTCACCCACTGGTATTCGCGCAACGAGCGCGGCTTCTGGTGGGGCTGCTGGAACACCTCGATTAACCTGGGTGGCGCACTGGTGCCGCTGCTGTCGGGCTGGCTGGCGATGCGCTGGGGCTGGCAGGCAGCGCTGCTGCTGCCGGGGATAACGGGCATTCTGATCGGTATCGTACTCTGCTGGCGGCTGTGTGACACGCCCGCCGCGCAGGGGCTGCCGACGGTGGGGGAATGGCGGCGCGATCCGCTGGAGCTGTGGCAGCAACAGCACAGCCCGGCGATGCCAATGCGCGATATTTTGCGCCAGCAGATTCTGGCCAATCGCACGATCTGGCTGCTTGGCGTCTCTTACGTGCTGGTCTATCTGATCCGCATCGCGCTTAACGACTGGGGCAATGTCTGGCTGACCGAGGCCCACGGCATCAACCTGCTAAGCGCCAATACCACGCTGACGCTGTTTGAGCTGGGAGGCGTTATCGGCGCGCTGTTTGCCGGGTGGGGATCGGATCTGCTGTTTCGTGGCCAGCGTGCCCCGATGATTTTGCTGTTTGCCTTTGGGTTGTTTCTCAGCATGGCGGCGCTGTGGCTGGCACCGGTCCATCATCGGGTACTGCTGTCGGTGAGCTTTTTCAGCCTGGGTTTTTTTGTTTTTGGCCCGCAGATGCTGATTGGTCTGGCGGCCGTTGAATACAGCCACAAGGCCGCGCCGGGGACCGTCACCGGATTCCTCGGCCTGTTTGCCTACCTGGGCGCCGCGCTGGCGGGTTGGCCGCTGGCGCAGCTGATGCAGCATTACGGCTGGTCGGGCTTTTTTGCCCTGCTGACCGCGGCCGCAGGCTGCATTGGCGTACTGCTGATGCCGCTGCTGATTGCCGGGCTGAACCGGCAAAGATTTAAACAGGCTCCGTAACCGACGGGGTCTGCCGACCCTCGACGATAAGGATAACCTGATGAAACGTTTAGCCCTCTCTACCCTGATCGCTGCCGGGCTGGCAGTGAGTGCACTATCCGGTGCGGCACAGGCGAAAGGCCGCCTGGTCATCTACTGCAGCGCCACCAACGCTATGTGTGAAACCGAAGCGAAAGCCTTCGGTGAGAAATACGATGTCAAAACCAGCTTTATCCGCAACGGCTCCGGCAGCACGCTGGCGAAGATCGATGCCGAGAAGAATAACCCGCAGGCGGATGTCTGGTACGGCGGTACCCTCGATCCGCAGTCGCAGGCCGGTGAAATGGGGCTGCTGGAGGCCTATCAATCCCCGGAGCTGGAACACATCATGCCGAAGTTCCGCGATCCGGCCAAAGTGAAAGGCAACTACTCTTCGGCGATCTATATCGGCATTCTGGGCTTCGGCGTGAATACCGATCGTCTGAAGCAGAAAAACCTGCCGGAACCGAAGTGCTGGAAGGATCTGACCAATCCGATCTACAAGGGCGAAATCCAGATCGCCGATCCGCAAAGCTCCGGGACCGCCTATACCGCACTGGCCACCTTTACCCAGCTGTGGGGCGAAGATCAGGCCTTCGATTATCTGAAAAAGCTGAATGCTAACGTCTCCCAGTACACCAAATCCGGTATCGCCCCGGCACGAAACGCCGCCAGGGGAGAAACTGCGATTGGTATCGGCTTCCTGCACGACTATTCGCTGGAAAAAGACAAGGGCGCGCCGCTGACGCTGATTTCGCCGTGTGAAGGCTCCGGGTATGAAGTGGGCGGCGTCAGCATCCTGAAGAAAGCGCGCAATATCGACAACGCCCGTCTGTTCGTTGACTGGGCACTGTCGAAAGAAGCGCAGGAACTGGCGTGGAAGAAGGGACAGTCCTACCAGATCCTGACCAATACCACGGCGGAAACCTCCCCGAACTCCCTCAGGCTGGATGCCCTGAAGCTGATTGACTACGACATGGACAAATACGGCGCCACGGAGATGCGTAAGCATCTGATCAACAAGTGGGTTAACGACGTGAAAATGGGCCAGTAATTCACGATTTTGGCGCGGCGTGCTGCCGCGCTATCGCTTTCGCTTTAACCTCCGGGGAACACTATGAGTGATGCCACTACTCTGCGTCTGTCGCAGGGACGGGATACGGTTTTCATCTGGCTGGCGATACTGGTGGCGGGCTATCTGCTGCTGCCGGTCTACAGCCTCGACTACGGCCTGCTGGAATCCACATCTGACGAAATTTTTGCTGCCTACGGCTGGTCCGGGGTCAACATCAGCCAGGCATGGCTGCTGCTGCCGCTGGTTCTGCTGCTGCGGCCGGTTCATGGCCAGGCCTCGCGGGCGCGACATCGTTTTGACGCCGCCTGGGCGCTGTGCTGTGCGCTGTTTATGGTGATCAGCGCCACCTGGCTGGAACGTGGCCTGGGTTACGGCACTGTCGTGATCTTCTGCGCGCTGGGCGGGGTGATGACCGTTGCGCTGTCGCGGCTGGAATGGCTGGGCGGTGACCGCTTTGTGCTGGGGTCGCTGATTGCGATCGTCGCGCTGATCGGCCTGTTTATCATCTGGCCGAGCCTGGCCATTTTCAAGCCGATGATTACCGCCGATGACGGCAGCTTTGCGCCGCTACAGTTTATGGCGGTACTGGGGCAGAAGCATATTCTGCAGGTGATCTGGAACTCCTTCCTGCTCAGTGCGGCGGTCGGTATTGGCTGTACCTTCTTTGGTATGGTGCTGGCAATCTATACCACGCGCATCGCCAAACGCTCGGCGCTGCTGGGCCGCGTGTTCTCGATTCTGCCGATTGTGACGCCGCCGTTTGTTGTCGGCCTGGGGGTGACCCTGATGATGGGCCGCTCCGGTTACGTGACCGAATTTATGGTCAACTACCTTGGCCTGACCAATACCAACTGGCTGTACGGCTTTACCGGCATCTGGCTGGCGCAGGTGCTGGCCTTTACCCCGATGTCCTTTATGATCCTCGACGGCGCGATCAAAACCCTGCACCCGTCGCTGGAAGAGGCATCCTACACGCTGCGCGCCAGCCGTCTGCAAACTTTCCGTCGGGTCTTCCTGCCGCTGCTGAAACCGGCGCTGGCCAACTCGTTCCTGATTGTTATCGTCCAGTCGCTGGCGGACTTCAGTAACCCGCTGGTGCTGGGCGGCAACTTTGACGTGCTGGCTACGCAGATTTACTTCTATATCACCGGTGCGCAGCTGGACTACACCTCGGCCAGTACGCTGGGCGTGATCCTGCTGTTATTCTCGCTGCTGGTATTCTGCGTGCAGTATCTGTGGATTGGTAAACGCTCCTACGTCACCATCTCGGGCAAATCTTCGCGGGGCGATGTGCAGCCGCTGCCGGTGTCGCTGGTGTGGTCGGTGACGGCGATGCTGTGGGTGTGGATTGCCTTTAACGTGCTGCTGTACGGCAGCATCTTCTTCGGCAGTTTTACCGTTAACTGGGGCGTGGACTACACCCTGACGCTGGATAACTTCAGCAAGCTGTTCGGTCAGGGCTTCAGCGACGGCGCGTGGCCATCGCTGCTCGACACCCTGCTGTATGCCGGTATCGCTGCGCCGATCACCGCCATTTTCGGTCTGCTGATTGCCTATGTCGTGGTTCGCCAGCAGTTCCGCGGCAAAAAGGTGATCGAATTCTCCACCATGCTGTGCTTTGCCGTGCCGGGCACCGTGGCGGGCGTTTCCTACATTCTCGCCTTTAACGGTGCGCCGGTTTACCTGACCGGGACCGCCGCCATTGTGATCATCTCAATGGTGATGCGTAACGTGCCGGTCGGTATCCGTGCGGGGATCGCCGGTCTGGGCCAGCTGGATAAATCGCTCGATGAAGCCTCGCTCAGCCTGCGTGCCGGATCGCTGCGCACCGTGCTGTTTATCATTCTGCCGCTGCTGCGTCCGGCGATCCTTTCGGCGCTGATCTACAGCTTCGTCCGGGCGATCACCACCGTCAGCGCCATCATCTTCCTTGTTACGCCGGATACCCGCGTTGCAACGTCCTACATCCTGAACCGCGTTGAGGACGGTGAGTATGGCATGGCGATCGCCTACGGTTCGATTCTGATTGTGGTGATGCTGGCAATTATCTTTATTTTCGATGCGCTGGTGGGTGAAGCGCGTGTGGCCCGCTCGCGGGCGAAAACCCGTTAATTAAGGTGCATATGAATACTAACTTCGCACAACCCCAGGAAAAGAAAAGCTTCGTTGAACTGCGCAACGTGGCCAAACGCTTTGGCAGCCATTCGGTGATTGAAAACCTCAGCCTCGCCATCCCGAAAGGGGAGATGGTGACGCTGCTTGGGCCATCAGGCTGTGGAAAAACCACCGTACTGAGAATGGTGGCCGGGCTGGAGAAACCCAGCGACGGGCAGATTTTTATCGACGGGGAAGACGTCACCCATCGTTCGATCCAGCACCGCGATATTTGCATGGTGTTCCAGTCCTACGCCCTGTTCCCGCATATGTCGCTGGGAGAAAACATCGGCTACGGCCTGAAGATGCTGGGCAAACCCAAAGATGAGATCCGCGACCGGGTGGAAGAGGCGCTGGAACTGGTGGATCTGGCCGGATTCGCCGACCGCTATGTCGATCAGATCTCCGGCGGGCAGCAGCAGCGCGTGGCGCTGGCCCGCGCACTGATCCTCAAGCCGAAGGTGCTGCTGTTCGACGAACCGCTAAGTAACCTGGATGCCAACCTGCGCCGCAGTATGCGCGAGAAGATCCGCGAACTGCAGCAGCAGTTCAATATCACGTCGCTGTACGTGACCCACGATCAAAGCGAGGCGTTTGCGGTCTCCGATACCGTGCTGGTGATGAACAAAGGGCAGATTATGCAGATTGGCGAACCGCAGCAGCTCTACCGCTTCCCGGCTTCGCGCTTTATGGCCAGCTTTATGGGCGATGCCAACATCTTCGAGGCGGAAATCCGCGATAACCGCGTGGAGATCCAGGGCTACGCCATCCCGCGGCCGGAAGGGTTTGCGTCCGGTTTGCAGCACTGTACCGTCGGCGTACGCCCGGAGGCGATCACCCTGGGATTACAGGGGGATGCCAGCCAGCGCTGCACGATTAAAAAAGTTGCTTATATGGGGCCGCAGTACGAGGTGCTGGTGGAATGGCAGAGCCAGCCGCTGCTGTTGCAGGTCAATGCCACCGAATTACAGCCTTCGCCGGGTGATGAGTGCTATCTCCGGATCCACCCGTTTGGTATGTTCGTGTTACAGGATGACTGACGCGAGGTGAGAAAACGTAATGAAAACACTGGGGCTGATTGGTGGCATGAGCTGGGAATCCACGCTGCCGTACTATCGGGCAATTAATGAAGGGATCAGGCAGCGTCTTGGTGGACTGCACTCGGCAAAGCTGGTGCTCTGGAGCGTGGATTTCTACGAGATAGAAGCCTGTCAGGCCAGCGGCGACTGGGATAAAGCCGGGCAGATGCTGGCGGAGGCGGCGGTGGCGCTGAAGCGGGCAGGCGCGGAAGGTATCGTGCTCTGTACCAATACCATGCATAAAGTGGCGCAGCCGATTATTGACCAGAGCGGGCTGCCCTTCCTGCATATCGCCGAGGCTACCGCAGAGGCGATTAAGCGGGCGGGCATGTCGCAGGTTGCGCTGCTGGGTACGCGTTACACCATGGAACAGGATTTCTATCGCGGACCGATGCGGGAAAAGCACGGTATTACCACGCTGGTGCCCGATGAAGCCGATCGTCAGGAGATTAACCGGATTATCTTTGACGAGCTTTGCCAGGGGCAGTTTACCACAGAGTCGGCATCTCGCTATCTGGCGATTATTGACCGCCTGGTTGCCAGAGGCGCACAGGGCGTGATTTTCGGCTGTACGGAAATTGGCCTGCTGCTGAAGCCCGATAGCTGCCCGGTTCCGGTGTTTGACACCACTGCTCTCCATGCGGAGGCGGCAGTGGCGTTTATGCTGCGGTGAGCCGCTGACTGACATACCGGAACTTCACTGTTTCCCCCCCTGCATCGTGGCGATCGCGGTGCAGGTCTTCTTATTCCTCTTCACTGAGCCTGACGACAACCGCTCAAAACGCCATTGACTCGAATTCATCAACGGCTTGTCGGGCTGATTGTTGCTTATCGGGCAAAACACCCTTGCCTGCGCTCTGCTGTAAGCGATCTCCTGCCTGTGTTTTAATAGCTTTCTGTGACAAATGTCACATTCTGTATAACAATTATTCACCTGACGATAACGGCTCCTCGTACAGAGGGCTGACATATAACCATCCTGGGAGGGTGTGAAATGCCTGTTTCATTACTGGCGCTGGCGCTCAGCGCCTTTGCCATCGGCACCACCGAGTTCGTTATTATGGGGCTGTTGCCGGAGGTCGCGAGCGATCTGCAGGTATCAATCCCTTCTGCGGGCTGGCTAATCAGCGGCTATGCGCTGGGTGTGGCCATCGGTGCGCCAATTATGGCACTACTGACGGCGAAGCTGCCGCGTAAACGCACGCTAATTTTACTGATGGTGATTTTTATCATCGGCAATGTCCTGTGTGCACTGGCCTACAGCTATAACCTGCTGATGCTGGCTCGCGTGGTTACCGCGCTTTGCCACGGTGCGTTCTTTGGCATTGGGGCTGTGGTCGCCGCAGGCCTTGTGGCGCCCGGCAAGCAGGCGTCTGCCGTGGCGCTGATGTTTACCGGTCTGACGCTGGCTAACGTGCTTGGCGTACCGCTGGGAACCGGATTCGGTCAGCTGTTTGGCTGGCGCGCCACCTTCTGGGGCGTGTCGGCGATAGGCGTACTGGCGTTTATCGGCCTGATTGTCAGCCTGCCGACCAACCGCAATGAAAAACCGGTGGATTTGGCCAGCGAGTTCAGCGCGTTAAGCAGCGGCAGGCTGTGGCTGTCACTGCTGATGACGGTATTCTTCGCTGCCGCCATGTTTGCGCTGTTCAGCTACATCGCTCCGCTGCTGCTGGAAGTGACTGGCGTCACCGATCGCGGCGTCAGCTGGACGCTGTTCCTGATTGGGGCCGGGCTGACCGTCGGTAACATTCTGGGCGGCAGGCTGGCTGACTGGCGCGTCTCGTTCAGCCTGATCCTCAGCTTCTCACTGATTGCGGTGTTCTCGCTGCTGTTCAGCTGGACATCTCACGCGCTGTGGCTGGCGGAAATCACCCTGTTCCTGTGGGCGATGGCGACCTTTGCCACCGTACCAGCGCTGCAAATTAACGTTGTGCGCCACGGTAAGGATGCCCCCAACCTGGTGTCCACGCTGAATATTTCGGCGTTTAACGTCGGTAACGCCCTCGGAGCCTGGGTGGGCGGGGCGGTGATCGGCGGCGGCTATGGTCTGACTGCCGTTCCGGTTGCTGCTGCGATGCTGGCGGCAATCGGGTTGATTCTCTGCCTGATCACCTTCCGCGGTTCCCGCGCGCAGGGGCAGCCGGTCAACGCTTAATTCAGCTGCTGTTCCAGGCGCTGGCTGAACAGGCCGATCTGCTGTTGCAGATGCTGGCTAAAGGCATCGGCCAGCGCCGAAGCGGGCCGGTGGCGCGGCCTGATTAAACTCACGGTGAACGGCACTTCCACGCTGAAGCGCCGCATCACCACGCCGCTGTCGGCGTAATCCAGCGCCGTCAGCGGATTCACAATCGATACCCCCACGCCCGCCCTGACCATCGCACAGACCGATGCCGCACTGTGCGTTTCCATCACCATTCTTCGCGCGACCCCCCGTTCGTTAAACAGATTATCCAGCAGCTGGCGGTAGCTGTCGGTGCGTGACAGGCTGATGTAATTTTCACCGGCAAAATCCTGCGGCGTCAGGCAGTCACGACGGGCCAGCGGATGCTGCTGCGGCAGCACGCAGACTTCATTTTGCGTGAACAGCGCGGTGCGTTCGGTCCCGGCGGGCGTATGGCTGGTTTCGGTCAGCCCCAAATCGTATCGCTGCGCCGACAGCCACTCCTCCAGCAGCGGGGACTCCTGTGGAATAATATTCAGGCTGACTTCCGGGTACTGCTGCATAAACGGCTGGCATAACAGCGGCAGCAGCGACTGGGAAAAAACCGGCAGACAGGCAACGGAAAGCTCGCCCTGACGGAACTGCCGCAGCCCTTCGGCGGCATTAATAATCCGGTCCAGCCCGTACCAGGAGCGCTGCACCTCTTCAAACAGTCGCAGACCCTGAACGGTGGGATGCAGGCGTCCGCGCACCCGTTCAAACAGCTGCAGGCCGATCAGCTTTTCAAAACGCGCCAGCTCGCGGCTGACGGTCGGCTGCGAGGTGTGCAGCAGCGCTGCCGCTTCGGTGAGATTACCGGTGGTGATCACGGCATGAAAAATCTCGATGTGGCGCAGGGAAACACCGGCCATGGCTTCCTCCGGAAGGGATTGCAGTCTGTGTATCCATATCATGGATGAATAGACTGTGATAAAAAAGATATTTTTATCCCGGAATGAGATGTGGCGTAATGGTGTCATTATCTTAAGGAGAATGCTTATGCCACGCCTGCTGACCGACACCACAACCGCCCTGAATCAGGAAAATCTTTTAGCGCTTGCTCACCGGACGGGCGGCCCGGTCTGGGCCTACGATGCCAGCCTGATTCAGCAGCGCATTGCGCAGCTGCAGCAGTTTGACGTAGTGCGGTTCGCGCAGAAAGCCTGCTCTAATATTCATATTCTGCGCCTGATGCGCGCTGCCGGTGTAAAGGTCGATTCCGTTTCGCTGGGCGAAATTGAGCGCGCGCTGGCGGCGGGTTATCAGGCGGGCGGTGACGAGATCGTGTTCACCGCCGATCTGCTGGATGAGCCAACCCTGGCCCGCGTGGCGGAGCTGAAGGTGCCGGTGAATGCCGGTTCCGTTGATATGCTGCATCAGCTGGGCGCGGTCTCTACCGGGCATCCGGTCTGGCTGCGCGTGAATCCGGGCTTTGGCCACGGCCACAGCCAGAAAACCAACACCGGCGGTGAGAACAGCAAGCACGGTATCTGGCATGGTGATATGGCGCTGGCGCTGGAAGCGATTCAGCGTTATCAGCTGAAGCTGGTGGGCATTCATATGCATATCGGATCCGGCGTGGACTACAGCCATCTGGAGCAGGTGTGCGATGCCATGGTGGATCAGGTCATCAGTTTCGGCCAGGACCTGGCGGCGATTTCTGCCGGGGGCGGTCTGTCAATTCCCTACCGTTTTGGTGAAGAGGCGATCGACACCGATCACTATTTTGGCCTGTGGGATGCTGCACGCCAGCGCGTGGCAAACCACCTGGGTCACCCGGTGAAGCTGGAAATTGAGCCAGGTCGCTTCCTGGTTGCCGAGTCGGGCGTGCTGGTCAGCCAGGTTCGTGCGGTGAAAGAGATGGGCAGCCGCCACTTTGTGCTGGTGGATGCCGGCTTTAACGATCTCATGCGCCCGTCAATGTACGGCAGCTATCACCATATTTCCGCGATGGCCGGAGATGGACGCCCGCTGGATGAGCACAACACCGTAGAGACGGTCGTGGCCGGACCGCTGTGCGAATCGGGCGATGTGTTCACTCAGCAGGAGGGCGGCAAAGTGGAAACCCGCGCGCTTCCGGCAGTGAAGGTGGGGGATTTTCTGGTGTTCCATGATACGGGGGCCTACGGCGCGTCGATGTCTTCCAACTATAACAGCCGGCCGCTGCTGCCGGAGGTGCTGTTTGAGAACGGCCAGCCGCGGCAAATCCGTCGTGCGCAGACGGTGGCGGAGCTGCTGGCGCTGGAGCTGTAACCGGTCCCGACCGGGGTAACCCGGTCTGTTACGGGATATCGCCTCTGCGGATGACGGGTCATCCCCGGCGCAGAGGCTGTGCCCGGTGCGGACGATAAACCACAGGAGTTGACCTCCTTTCTTCAGGAACCCACCGATGACGACGCTGCGTATTGTCCCGCTCACCGAAGCCACTGAACATCGCGACATCATTACCGACTGGCTGTGGCGGTCGTTTGGTAGCGAAGACAGCCGCGATTTCTTCGCCAGCGTGATCGACAGCAGCCTCAAAGGTCAGGATCTGCCCGTCACCTTTGTGGCACTGGATGGCGAACGTCCGGTGGGAACGGTAGGGCTGTGGCGCTGCGATCTGATCAGCCGTCAGGATCTCTACCCCTGGCTGGCGGCGCTCTATATTGACGAAGGCTGGCGTGGGCGGGGACTCAGTGAGCGGCTGCAGCAAACGATAATCGACTGCTGCAGACAGCGCGGTGATGCCGATCTCTACCTCTACTCCGCCTGCACCGGCTACTACGAAAAGTTCGGCTGGCGCTATATTGGCGATGCGCTGGATTATCCGGCGACGACCGTGCATCTTTATCACCAGCCGCTACCGCCTGAGGATCAGGCGGGGGCGCCTACGGAGTGACGGCGAACCAGCGTTGGGCTGAACAGATGCGTCACTTCCGGCAGCGGCTGACCGTGAGCCAGCGCCAGCGCCAGCGTGGCTGCCTGCTGTGCCATGGTGATAATCGGGTAACGCACGGTGGTCAGCCGCGGCCGCACGTATCGGGATACCAACACGTCGTCGAAACCAATCAGCGAAATCTCTTCCGGCACCCGCACGCCGTTGTCGCTTAACACCGCCAGTGCGCCTGCCGCCATGGAATCGTTATAGCAGGCGACCGCGCTGAAGGTTTTGCCCCGGCCGAGCAGCTCGGTCATCGCCGTTTCACCGCCCACCTCATCCGGCTCACCAAAAGCCACCAGCCGATCGTTACAGGGCAGGCCATGCTCTTTCAGCGCATCGTAATAGCCCTGCAGGCGGTCGCTGGAGTCAGAAATCGGGTGAGTTGAACAGATAAAGGCAATATTCTGATGGCCCTGCTGGATCAGATGGCGGGTGGCCAGCCAGGAACCGTAGCGGTCGTCCAGCGCAATGCAGCGCTGCTCATAGCCCGGCAGCACGCGGTTCAGCAGCACCATTCCCGGGATCTGCTTCATCAGGCCAACCAGCTCTTCATCAGGGACTTTTTTGGCGTGCACCACCAGCGCCGCACAGCGATGCCGAATCAGCTGCTCAATCGCCTGGCGTTCTTTCTGCTCGTTATGGTAGCCGTTACCAATCAGCAGGAAGTTTCCGGTATTCCACGCCACCTCATCCACCGACTTCACCATAGCGCCAAAGAAGGGATCGGATACGTCGCCAACCACTAAGCCAATGGTTTCCGTGGACTGCTGCGCCAGCGCGCGGGCGTTGGCATTTGGATGGTATTTCAGCGACGCCATTGCCTGATTCACCGCCAGGCGTGAATTTTCACTGGCCTTTGGGGAGTTATTGATAACGCGAGAAACGGTGGCGACCGACACCCCCGCGAGTCTGGCAACATCCTTTATGGTAGCCATAGTGTTCAACCTTCCTGGGTAAGCGTTTACATGGTTGTAGTGTTGCGGAAAGCGTTAGGGACTGCAAGCCTGGAGAATGCGCCGGGTGTCGCAAAGCTGAGGTTTTATCTCTCCGAGCTCCGCGCTTACAGGCGGTTTGTTCCGGTTGGGTGAACACGGTTTCACTCGATTACTGAGCGATGCTATTCTGAGCTTTCATAAAACCGACACCATGGCCGGATCCTCTCATGACGTTAAAAAAATTCCCTCACCTTGCCCACTGGGGTGCCTTCAGTGCGGTGGTCGAAAACGGCAGACTGGTGCGCTGTGACCCTTTTTTCGCTGACCAGGATCCGTCGCCGATGCTGAACACTATCCCGGAACTGGTCTACTCGGATAAGCGTATCCGCCAGCCGATGGTCCGCCGATCGTGGCTGAAGTCCCGGGAGAACAGCGATCGCACCCTGCGCGGGCGCGAGGATTTTGTCGCGGTGGACTGGGAAACCGCACTGGATCTGGTGGCTGAAGAGAACCGCCGGGTGCGCGATCGCTACGGCGCCAGCGGGATCTTTGACGGCTCCTACGGCTGGTCATCGGCGGGCCGCGTTAATCACGCCCGCACGCTGGTGCGCCGCTTCTACAACCTGGGCGGCGGCGGTATCGATCAGCAGGGTAACTACAGCTGGGGGGCCGCGCAGTTCTTTTTACCCTATGTGATCGGGACCTATATGCCGCTGACCGGCCGGGTGACCGACTGGCCAGGTGTGGTTAAGCAATGTGAAATCTTTATCGCCTTTGGCGGGCTGGCGCTGAAAAACGCCCAGGTTGCCTCCGGCGGTGCGGGTGAGCACAGCCTGAAACCGGCCCTGCAACAGCTGGCGGCAAAAGGCACGCCGGTGATCAACATCAGCCCGATGCGTGATGACTGCCCGGCGTTTGTGAACGCTGAATGGATCCCAATCCGCCCGAATACCGACGTGGCGCTGATGCTGGCGCTGGGCTATGAAATTGAGCGCGTGGGCGCGGCAGATAAGGCTTTTCTGCAATCCCACTGCACAGGCTATCCGCAGCTCAGAAGCTATCTGCTGGGTGAAGGCGACGGTCAGCCCAAAACCCCGCAGTGGGCCAGCGAGATCACCGGTATTCCGGCTGCACGCATCGTGCTGCTGGCGCAGCAGCTGTGCGGCAAGCGTAGCTTTATCACCTGTTCCTACTCCGTCCAGCGCGCCCATCGCGGTGAGCAGCCTTACTGGATGATGATTGCGCTGTCGTCGATGCTGGGGCAGCCTGGCCTGCCGGGGGGCGGTTTCTCCTTCGGTCACGGTTCAATGAACAGCGTCGGGAATCCGCGTATTGAAGGCCCGTCTCCGCTGATGTCGACCGGCGTCAATCCGATCGCGCACCGGGCAATCCCGGTTGCCCGCATCAGCGATATGCTGCTGCATCCCGGTGAGGAATACACCTTCCAGGGTAAAACACAGACCTACCCGGATATCCATCTGATCCACTGGGCGGGTGGCAATCCGTTCCATCACCATCAGCAGCTGAACCGGCTGGTGGCAGGCTGGCAGCGTCCGGATACGGTAATCGTGCAGGATATTGTCTGGACGCCGGCGGCGCAGATGGCGGATATCGTTCTGCCGGTGACGACGACTCTGGAGCGCAATGACATCGGTGGATCGTCCAGGGATCGCTTCGTGCTGGCGATGCACCAGGCGATTGCACCGCAGCATCAGGCGCGTAACGACTTTGATATTTTTGCCGATTTGGCCGAGCGGTTGGGCTATCGTGATACCTTTACTGAAAATCGCAACGAAATGCAGTGGATCCGGCATCTATACCAGCGCTGTGCCGTGGCGCACGGTCAAAAGGGGATCGATTTCCCGGAATTTGAAACCTTCTGGCAGCTGGGGCATGTGGAGATCCCAGCGCCGAAGGAAGACTGGGTATTTATGGCTGATTTCCGCGCAAACCCGCTGGCCAACCCGATTAAAACCGCCAGTGGTAAAATTGAGCTGTTTTCAGAAACCATTGAAGGGTATCAGCTTGCGGACTTTGCTCCACACCCGGAATGGCGCGAACCGGCTGAGTGGCTGGGAGCGGAACTCCGGCAGCGCTTCCCGCTGCATATGATTTCGATTCAGCCCGGTGACCGCTTGCACAGCCAGCTGGATGCGACATCCACGGTGCAGGCCAACAAAACCGCCGGTCGCGAAACGCTGTGGATGCACCCGCTGGATGCGGCTGAACGGGGTGTCAGCGACGGCGAGGTGATTGAAGTCAGTAACGATCGCGGCCGCATTCAGGCCGGCGTTCGCCTCACCCAGGGCGTCAGCCAGAAGGTGGTGCTGATTTCCACCGGTGCCTGGTTCGATCCCGGCTTTGGCAAAGCGTGGCGAGACTACGATCGCGCCGGGAATCCCAACGTGCTGACGCTGGATATTGGTACCTCCTCGCTGACACAGGGGCCAAACGCCATGAGCTGCCTGGTGGAGGTTCGGAAGCGGGCTGAGGGGACTGACGCGGAATGAGCTTAAGCCAGGCGCTGGCGAGAGATGACTAAACTCCCTGTAAATCACATAGCTGGTTACATTTTGCGGGTAACTGTTGCGATTCCTGAGTAGCGGCTCGCTGCACCGGATTGATAAAGTGCAGATCCCAGAGGTATTGATGGGTGAACATCAAAAAGTATTTATCGCTTTGTTTCACCAACCTGCGCAGATGCGCAGGTTTTTTTTGCCTGTAATCCAGGAGTTATCTTACATTTTACTGATTTTACTCATCTTTTTTAATGAGACTTCTTCGCGCATTTCCGCTTCGGGCAATCACGATCTGAAACACTGTTTACCTGTTAACGCCGAATCATTTTTTGTATAAAAGCCAGAGAGTTATCATGCACCCTCTACTGGAAAACACATGCCTCCCTTTAAAAGATCGCTGGCGAAAACCCAGCCAGCGCCGACGTTTAATTCCGTGCGATTCCGTCTTGTCTGTGTTGGCGTACTGACCTGTCTGGGCGTCCTGCTGGCACGGGTGGCCGATTTGCAGTTGATCAATCATCCGATGCTGGAAAAAGAGGCAGATGAACGCTCGCTGAGAACCGTGACCCTGCCCACTAACCGTGGAACCCTGCTGGACAGGAACGGCGAAGCGCTGGCGCTCAGCGTGCCGTCGCGCGATGTGATCGCCGACCCGCAGCGGGTACTGGAAGCGCATCCTGATTTCACCAGCGCCAGGTGGGCGTATCTGGCCAATGCGCTGGAACAAAGACCCGAAGAGATCGCCGCGCAAATCAATGCCAACCCCCATCGCCGCTTCCTTTACCTGGGGCGAAAAATTGAACTGGGCATTGCCAAAGATATCTCCAAACTTCACCTGACGGGAATTACCACCGTTTATGACGACAGCCGTTTTTATCCGATGAGCGAGGCCACCGCGCCGCTCATTGGTATTGTCGGCGCGGATAACAGCGGGCTGACCGGGCTGGAGAAGGGCTTCGATAAGGTGTTGCAGGGGACGCCCGGCGTGGAAAAATACCGGCAGGACGCTAACGGCAATATTGTGGCGATGATTAACTACCAGCCGCCTCAGCAGCCGCCAACGGTGCAGCTAAGCATTGATAAGTTTGATCAGTACACCCTTTACAGCAAGCTGCGCGACGGCGTGCTGCTGAATAAGGCTGACTCTGGCGCGGCGGTGCTGATCAAAATTGATACCGGTGAAATCCTCGGCATGGCGTCTTATCCGTCATTTAATCCGAATAACTTCGCCAAAGTGGCTCCGGCGCAGATGCGTAATACGGCGATTAACGACAGCTACGAGCCAGGTTCAACGGTAAAACCGCTGGTAGTGATGGAAGGGTTGATCCGTAAACTGGTGCGGCCGGACTCGGTGCTGGATACCACACCTTACCGGGTGAATGGCCACCTGATCCGCGATGTGGGCCACTGGTCGCGCCTGACGATGACCGGCATCCTGCAGAAATCCAGTGATATTGGCGTGTCGCATATTGCGCTGGCGATGCCGGCGGAGGTGCTGGTGAAAACCTATCAGTCATTCGGTCTGGGTAAACCGACCGGGTTGGGGCTGACCGGTGAAAGCGTGGGCTATTTCCCGCTGCACCGCCAGCGCTGGGCAGATATCGAGCGCGCAACCTTTTCCTTCGGCTATGGCTTACGCGTTACGCCACTGCAGATTGCCCGCGAGTATGCCACGCTGGGTTCCTTCGGCGTTTATCGCCCGCTGTCGATCACCAAAGTGACACCGCCGGTGCTGGGCACTCGCGTTGCCGATGAACAGACGGTCAGAACCGTGGTGCATATGATGGAAAGCGATGCGCTGCCGGGGGGCAGCGGAGTGCGCGCGGCAGTGCCGGGCTACCGTCTGGCGATTAAAACCGGAACGGCGGAGAAAATGGGTGACAGTGGGAAATACGACGGCGGTTATATCAACTATACCGCCGGCGTGGCGCCCGCCAGCGATCCGCAGGTGGCGCTGGTGATTATGATTAACCACCCGACAGCAGGAGATCACTTTGGCGGATCGGTAGCGGCACCGGTATTCGGTAATATTATCGGTCCGGTACTGAAGCATATGAATATCGCACCCGATGCGCTTGACCATCCGGGTTAGGAAAAACCTTTTCCGTTCAATATGTAAAGAAATGAACGAACGGTCATGACTGGTTGCATTTAGCGCCATTCATTTGCTTTTGTTCGCTGGCTTCAGCATCGACTTCTGGGGACAATAGCAGTCCCAGAGGTATTAATTGGTGTGAATACAGTCTGCTCCCGGCAGACGACACCCTGTTCAGTTGCACCAACCCACGTGGATGCGTGGGTTTTTTTTCGACTCCACGTTCTGCGTTTTATGCATTGCTGCAATCCGGAGAGACGCTTTATTTCATTCCAGATAAACGTTCACAACTTTCAATACTCTGTTTACATCTACCCCCTGAATCCACCAAAGAAATAATTGCATTAGCGATAACCTGACAGCAGCACCGCCGACATTGCATTCAGTCATCGGTGTCAGCCCCTTGGTGGTGTTGGTAGCGCGACAAGGGGCGTTCTCATACTCAGGAGCTGATGATTATGCCGAAGCTTAAAGACAGGACGCCTAAAGTCGGTGGACGCTCAACCGCATTCCAGCTGCGGATTCACCCTGAGCTTCATGCTCAGATTAAGTCTCTGACCGATCGTGAAAATATCACTCTTGCCTGCTGGCTTAAGGAACTGGCCCGGCGTGAACTGCGTCGCCAGGGCATTGAGCCAAGAGGGTAATCAGGCCGGGTCTGTTTTTGCCTGGCCGCTGGGGGCATTGTGCTTTGATGATCCGGCGCCGAAGGGCTGACTCGCCGCATTAGGGTAACAGTTTTAGCAAAAGCTTAACCCTGATGATATTTCTCCCCTGCCGTGGTGTTGGCTTTGATTTGAGAATAATCACTCTCGTTATTAAATTTAAAATTATCCTAAGAGATTAAATCATGAGATCAAGGTTCCTTCCCCTGTGTCTGGTTTTTATGCTTGCCGCCTGCGATCGGGGGACCACAGATTCCCCGGTTAAACCGATCGCGGTGGGCGTTATCACACTGAAAAGTCAGCCTGTTACGCTTTTCACTCAGTTACCGGGCCGTACCACTGCGGTGAGAACGGCGGAGGTTCGTCCTCAGGTCAGCGGCATTATTCTCAAACGGCTGTTTGTTGAGGGGAGTGAGGTTAAGGCCGGGCAGCCGTTGTACCTGATCGATCCTGCCAGCTATCAGGCTACTTACGACAGGGCGCTGGCAACCTTTGAGAATGCCCACCGGTTAGCGACACGCTACAGGCCGCTGGTCGAGGCGCGGGCTATCAGCAAGCAGAGCTATGACGATGCCGTTGCCGCAGAAAAACAGGCGAAAGCCGAACTGGAAATTGCCGCGGTCAATCTCAACTATACCCACGTACGCTCGCCGATTACCGGCCGCATTGGCCGCTCGCTTTACACTGAAGGTGCGCTGGTAACCAACGGTCAGAGCAGTTACCTCACCACTATTCAGCAGCTGGACCCAATCTATGTTGACGTCAGCGAATCGTCGCAGGAGCTGCTCCGTCAGCGGCGTGCGCTGGCAGAGGGCAAGCTACAGGCGGTTGGCCAAAATGCCGCCGAAGTGAAGCTGACGCTGGAGGACGGTTCGAATTATGCCCAACCCGGCAAGCTGGAATTCTCGGAAGTGACGGTCGATGAAACTACCGGCAGCATAACCATGCGTGCCTCTTTCCCCAATCCCGACCGCGACTTACTACCCGGTATGTTCGTCCACGCGATTCTTCCACGGGGAGTGGATCACCTGGGTTTACTGGCACCTCAGGAAGCCATTATGCACGACACCAAAGGCCGTCCCTATGTCTATAAAGTTGGGGCGGATAATAAAGTGGTTGAGCAGGTGATTAAAACGGGCGAAATGCTGAACAGCCAGTGGATGGTGACTGAGGGGTTACAGGCGGGCGATCGCCTTGTCGTTGAAGGATTACAGCTGGTTCATGATGGCAGTCAGGTCGAACCCAGTGAGTATAAGCCCGGCGTTGTGAAACGGGCCAACCTAACCACTGCCGATCCCTCAGCGCAGTAAGGAAATCTGATGTCTAAATTCTTTATTGAACGGCCTGTTTTTGCCTGGGTGGTGGCAATCCTGGTGATGCTTATCGGGGGGTTATCCGTTTTTACCCTGCCGATTAACCAGTATCCAAACATTTCCCCTCCGGCCATTTCGGTACAGGTCATCTACCCTGGTGCGAGTGCAGAAACGGTGCAAAACACGGCGGTGCAGGTGATCGAGCAGCAGCTGAACGGCATCGATAATCTGCGCTATATCGAATCGCAAAGTAACAGTGATGGCAGTGCGACGATTATCGTGACCTTCGATCAGGGCACCGACCCGGATATCGCTCAGGTACAGGTGCAGAACAAAGTCTCCCTTGCTGAATCACAGCTGCCCGATGAAGTGGTCAAGCAGGGGATCAACGTCCGTAAATATCAGGCTAATTTTATGCTGGTAGTCAGTCTGATCGCCAACAGCGGCCAGATGAGCAACGGTGACCTGGCTGATTTGCTGGTGTCCAAACTTCAGGACTCCATTGCACGTACCAAAGGCGTCGGTGACTTTATTGTAATGGGCTCGGAATACGGCATGCGTATCTGGCTTGATCCCGAAAAGCTGTATCAGTATCAGCTGATACCCAGCGATGTGACCAGCGCTATCAGCAAACAAAACGTCCAGGTTTCCAGCGGCAAGCTGGCAGGGCTACCGTCGGTTGAAGGCGCAAAATTCAGTGCCACTATCGTTGGGAAAACGCGTTTTCAAAACGTTGCGCAGTTTGAAAATATTCTGCTGAAAGTGAATCCTGATGGTTCTCAGGTCCGCGTACGTGACGTGGGCGGTGTCGATTTAGGGCCGCAGGATTACAGTATCTCCGCCACCTACAACGGCAAGCCCTCCGCCGGTGTTGCTTTGCGTCTGGCCAGCGGAGCCAACGTGCTCGATGCTATCAATGGCGTGCAAAAAACCGTTGAAAATTTGCAATCCTCACTGCCGCCTGGCGTGGTGGTGGAGTATCCCTACAATACGTCACCGGTGGTCAGCGCCTCGATTAAAGAAGTGGTTAAAACGCTGTTTGAAGCGATCGCGCTGGTGTTCTTTGTGATGCTGATCTTTCTGCAAAACCTGCGTGCTACGCTGATCACCACCATGGTGGTGCCGGTAGTCCTGCTGGGGACTTTCGGTGTGCTGGCGGCCTGCGGCTACACGATTAATACGCTGACCATGTTCGGCATGGTGCTGGCCATCGGGCTGCTGGTGGATGATGCGATCGTGGTGGTGGAGAACGTCGAGCGCGTGATGCATGACGAGGGGCTCGATCCCCGGGCCGCAACCCTCAAATCGATGGAGCAGATTCAGGGCGCGCTGTTCGGTATCGCCATGGTGCTCTCTGCGGTCCTGCTGCCGATGGCATTCTTTGCCGGTTCCACCGGGGTGATTTACCGCCAGTTCTCGATAACCATTGTCTCCGCCATGGCGCTTTCGGTGCTGATGGCCATGATTTTCACGCCGGCGCTGTGTGCGACCCTGTTAAAACCGGTCTCCGAAGAGCATAAAGATACGGGCATCGCAGGCTGGTTTAACCGCAAGTTCGATGCCGGTACGGTGAAATATACCCGCGGCGTGGGCACGGTGATCTCCCGGCGTAACCTGTTCCTGTTGATCTACCTGGCGATGGTGATTGCCACGGCGGTGCTGTTTATGCGCGTGCCCACTTCGTTTCTGCCTGATGAAGATCAGGGGGTTATGATGATGCAAATCACGCTTCCCCCTAACGCCTCTACCGAACGGACGCAGGAGGTCATTGATAACACGGAGGCCTGGCTGTTGAAAAACCCTGAGGTCCGGTCAGTGTTCTCGGCTAACGGTTTCAGCTTCTCGGGGCGCGGTGAAAACAACGCCACCGCATTCGTGCTGCTGAAGCCCTGGAGCGAGCGTAACAGCGAGCAGTCAGTACAGAAACTGGCGGCCCGAACGATGGCGCATTTCTCAACGTCAAAAGATGCCAAAATATATGCACTGGTTCCTCCAGCGGTCATGGAGCTGGGGAACGCCAGCGGTTTTGACTTCTTCCTGCAGGATACCCAAAACAGGGGACACGCGGCGTTAATGGCTGCGCGTAATCAGTTTCTGACCCTGGCCGCCCACGATAAGCGTCTGTTCGCCACTCGTCCAAACGGTATGGAAGATGAGCCACAGTATCATCTGATTATTGACGATGAACGCGCCCGTGCGCTGGGCCTGAACCTGGATGATATCAACCAAACGCTCTCTATTGCCTGGGGCTCCAGCTATGTGAATCAGTTCACCTACGGCGGCCGCGTCAAGAAGGTCTACGTGCAGGGGAATGCCGGTTCCCGCGTGACGCCGGAGGATCTGAAAAAGTGGTACTTCCGTAACAGCAGCGGAAAAATGGTTCCCTACACCGCCTTCGGTAGCGGTGAGTGGCAGTATGGTTCACCCCGCTATGAACGCTTTAACGGTATCTCCGCAGTAGAAATTATGGGGGCGCCCGCTGCGGGTTACAGTTCGGGCGAAGCGGTCACCGCGGTGAAGGAGATCGCCGCTAAACTGCCGCATGGCTTCAGAGTGGACTGGCACGGGCTCTCCTATGAAGAGCAGATGTCCGGATCGCAGACGCCGGCGCTGTATACCATCTCGCTGCTCGTGGTGTTTCTCTGCCTTGCCGCTCTGTATGAAAGCTGGTCGATACCTTTTTCCGTCATGCTGGTGGTACCGCTGGGCGTACTGGGCACGATTCTGGCGGTGCTGCTGCGCGGTCTGGAAAACGATGTGTTCTTCCAGGTGGGGCTGTTGACCACGGTGGGGCTGGCGGCAAAAAACGCCATCCTGATCGTTGAGTTTGCCAAAGATCTCCACGAGAAAGAGGGAATGGAGATCGTCGAAGCGGCAACGAAGGCGGCAAAGCTGCGTATCCGACCCATTATCATGACCTCGATGGCCTTTATTCTTGGCGTGATGCCGCTGATGGTTTCGCACGGTGCAGGGGCGGGCAGTCAGCACTCGATCGGTACAGCCGTGGTTGGCGGTATGCTGACGGCGACCTTCCTGGCGATTTATTTTGTGCCGATGTTTTACGTGGTGATTTCGCGACTGTTTTCGGCCAGGAATAAAACAAAGAAAGAGGTGCAGAACCATGATGCTTAAGACGTTTTCAATGGGGCTGCTTCCGATGCTGATGCTGGCAGGCTGTTCAATGGAACCTGACTATCAGCGGCCGGCACTGCCGGTTGCCGGGCACTACGCAGAACAAGGGCAGGGGCAGCATCGGGTCGGTAACGGCGCAACGATTCGCTGGCAGAACTTTTTCACCGATCCGGTGATGCATAAGCTTATCGTTCAGGCGCTGGATAATAACCGTGATTTACGCGTGGCGGCCCTCAATGTCGAAGTCGCGCGCTCGCAGGTCACGGTGGCCCGATCGGCGCTGATGCCATCCGTCGATCTCAACGCCGGTGAAACGGCCGCCCATCTGCCGGGAAATCTCTACAATTCCGGGCCGGGTGGCGGTACCACCTATCACCAGTTTGATGCCAACTTTGGTATTACCGCATGGGAGCTGGACTTTTTTGGTCACCTGCGCAGCCTCAACCACAGCGCACTGGAGCGTTATCTGGCCATGGATGCAACCCAGCGCGCAACGCGTATCAGCCTGATTTCGCAGGTGGCGATAAGCTATCTGTCGCTCTGTTCGGATAATGAACTGCTGAAGCTGGCGCAAAACACGGCGCAAAGCCAGCAGGATTCCTGGGCGCTGACCAGGCGCAGCTATGAAAATGGCGTCAGCAGTGAACAGGATGTAGTGCAGGCCGAAACGCTGGTTCGTACTGCGCAGGCGGATGTTGCCGCCTACAGCCGTCAGGTGCGTCAGGATATGAATGCCCTGACGCTGCTGGTAGGACGCGGCTTGCCAACAGATTTGCTGGCCAGCGCCAGCCTGAAAAAAGCGTGGAACTTCCCGGCCACGCCAGCCGGGCTGCCTTCCGATCTCCTGACTCATCGCCCTGATATTATTGCCGCTGAGCATCGGCTACTCTCTGCCAATGCCAATATAGGTGCCGCGCGAGCGGCCTTCTTCCCCAGTATCAGCCTGACCGCGATGGGAGGCTCGTCATCCGGCAGGCTGAGCGATCTGCTGTCCGGCGGCACCGCTGCCTGGCGCGTCAGCCCGACTATCGATCTGCCAATTTTTCGCGGTGGTCAGAACGTGGCCAACCTGAATATTGCGAAGCTGCAAAAACGCATTGAGATTGCAGACTACGAGAAGACCATCCAGACGGCATTTAAAGAGGTCGGTGATGCGCTGGCGGGTCAGGAAACTTATAAAGATGAAATTTACGCCCGCCAACAGGATGAACAGGCCAGCCAGAGAAACTACGATCTGGCCAGCGTTCGCTTTCGTGAAGGCGTCGATAATTATCTGAATGTTCTGGTGGCGCAGCGAACGCTGTACAGCGCACAGCAGCTGTTAATTACTACCCGTCTGGGCCAGTTAACTCAGCAAATAACGCTTTATAAAGCGCTGGGTGGCGGGTGGAAATCCTGAACGTTGCGGCGACGTTTTTTTTGAGTCCGCACCGGCAGGATTATGCCACTGATTAAGTACGCGGTGCAGCCATGCGGCTCACCGTACGGGGCTGACACGACCCGATGGCCGCTGTTCGTCTGCGGCTGAAGGGCTGGCCCTGTTAATTTCCAGGTGCAGCTGAGGCAGGCCGTGCCGCGCAGGACGAAAGATAGCATGGCCTGGATTTTATTCTAAAAAGGATAATTATTGTGACGCATTATCTGGGAATAATCATTAAAAAATACACTAATATTACGCGCTAATTACAGGGAAATAAGATTTGTACCACGGCACGGTTACGCTGTTTCTGCTGCCGGTCAGCAGGCCAATATTCAATTTCATCCATCCGCAAAGGGGCTTCCTGCCTTCTGTCGTATAAGGCCTGCTATTTACCCCACGGCAGGCCATAAAACCCGGGTCTTGCCATCAGCCTCTGCAGGCAGTAAATATAATGATCGATATCAGAGGTGGTGAATCTCGAATAACAACGACTCGTATCCGATATATATGTCATGCGCTTATGATTTAAACAATTCTATAGCGATGCATCGTAATTATATAAAAGGCGGATGATGCAAGGTCTGCTTTTATACAGGTAACGGCCAGTGTAAAAATTGAATCCTGACGACTGGTATGCTCATCTCACGCTTAAAGTTGAGTTACGCTATTATATCTTGCATTGTTACACTTTACTCGCAACCTGCTTCGGAGCTGGCAACGTGATCTCTTTTCTTAAACTACTGTTTCGGTTGATGTTCCGGACCCAACTGACGGGCGATCTTTCAGGTTTATACAAACAGAAGGTGTTAATCACCCCGAACCATATGTCGTTCCTTGATGGCCTGCTGCTGGCCGTCTTCCTGCCGGTAAAGCCCGTATTTGCCGTCTACTCGTCGATCAGCGAGCAGTGGTATATGCGCTGGGTGAGCCGCTTTATTGATTTTGTGCCGCTTGACCCGACAAAACCGATGTCGATTAAGCATCTGGTAAAGCTGATCGCGCAGGGGCGGCCAGTCGTGATCTTCCCCGAGGGACGCATTACCGTTACCGGTTCGCTGATGAAAATCTATGACGGCGCGGGTTTCGTTGCTGCCAGGTCGCAGGCAACGGTGGTCCCGATTCGTATTGAAGGTGCCGAATATACGCTGTTTGGGCGTCTGGCTGGCGTATTCAAACGCCGCCTGTTTCCAAAAATTTCCCTTACCGTGTTACCTGCCACTACCATCCCGATGCCAGAAGCCCCCCGTGCGCGCGATCGCCGCCGACTGGCGGGTGAGCATCTGCACCATATCATGATGGAAGCGCGTATGGCGGTTCGCCCTCGCCAGACGATTTATCAGGCGTTCCTTGCGGCACGCGTACGCTATGGGTACTTCAAGCCCTGTATAGAAGACGTTAACTTTAAACCTGACAGTTACACCAGCCTGCTGAAGAAGTCGCTGGGCGTGGGGCGGATCCTTGAGCGCTACACGCGTCAGGGCGAATATGTTGGCCTGCTGTTGCCCAACGCTACCGTTACCGCCGCCGCGATCCTGGGCGCAACCCTGCGCGGGCGGATCCCCGCGATGTTGAACTACACCGCCGGAATTAAGGGGTTAACCAGCGCACTGACGGCGGCACAGATACAAACTGTATTTACCTCGCGCCAGTTCCTCGATAAAGGCAAACTGTGGCATCTTCCTGAAGGGATCCCCGGCGTTAAGTGGATTTTCCTGGAAGATCTGAAAGATACGGTTACCGGCCGGGATAAACTGTGGATCCTCAGCCGGTTACTTATCCCGTCACTGGCAGAAGTGAAGCAGCAGCCTGAAGATGCCGCGATGGTATTGTTTACCTCCGGCTCTGAAGGACACCCAAAAGGCGTTGTGCACTCTCATAAAAGCCTGCTGGCGAACGTTGAACAGATCCGCACCGTTGCCGATTTCACCCCGCGCGATCGTTTTATGTCGGCTCTGCCGCTGTTCCACGCTTTTGGTCTGACCGTCGGGTTGTTTACGCCGCTGATGACCGGCGCCGAAGTGTTCCTTTACCCCAGCCCGCTCCACTATCGCATCGTGCCGGAACTGGTCTACGATCGTAACTGCACCGTGCTGTTCGGTACCTCAACGTTCCTCGGTAACTATGCCCGATTCGCCCAGCCGTATGATTTTGCCCGCCTGCGCTACGTGGTGGCCGGAGCGGAAAAGCTTCAGCAGAGCACGCGTGATGCCTGGTTTGAAAAGTTTGGTATTCGTATTCTGGAAGGTTATGGCGTGACCGAATGTGCACCGGTGGTGGCCATTAACGTTCCGATGGCTGCGCGATCGCATACCGTTGGCCGCATTCTGCCGGGGATGGATTCACGGCTTATCTCCGTCCCCGGCATTGAAGAGGGCGGGCGGCTTCAGCTTTGCGGTCCGAACATTATGAAAGGCTATCTGCGTGTGGAACGCCCCGGCGTGCTTGAAGCACCCGAAGCCGATGACGGTGAAGGCCGGATGGAGAGTGGCTGGTACGATACCGGTGATATCGTCAGCTTCGACGATGCCGGTTTCTGCCAGATCCAGGGGCGGGTGAAGCGCTTTGCGAAAATTGCCGGGGAGATGGTGTCGCTGGAAAGCGTAGAGCTGATTGCGCTCAACGCGTCAGAGGAAAAGCAGCATGCAGCCACCATCAAGCCGGACGGTCATCGCGGTGAAGCCCTGGTGCTGTTTACGACAGACAGCGAGCTGACGCGTGAACGTTTGCAGCGCGCGGCACGCGAGCTGGGCAGCCCGGAACTGGCGGTACCTCGCGATATTCGGGTGCTGAAACAGCTTCCGATGCTCGGCAGCGGCAAGCCGGATTTTGTTACCCTGCGCGAAATGGCCGAGCGGCCAGAGGAGTCTTATGAATAGCCCGACTGCCGGAACAAAACCCTTGCTGTCGAAAGGAATGATGGCGGTAACGGCAGCCCAGTTCCTCTCCGCTTTTGGTGATAATGCCCTGCTGTTTGCAACGCTGGCGGTGCTGAAGCAGCAGGTGTATCCCGACTGGAGCCAGCCGATTTTACAGATGGTGTTTGTTGCCACTTACATTATTCTGGCCCCGTTTGTGGGCCAGGTGGCCGACAGCTTTGCCAAAGGTCGGGTCATGATGTTTGCCAACGGGCTCAAGCTGCTGGGAGCACTGACGATCTGCGTTGGACTGGACCCGTTCCTGGGCTATGGCCTTGTTGGCATTGGCGCGGCAGCCTATTCCCCGGCTAAGTATGGCATTCTCGGAGAGCTGACCGACGGAGACACGCTGGTAAAAGCCAACGGCCTGATGGAGTCCTCGACAATTGCTGCGATCCTGCTGGGATCCCTGGCCGGTGGATACCTTGCCGATCTTAACCTTACCAGCGCACTGCTGGCCTGTGTTGTCGCCTATGCGCTGGCCGTTGCCGCCAACCTGATAATCCCGAAACTGGCAGCTGCGCGTAGCGGCCAGTCATGGCATCCGAAAAAGATGTCGGCCAGCTTCTTCAGCGCCTGCCGCACGCTGTGGCGTGACGCTGAAACCCGGTTTTCACTGGTGGGTACCAGCCTGTTCTGGGGCGCTGGCGTGACGCTGCGCTTCCTGCTGGTGCTGTGGGTGCCGGTGGCGCTCGGTATTACCGATAATAAAACTCCCACGATGCTGAATGCGATGGTTGCCGTAGGCATTGTGCTGGGCGCCGCAGCGGCGGCGAAGCTGGTCACGCTGAAAACCGTGGGGCGCTGTATGCCTGCCGGCGTGTTAATCGGCGTTGCGGTCGTTGCTTTCTCACTGCAGCACACAACGCTGAACGCATACGTGCTGCTGGCGATTATCGGCGTGCTGGGCGGTTTCTTTGTGGTGCCGCTGAATGCGCTGCTGCAGATGCGGGGTAAGCAGACGGTGGGCGCCGGTAATGCGATTGCGGTGCAGAACCTGGGTGAAAACACGGCGATGCTGGTGATGCTGGGGCTCTATTCTCTGGCAATAAAGGCGGGAGCGCCACCGGTCGCAACCGGGATAGGCTTCGGCGTGCTGTTTGCCCTGGCGATAGCCGTGCTGTGGGGCTGGCAGCTGGCACAAAAGCGCAAAATCTGACGGTACTCTTCAGACCGGGCCGCACACGGCCCGGACATCACTTAACATCGGCTCAATAGCCACCTCACCCTGCGAGTCTCTTCTTTCTTCTGATTGTTTCCCACGGTAATGTTACCCTGTGTGACTGGATTTGCACGTAACCATCGAGTCATTTTGGAGAAAAGACATGGAAAGAAGGGATTTTATCGCCAGATCGGCAGTGGCACTGATCGCTGCCAGCGTCGGGGCCAGCCCCTCACTGTTTGCCAGCAGCACGACCCACAGTTCGCCCGCGTCAACGCATCCCTCCGCGGATAAACCAACGCTGGCTTTTGTCATTTATCCCGGTATGACGCCCCTGGATATCATTGGCCCGGCAACGGCACTGGCGGGAGGCGTATTCAATGTGGAATTTGTCTGGCGCGATCTCCAGCCGGTGAAAGGGGAGCTGGCGCACGTGCAGTTTGTGCCCACCACGACCTTTAAGCAGCTCAAAAAGGTCGATATTCTCTGCGTGACCGGCACCGGCAATCCTTACGCGCTGCTTAACGAAACGGAAATGCTTGACTGGTTGCATGAGGTTGGCAGCAGGGCGCAGTGGGTCACCAGCGTCTGTACCGGTTCGATTCTGCTGGGTGCAGCCGGGTTGATGAAGGGCTATAAAGCCACCACCCATTGGTCGATGATTGACGACCTGGCCAGGTTTGGGGCACTGCCTCAGAATGACCGCGTGGTGATTGACCGTAACCGTATTTCAGGTGGCGGTGTGACTGCCGGTATCGATTTTGGTCTGACGCTGCGCGCCAGGCTGCTAGGGGATGAGAGCGCAAAAGCGGCACAGCTGTTGATGCAGTACGATCCGCAACCGCCATTCCACAGCGGAACGCCGCAGCAGGCCGGTGAGGCGATGACAACGACGCTGCGCAAGTCGGTATTTTCCATGGTTGAGGCGCATACCCCGGACTGGCAGCAGCGTTTGCAGCAGAGTGTGGAGCGGATGTCACGATATCAGTAAGGCGGGCGAGGGGAAGCCCCGCCCGTTGGCGATTCACGGTGCCGGATAGGTATAACGGCGGTGGATCGCCTCCAGCTCGTCAATAATCTCAGCATCCAGCGTCAGGTCATAGCTGTCGATATTGATGGTCAGCTGTTCAGGCGTGGTGGCCCCCAGCAGCGTGCTGGCGACAAACGGCTGCTGGCGAACAAATGCCAGCGCCATCTGTGAGGGATCCAGTCCGTGTCGCTGTGCCAGCGTAACGTACTCGTTAACAGCCAGTTCGGCCTGCTCACCGCTGTAGCGCGTAAAACGGCTGAACAGCGTATTACGCGCACCTGCAGGCTTCGCGCCGTTCAGATATTTTCCGCTCAGCGTGCCAAACGCCAGGCAGGAATAGGCCAGCAGTTCTACCCCCTCGTGCTGGCTTATCTCCGCCAGACCCAACTCGAAGCTACGATTTAACAGGCTGTAGGGATTCTGAATACTGACGATGCGCGGCAGTTCATGTTTTTCCGCCAGCTGCAGATAGCGCATCACGCCCCATGGCGTTTCGTTGGATACGCCGATGTAGCGGATTTTTCCGGCACGCACCTGCTCGGTCAGGGCTTCCAGGGTTTCCAGTAGCGTCACCGGCGCGGTGTTATCGGTGTACTGATAGTTCAGCTTGCCAAAAAAGTTGGTCTGTCGCTGCGGCCAGTGCAGCTGGTACAGGTCGATGTAGTCGGTGTTCAGCCTTTTCAGGCTGGCATCCAGCGCCGCACGAATATTTTTCCGATCCAGGGCCTGGCCGGGGCGGATAGAGGCATCGGCACCGCGCACCGGACCGGCCACTTTGGTCGCCAGGACGATCTTGTCGCGGCAGCCGCGAGCTTTCAGCCAGCTGCCGATATATTTCTCAGTCAACCCCTGAGTTTCCGGGCGCGGTGGCACCGGATACATCTCTGCTGTGTCAATCAGGTTAATACCCCGACTCAACGCCAGATCGAGCTGGGCATGGGCGTCGGCTTCACTGTTTTGTTCCCCAAACGTCATCGTCCCCAGACCAAGAGAGCTGACTTCGAGTGTGCTGTGGGGGATACGGTGATAATGCATGGCAGGCTTCCTTTTTCATTATTAAAAGATCAGGGACATCAGCTGCGTCCGCAACAGGGGATCCTGGTCATAGAATGCGATGTCTGCGCTGACAGAATCAGAACCCGTTTTTCGACTATAACCGCCAGACACGAACGGGGAAAGGGGGATGATCCGTTACAGAGAGGAAAGCACAGCGTTTGCCACCTGACAGCTTAGCGTCAAATGGCAAATCAGTATTTAGCGCTCAACGATCGAAGAGATTTCATCTCCGTTAATCTGTATTTCATTGCCCGACTGATCGACGTATTTCACCAGTCCGGTCTCTTTATCGATATTGGGTTTACCGTCGGTCATGATCATCCTGCCGTCTTTGGTTGCCATCACGTAGTCACTACTGCAACCGCTCACCAGCATGGATACACTCAGTGCTGCAATACTCAACATCCACTTCATATTTGTCTCCCTCAACGTTTATGACTTTGTTGAGTGTAGTAATAAACTATTTTACCTGTTGTGGTAATTTCATCAGTCTGAAAATGGACGGGGTCGGGGCGGAATATTGACTTCTGACTCATTTCCGGCAGGGGCGCAGAGCTACAGTAAAAAATGGCGGGCGAGCAGCGCGGCCGTAAAGTTTTTTTTCAGATAAAAACCGCGTGGCAGGGTCATGATCGGCTGCCCGTAGCGACCAATACCTTCTGTTAGCGCGTGACTGTTGGCTGCCTTGGGCCGGATTTGCAGAACCTCACCGTGTCGGGCAGTGATCTGTGTTACCTGCCCCAGCACAATCATATCCATTAATTCTTCCCAGTCACGCCGTAGCTGCTGTTCCTCTTCCTCATTTGGGCTCCAGAGTAGCGCGATACCCACATGGCGATCGGCCAGCGGAATAGTTCGTTCGCCCTCTACCGGTACCCACAGCACGCGCGCAAGCTTATGCCGCACGTGGCTGTTTTGCCAGGTCACGCCGCTGTTACCGGTAAGCGGTGCAACACAAACAAAGGTGGTTTCCAGCGGTCGCCCGGCGACATCAACGGGAATGGTCTTCAGCTCTACCCCAATCTCCGCAAAATCCTGTTCCGGCTTACTGCCGGCGCTGGCGCCGAGATAACGCTCCAGCAGCATCCCAACCCAGCCCTTATCCCGCTTAAGATCGGCCGGGATCGGCAGGCCGATTCGCTGAGCCAGTTCACCCAGGGTATAACCAGCAAGCGCTGCCGCTCTGTCCATCAGTTCGGTTTCATTTTGGGGCGGGGGAATGAGGAAGGGATCGCCAGTCATAGTGATATCCAGATTTGTATAAAAAACAACCGGCCCATTTCAGGCCCGCATCTCTCTGCGCGGGTTCTGTGGGAAAAGACAATAATAGCATGATAAATCATGTTTTTTATCATCTCATCAGCGGTGGGTATCTGACCGCTTCGCAAGTTTTACCTGCCTTATCACCGACAATGAACAGGATCTTATACGTAGTTATCCACAGAAAAATGGGATAACTCCGTTTTTAAAATAATACTGTTTCGATTTACAGCCTTGACGCAGGGTAATTTGGTCACTTTAGCCCCGTTCCCGGCCAACTAATCAACATATTCTGTGGATAAACTAATAAGTGTTCGATCTTTCGCCAGTGGCTGAGGCGGCGTGTGTGACGACGCTGCGTCAGGGATGATTGCCGCATAAAAACGGCGCTAAAGATGATGATTAATCTCAGGTTATTTCCGTTTCTCCCGAAGAGGCTTCCGATATGGAAGAAAGTTTTCCCCACCTGTTAACAGAGTTCTGCACAAAGCTATCCACAGAAAACGTGAATAAGATCGCCTTTTTGACCGGCTTTCTGTTTATAACTCGGCCCTGTGGGGTGAGTTATCCAACTCACACACTGACTCACCGAATAAACCAGTGGTTTACCGCCTGTAAGGAGTGTGAAACAATCAGAACATCCAGTTTTAGTTTGAGGTAGTCCGGTGATCGATGATGATGGCTACCGCCCGAATGTTGGTATCGTAATTTGTAACAGGCAGGGACAGGTTGTGTGGGCAAGGCGCTATGGCCAGCACTCCTGGCAGTTTCCTCAGGGAGGCATTAATCCTGGTGAGACGGCGGAACAGGCGATGTACCGCGAACTTTTCGAGGAAGTCGGTTTGAGCCGTAAGGATGTTCGCATTCTGGCCTCTACCCGTAACTGGTTACGATATAAATTGCCAAAACGTTTGGTGCGTTGGGACACAAAGCCGGTTTGTATCGGCCAAAAACAGAAGTGGTTTCTTCTGCAGCTGTTGTGCAATGACGCGGATATCAATATGCAAACCAGCAGCACGCCGGAGTTTGACGGCTGGCGCTGGGTCAGTTTCTGGTATCCGGTACGCCAGGTGGTCTCTTTTAAACGCGACGTTTATCGCCGCGTGATGAAAGAGTTTGCCGGCGTGGTTATGCCCCTGCAGGAGAGTACCACGCAGAGAAATACGCCGGGCTTTCGAAGGAAGAGGGGTTAAGCCACCTAGATTATGCTCACACAACTACGCGAAATAGTTGAGAAAGTGGCGGCAGCGCCCCGGCTTACCGAGGCGCTCGATATTCTGGTTAACGAGATTTGTCTGGCCATGGATATCGAGGTTTGCTCAGTTTACCTGGCCGATCATGAACGTCGCTGTTACTACCTGATGGCAACGCGTGGGCTGAAAAAGCCGCGTGGGCGTACTGTCGCCCTGGCATTTGATGAAGGCATCGTTGGGCTGGTGGGCCGTCTGGCTGAACCTATCAACCTTGCCGATGCGCAGAAGCATCCCAGCTTTAAATTTATCCCTTCCGTTAAAGAAGAGCGCTTTCGATCGTTCCTGGGCGTACCGATTATCAGCCGACGTCAGCTCCAGGGCGTACTGGTAGTCCAACAGCGTGAACATCGTCAGTTTGATGAAAGCGAAGAGTCGTTCCTGGTCACGCTGGCCACGCAGATGGCGGTGATACTTTCGCAGTCGCAGCTTAATGTGCTGTTCGGGCAGTACCGGCAGACGCGCATCAAAGCGCTGGCGGCTTCACCCGGCGTGGCGGTTGCTGAAGGCTGGGTTGATTCATCTCAGCCTTCGCTGGAGCAGGTTTCCGCAGCTTCCACGTTGGATACAGTGCGCGAACGCGAACGTCTGGCGCTGGCCATGGCTGAAGCATCAAACGAATTTCGCCGCTACAGCAAGCGTTTCACCGCCAGCATGCATAAAGAGAGCGCGGCAATTTTCGATCTCTATTCGCACCTGCTGAGCGATGCGCGGCTGAAAAAAGATCTGCTGGCGGAAATTGATGCCGGTTCCGTCGCGGAGTGGGCGGTTAAAAAAGTTATTGAGAAATTTGCTGCGCAGTTTGCCAGCCTGCAGGACAGCTATCTGCGAGAGCGGGCCGGCGATCTCCGCGTGCTCGGCCAGCGCCTGCTGTTCCACCTCGACGATACCATTCAAGGCACCAACACCTGGCCTGAACGCTTTGTGCTGGTGGCCGACGAGCTGACCGCGACAACCCTGGCTGAGCTGCCGCATGAACGGCTGGCGGGGGTGGTTGTGCGCGACGGCGCGGCGAACTCCCATGCGGCGATAATGGTTCGGGCAATGGGCATTCCCACGGTGATGGGTGCCGATATTCAGCCGGATCTGATGAAGGGACGTCTGCTTATCGTTGACGGCTACCGCGGCGAGCTACTGGTCGATCCTGAACCGGTGCTGGTGCAGGAATATCAGCGGCTGATCAGCGAAGAAAACGAGCTGAGCCAGCTGGCTGAAGGGCTGGTTGAGCAGCCGGCAGCGTTAAAAAGCGGCGAGTCGGTCAAAGTCATGCTTAACGCCGGTCTGAGCGCCGAACATGAGCATACGCTGGGTAGCCGGGTAGACGGTGTTGGCCTGTATCGTACCGAAATTCCGTTTATGTTACAGAGCGGTTTCCCCTCGGAAGAAGAGCAGGTTGCGCAGTATCAGGGCATGCTGCAGCTGTTCCTGGACAAGCCGGTTACGCTGCGTACGCTGGATATCGGTGCTGACAAGCAGCTGCCCTATATGCCGATCAGTGAAGAAAACCCGTCCCTGGGATGGCGGGGTATCCGCCTGACGCTCGACCAGCCTGAGATCTTCCTTGTCCAGCTTCGCGCCATGCTGCGGGCAAACGTCGCCAGTGGCAATCTCAGTATCTTACTGCCGATGATCACCAGTCTGGATGAGATCGATGAGGCACGTCGGCTGATTGACAGAGCGGGGCGCGAGGTGGAGGAAATGCTGGGCTATGCGATCCCTCGTCCGCGTGTTGGCGTGATGATCGAAGTTCCCTCGATGATCTTTATGCTCAGCCACCTGCAAAACCGCGTGGATTTTGTCTCAGTGGGCACCAACGATCTTACCCAATATCTGCTGGCGGTGGATCGCAACAATACCCGGGTTGCCAGCCTTTACGACAGCCTGCACCCGGCGGTGCTGCGCGCGCTGCACAGTATCGGACAGGAAGCCGAACGTGCGGGGATTGAACTGTGCCTGTGTGGGGAGATGGCGGGTGACCCGATGTGCGTTGTTATGCTGGTTGGCATGGGCTACTACCATCTCAGTATGAACGGCCGCAATGTGGCCCGCGTAAAATATTTACTGCGTCACATTGGCAAAGAAGAAGCACAGGAACTTGCCCAGCGCGGTCTGGAAGCCGCCTACACCAGCGACGTTCGCCACCTGATCGCAGCCTTTATGGAGCGCAGAGGGCTGGGTGGCCTGATTCGGGGCGGAAAATAGTCATCCGATCCGGTGATTAACAAAGTTTACAGTTACGCCGGGTCGTAATAATTCGCACTATGCTATGATGCGCAGCCTTAAGCTGCTGCACCATGTGGGTGCGCGTCTACACATTCCGTCGCCTGTTTGTCAGGACAGAATTTTAAAATGGTGAAAGATGAATAACGGCTATCTGGCTTTCCCCCAATTTGATCCGGTGATCTTCTCTATCGGCCCGGTGTCTCTGCACTGGTACGGGCTGATGTACCTGGTTGGCTTTATTTTTGCTATGTGGCTGGCGGTGCGTCGGGCTAATAAGCCCGGCAGCGGCTGGAAAAAAGAAGAGGTTGAAAATCTGCTTTATGCGGGTTTCCTCGGTGTCTTCCTCGGTGGTCGTATCGGCTACGTGCTGTTTTACAATTTGCCGCTGTTTCTCGATAACCCACTGTATCTGTTCAAGGTCTGGGACGGCGGGATGTCATTCCACGGTGGCCTGATTGGTGTCATTGTGGTGATGCTGATCTTCGCCCGTCGAACCAAACGTACCTTCTTCCAGGTATCAGACTTTATTGCTCCGCTGATCCCGTTTGGGCTGGGGGCTGGGCGCCTTGGCAACTTCATCAACGGCGAGCTGTGGGGGCGCGTTGATCCTAATCTGCCATGGGCGATGCTGTTCCCCGGCTCACGCAGCGAAGATATCGCGCTGGTTGCAACCCATCCGGAATGGCAGTCTCTGCTGGCGACTTACGGCGTTCTGCCGCGTCACCCTTCACAGCTGTATGAGCTGATTCTGGAAGGGGTCGTGCTGTTTATTATTCTGAATGTGTTTATTCGCAAATCGCGCCCGATGGGAGCCGTTTCCGGCCTGTTCCTGATTGGCTATGGCGCTTTCCGTATTATTATTGAGTTCTTCCGCCAGCCCGATCAGCAGCTGGGTCTGTTCAGCGGCATCAGCATGGGGCAAATCCTCTCTGTGCCCATGATTCTGGCCGGTGTGATTATGATGATTTGGGCGTATCGTCGTCGCCCGCAGCAGCAACTTCGTGAGGAAAAATGAAACAGTATCTGGAATTAATGCAGCATGTCCTTGAAAAGGGCACACCGAAGAACGATCGTACCGGAACGGGTACGCTGTCGGTATTTGGTCATCAGATGCGTTTCAATCTGCAGGATGGTTTTCCACTGGTCACAACCAAAAAGTGTCATCTGCGCTCGATCATCCACGAACTGCTGTGGTTCCTCAAAGGCGATACGAATATCGCCTATCTGAAGGAGAACAACGTTTCTATCTGGGATGAGTGGGCGGACGAAAATGGCGACCTGGGGCCGGTTTACGGCAAGCAGTGGCGCAGCTGGGGCGCACCGGATGGACGTCAGATCGATCAGCTGAGTAAGGTCGTTGAGCAGCTGAAAAACGATCCTGATTCTCGCCGCATTATCGTTTCGGCATGGAATGTTGGCGAACTCGACGAGATGGCGCTGGCACCGTGTCACGCGTTCTTCCAGTTTTATGTGGCCGACGGCAAACTGTCGTGCCAGCTCTATCAGCGCTCGTGCGATATCTTCCTCGGTCTGCCGTTTAATATCGCCAGCTATGCATTGCTGGTGCATATGATGGCGCAGCAGTGCGATCTGGAAGTGGGCGATTTTGTCTGGACCGGTGGCGATACCCATCTGTACAGCAACCACCTTGAGCAAACGCGCCTGCAGCTGAGTCGTGAGCCCCGCGCGCTGCCGCAGCTGGTGATCAAACGCAAACCCGCCTCTATTTTTGACTATCGTTTCGATGATTTCGACATCGTCGGTTACGACCCGCATCCAGCGATCAAAGCGCCGGTTGCCGTGTAAAAAAAGTGTTCCCCGGCAGGAAAATGCCGGGGAAGGCTTTAGGTTGCGGAGGGGGGAAGCGCAGTCGAAATTTCCGTCTGTGGGCGATAATCTGTCGCTTCCGGCAGCTCAATACGCCACCATCCTGTTGTTCTTCCTGCTGCCCTCTGTCATGGTAATATCAATTTAAATCATGATGTTAATCAGTCCCTGCGCTGCGACGAAAGGATTTTCGTGATACGGCTCAGGGGTATTTCGTCAGGGCCGCCCCCTGTCCTTGAAGGCTCTCCGCTGAGGCCTGGGTCAATCCTGCCTACCCCTGTTGATAAAATGCGTAGCGTTCCGCAGCGGTAATGATTACCGATGAGAAAACGTAGATAGCCCGGAAGATAACGCGCAAATCCCGGAAGTGACTCTGGTTGTGTGAGACAGAAAATCAGACACTCGGCGGATGAAAATAAATCAATCGGCGGGGTTCACATTGCTGGAACTCTTAATCGTGATGGCGCTTATCGCCGTGCTGAGCCTGGGTTCATGGCAGGGCTGGCAGCGGTGGCAGCAGATGCGCCAGCTGAATGACACTGCGCAGCAAATCCAGCGGTGGTTACTGCGCCTGCGCAGCGATGCCTGGTGGCACAACGCCGACAGGGTCACCTGGCTGAAGCCCGGCCGGCGCTGGTGTCTGGGCAGTGGAAAGCAGCCCGATACCTGTAGCCCCCACTCTCGGTTAACGCTGCTGGCACCCTGGCCGGAAGTCAGCATCCTTTCGGTGACGGCCGAGATGGGATTCTATGGCGTAAAAAATACCGCTCGCCCCGGCAATGTCACCATTGGAAGCGATGCCGGCGAACGACGAATCATTGTCTCATCCCGGGGCAGGGTGCGTATTTGTTCCGTATCAGAGGAAGGATGCTGATGAAGGCCGGTGGGTTTACTCTGCTTGAAACGCTGCTGGCAATGGCGATGGGGAGCGTAATGCTGCTGGGGGCTGCGCGAACGCTACCGCTTTTGCAGCAGCAAAACCTGCGCCTGCAGATTGGGGTTCAGCTAAATGAAGAACTGCAGCAGATCGTCCAGACGCTGGATAAATCTGCCCGGCGGGCTGGCTACTGCCACGGTCACTGTCGCGGTGAAGCGATGCAGATCCGCAACGGTGGCCACTGCCTGCTGGTGCGCTGGGATGAAAACAGCAACGGTCAGTGGGAAAGCCCCGGTCGGGAGGACAGCGATTACTATGGTTTCCGCCTGAGAGCGAGAAATCTGGAAATGCAGCGTGGCGTTGACCGCTGTGAGGGCGGGGGCTGGGAAAAGCTGAACGATCCCCGCGTGATCGCCATCGATGATTTCAGAGTGGATCGCAACCAGCGGCAGATTCGTCTGTTTTTGAAGGGAAGCTCCAGCATCTGGCCAGCACAGGTTCAGCAGGTGGCGCACTGGCTGCTGGCGGAGAATTTATAATGCGCACGCAGCAGGGAAGCGGTGCGCTGCTGATGGTGATTGTCATTCTCCTGATGGGCACGGTGCTGCTGCATGCCACGCGGCGGCAGCTGAGTGATAGCCTCAGCCTGGTCAGTGATGAGCGGCGCTATATTCTTGAATACACCGATGCGGTTTCCGCGCTGGCGTGGGGAGAGCGTCTGACGTGGCGCCGAGCTGAAGGCTGGTATTGCCAGCTTCAGCCGCAGTACGGCTGGCGCGCCTGCGTGCTTAACCACGCTTCAGGGATGCTGCTGCGCGGTGACAGCGGTAGCGGCACCCTGTCTCTGTATCGTTGGGTCAGCAGCCGGGCCGGTGGGAAAATCAGCGCGGTGCCTCATGGCTGGCTGGATTACTGTCCGCTGCCGAACAGGAGCCTGTGTGATGATTCAGTATCGCCATCAGCGGGGATTTAGCCTGGTAGAGACGCTGTTCGCCCTGCTGCTGTTCAGTCTCAGCATCACGGCGCTGATGCGCTATCAGCTCGTGCTGAATGAGGGGTTCCAGCAGCAGTGGCAGCAGCGCAGCGCATGGCGTCATGCCCAACAGCTGTTGCAGGGCAACGAGCTGGACGGCAAGGAGTTGGAGGGGTGGCAGAAGCAGCTGCAACAGCAAAGCGGCCCTGAGGGATGTCAGCGGCTAACGGCAAAAGCGGTAAGCCCGGCGGGGCGTAAAGCCGAGCTGGTTCAACTGCGCTGTCCGGCAGTGGATCGTTGACTGTGCCAGCGCTACATTTCCAATGTTCATTCTGTGGGGTAGAGTACCCTTCGGAAAATTCAAATCACTTACGCTGAGAATCTGTCGGTTATGTTCACTGTTTACCACTCCAATCAGCTGGATCTGCTCAAAACGCTGGCATCATGGCAGATAAAAAATCGGCCCCTGGCCAATCCGCTGAATCCGGAAGTGGTCCTGGTTCAAAGCCCCGGTATGGCACAGTGGCTGCAAATGTCGCTGGCCGAAGATTTTGGCATTGCCGCCAATATCGATTTCCCGCTCCCGGCCAGCTTTATCTGGGACATGTTTGTTCGCGTGCTGCCGGATATTCCACGTGAAAGCGCATTCAGTAAGTCCGCAATGAGCTGGAAACTGATGGCGATCCTCCCTGACATGTTGCCGGAAGAGGCTTTCGCCACCCTGCGCCATTATCTCAGCGATGACGACGACAAGCGCAAGCTGTTTCAGCTGGCATCAAGGGTAGCTGACCTGTTTGACCAGTATCTGGTGTATCGCCCGCAGTGGCTTAACGGTTGGGAAAAGGGCGAACTGACCGAGGGGCTTGGCGAGGCGCAAATCTGGCAGGCCCCGCTGTGGTCCGCTCTGGTCAACTATACCCATCAGCTCGGGCAGCCTGAGTGGCATCGTGCCAATCTCTACCAGCGTTTTATTCACACCCTGGAAAACAGCCCGGCGCGGCCGCCGAATTTGCCCGATCGGGTATTTATCTGTGGGATATCTGCACTGCCGCCAGTCTATCTGCAGGCGCTGAGTGCGTTGGGTAAACACATTGATATTCATCTGCTGTTTACAAATCCCTGCCGCCACTATTGGGGGGATATCCAGGATTACGCGTTTCTGGCTAAACTGCAAAGCCGCAACCGCAGGCACTATCAGGATAATCATGAGATCCCGCAGTTCCGTGACGCCGAAAATGCATCAACGCTGTTTAACGATGCCGGGGAACAGCAGTTAAGCAATCCGCTGCTGGCCTCCTGGGGCAAGCTGGGGCGCGATAATCTCTACCTGCTGGCGCAAATTGAACCCAATGAAGTTTTCGCTTTTGTCGACCTTGAACCGGTAAACCTGCTGCAAACCCTGAAACGGGATCTGCTGGAGCTGGAGGATAACGCGGTGATCGGGCTGAAAAAAAGCGAATGGGAAACCAGTGACGCTAAGCGCCTGCTTGCCCCTGAAGATCGGTCAATTGTGATTCACCAGTGCCACAGTCCCCAGCGTGAGGTCGAAGTTCTGCAGGATCGCTTGCTGGCGATGATGGCCGACGATCCAACGCTGACCCCGCGCGATATTATCGTCATGGTGGCCGATATCGATGCCTATACGCCCTTTATTCAGGCGGTGTTTGGCAATGCGCCACCGGAACGCGCCCTGCCGTATGCGATTTCTGACCGTCGGGCCAGTCAGGCACATCCGGCACTTCAGGCCTTTATTTCGCTGCTTAGTCTGCCCGACAGCCGCTTTACCGCAGAAGACGTGCTGGCCCTGCTCGAAGTTCCGGCGGTGGCGGGGCGTTTTGCTATTGATGAAGAGGGGCTGCGCCTGCTGCGCCATTGGGTTGCCGAATCCGGCATTCGCTGGGGGCTGGATGATGATAACGTCCGCGAGCTGGATCTGCCCGCAACCGGCCAGCACACCTGGCACTTTGGCATGACGCGTATGCTGCTGGGTTATGCGATGAACAGTGATGTCGGAGAGTGGCAGGGGATCCTTCCCTATGACGAATCCAGCGGTCTGATTGCGGAGCTGGCTGGAAATCTGGCCGATTTACTGATGCAGCTGCATCGCTGGCGCCGCTGGCTGAATGAAACCAACGATCTGGCACGCTGGCTGCCGCTTTGTCGACAGCTGTTAGATGACTTCTTCGTCTGTGATGCGGAAGCGGAGGCGGCTCTGACGCTGATTGAAGAACAGTGGAAGCAGGTCATTGGCTATGGCGTCGAGGCCGGTTATCAGCAGGTTGTACCGCTTGCCGTGCTGCGCGATGAGCTGGTCTCACGGCTCGATCAGCAGCGTATCAGCCAGCGTTTCCTCGCGGGTCCAGTGAACTTCTGTACCCTGATGCCGATGCGTTCCATTCCCTTCAAAGTGGTGTGTCTGCTGGGCATGAACGACGGTGTTTATCCGCGAACGCTGGCGCCGCTGGGCTTTGACCTGATGAGCAAGCAGTTGCAAAAAGGCGACCGCAGCCGCCGGGATGACGACCGCTATCTGTTTCTTGAGGCGTTGAACTCTGCTCAACAGCAGCTCTATATCAGCTATATCGCCCGTTCAATTCAGGATAATACGGAACGATATCCCTCTGTGCTGGTCAGTGAATTAGTTGAGTACATTTGCCAGAGCTTCTGTTTGCCCGAAGATCGGTCGCTGGATGTTGACCGCAGTGCGCGAAATGTGGCGAATCATTTGCACCATCTGCACAGCAGAATGCCTTTTGCCGCCGAAAACTTTCGTGCGAATGCGGAGTTCAGAAGCTTTGCGGAAGAGTGGCTACCTGCCGCTCAGGCATCAGGCATCGCTCATCCTCCGTTTATGCAGCCTCTGATGGCGGAAGATGCGGATACGTTGAGCTTTGAACGACTGCTGCGCTTCTGGCGTCATCCGGTCAGGGCTTTTTTCAGCATGCGGCTGGGAGTCAGTTTCAGGCTGGAAGAGATGGAGTTGCCGGAAGCCGAGCCTTTTGCTCTGGATGGCCTGACGCGCTACCAGATGAATGAAAAGTTGCTGAACAGCCTGATTGAGGGCGAGGAAAGTTCCCGTCTTTATGTCCGGCAGCGTGCTTCAGGTGCTCTGCCCTACGGCGCTTTTGGCGAACTCATCTGGGAAGAGCAGGAGCAGGAGATGCGCGTGCTGGCGAGTCGTGTGAGCGAGCAGCGCACGGCGGCAGAAAGTCGGGAAATCTCTCTGCAGGCAGGCGGTCTGCTGCTGACTGGCTGGCTGGCCCAGGTGCAGGAAAACGGGCTGCTGCGCTGGCGTCCGGGAAATCTTAACTTTAAGGATGGGCTTACCCTGTGGCTGGAACATCTGGCCTACTGCGCAACGGGAGGCAACGGTACCAGCCTGATGCTGGGCCGCAATGACAGCGAATGGCGATTCCCGGCCATACCTCAGGATGAGGCCCGACGGCAGTTAATACACTATGTTGAAGGCTATCGTCAGGGGATGTGTTCGCCGCTGCTGCTTACCGAATCCGGTGCAGCCTGGCTGGAGGAGAGTTACGATGAATCCACCGGCGATCTGCTGCGTGACGATGTGACGCAGAAAAAAGCGCGGAGCAAACTGCTGGCCCGCTGGCAGGGGAATTATCAGATTGAAGGTGAGGGCTGCGATCCTTATCTGCAACGGGTGATCCGCGCGCTGGACGAAACGCACCTGCTGGCTATGACCGAACAAGCCGAGCGCTGGCTGCTACCACTGCGCCAGGCGCATCGTTCTGAATAGTATTGGGCGATGTACCCACTTTCCCGACGGAAGACACGGGAAGTTTTACGGACAATCAGGATGACATCCTGTAGTGTTATTTTGTAACAATTAAACACCAGCAAAGTTGAGGGAGTTTGAATGCGTCGTTATGCAGTCTGGTTAGTTTACTTTGTCTTTTTCGCCCTGTTGAGCCCGCTGACGCAGGCACAAACCGGATGGCAACCGGTCACTGACATTATCCGCAAAAGTGAAAAAGATCCTCGCCAGTACAAGGCCATCCAACTGGATAACGGCGTGACCGTCCTGCTGGTTTCCGATGACAGGGCCACAAAGTCACTGGCTGCTCTGGCGCTGCCGGTCGGATCGCTGGAGAACCCAACCGATCAGCTTGGCCTGGCCCACTATCTCGAACATATGGTGCTGATGGGGTCAAAGCGCTACCCGCAGCCGGATAACCTTGCTGAATTTTTAAAAAAGCACGGTGGTAGCCATAATGCCAGCACCGCATCCTACCGCACGGCATTTTATCTGGAAGTCGAAAACGACGCTTTGCAACCGGCGGTTGACCGACTGGCCGATGCGATAGCCGAGCCGCTGCTCGACCCGGTGAATGCCGACCGCGAACGCCATGCAGTGAACGCCGAGCTGACCATGGCACGATCCCGTGATGGCATGCGTATGGCACAGGTTGGCGCTGAAACGCTGAATCCTGACCATCCCAGTTCACGTTTCTCGGGGGGGAATCTTGAAACCCTGCGCGACAAGCCAGGCAGTAAACTGCACGATGCTCTGAAGGCATTTTATCAGCGCTATTACTCCGCGAACCTGATGAAGGCGGTGATTTACAGCAATAAGCCACTGTCCGAGATGGAAAAAATCGCGGCTGAAACCTTTGGCCGGATTGAAAACCGTCATGCGACGGTGCCGGATATTACCGCGCCGGTCGTCACCGATAAGCAAAAAGGCATCATTATTCACTATGTGCCGGCCCAGCCGCGCAAGCAGCTGCGCATTGAGTTTCGCATTGATAACAACAGCGCGCAGTTCCGCAGTAAAACCGATACGCTGATTGGCTATCTGATTGGTAACCGTAGCAAAAACACCTTATCTGACTGGCTGCAAAGCCGCGGACTGGCTGACTCCATTGACGCCGGTGCCGATCCGGTTATCGATCGTAACGGCGGGGTCTTTTCGATATCTGTTTCGCTGACGGATAAGGGCCTGGCCAACCGCGACGAAGTCATTGCGGCGGTGTTCAGCTACCTGAATACCCTGCGCATGCAGGGGATTGATAAACGTTACTTTGACGAAATGGCACACGTGCTGGACCTGGATTTCCGTTATCCCTCCATCACGCGCGATATGGACTACATCGAATGGCTGGTGGATACCATGCTGCGGGTGCCGGTAGCCAATGTGCTGGACGCATCTTACATTGCAGACCGTTACGATCCTCAGGCCATCAAAGCGCGGCTGGACGGAATGACGCCGGAGAATGCCCGCATCTGGTTTATCAGCCCGAATGAACCGCATAACAAAACGGCTTATTTCGTCGATGCACCCTATCAGGTGGATAAAATCAGCCGCGAAACGTTGAGTCAATGGCAGACCGAGAGCGATAAACTAACCCTGTCCCTGCCGATGCTCAATCCTTACATTCCTGACGACTTCAGCCTGATCAGGCAGGATAAAAAGTATGCGCGTCCACAGGCACTGCTTAACCAGCCCGGGCTGCGGGTCTTCTATATGCCCAGCCAGTATTACGCCGACGAGCCGAAGGCCAATATCACCCTGGCGCTGCGCAACAAAGCCGCGGTAGACAGCGCCCGGAATCAGGTGCTGTTTGCGCTCAATGATTATCTGGCTGGCGTGGCGCTCGATGAACTGAGCTCGCAGGCTGCGGTGGGAGGGATCAGTTTCTCTACCGGGGAAGATGATGGTGTTTCGTTTAGCGCCAGCGGCTTTACACAGCGCCTGCCGAAACTGATGAAGCAGCTGTTGGAAGGTTACGCCAGCTTTACGCCGACCGAGCAGCAGCTGGAGCAGGCTAAATCCTGGTATCTGGAGCGTCTGGACTCGGCTGAAAAAGGCAAAGCATTTGAGCTGGCTATTCAGCCCGCGCAGCTGCTGTCACGCTTGCCGTATACCCAACGCAGTGAGCGTCGAAAACTGCTGTCGGCTATCACGCTGGAGCAGCTGCTGAACTACCGTAAAATGCTGCTGGAGCAGTCCACGCCTGAGCTGCTGGTTGTCGGAAATATGACGCCCGAAGCGGTGAAAGACCTGGCTGTGCAGATCAAACAGCAGCTGAACTGTGAAGGTCACAGCAGGTGGCACAGCGAATTTATCAAGGTGGATAAAAAGGCGCTGGCTAACCTGCAGAAGGTGGGGAGCAGTACTGACTCGGCGCTGGCTGCGGTATACGTCCCCGTTGGCTTTGATGAATATCAAAGCATGGCCAGCAGCTCGATGCTGAGCCAGATTATTCAGCCGTGGTTCTATAACCAGCTGCGTACCGAAGAGCAGCTCGGCTATGCGGTATTTGCCTTCCAGATGCCGGTGGGACGGCAGTGGGGCATCGGTTTCCTGCTGCAAAGTAACGTTAAGCAGCCCGCCTATCTGCTGGAGCGCTTCCAGGCATTTTATCCTGCTGCTGAGAAACGCCTGCGTGCCATGAGCAAAGAAGAGTTTGCCCAGTATCAGGCGGCGATGACGGGCGAACTGAAACAGCGACCCCAGACGCTGGATGAGGAAGCCAGCCGCTTCAGCAAGGACTTTAGCCGGGAAAATTATCAGTTCGACACGCGTGAAAAGGTGATTGCGCAGATTCAGGCACTGACACCGGAAGGCATTGCAGACTTCTTCCATCAGGCGGTGATTGCGCCAACCGGGCTGGCTCTGCTGTCTCAGATTTCCGGTAGCCATCACGGTAAGGCAGACTACGCGGCTCCGGCTGGCTGGAAGACCTGGAAAGATCTCTCCACCCTGCAGCAGTCGTTCCCGGTCGGTCAGGATAAACCATGAGTCAGCAGGTTGCTGAACGCCTCAATGCGTTAACCCTGCCGCTGCGCGGTGAGCGGCTGATTGAAGCGTCGGCGGGTACGGGGAAAACCTTTACCATCGGCCTGCTTTACCTGCGTCTGTTGCTGGGGCTGGGCGGTGAGTCGGCATTCAGCCGCCCGCTGTCGGTAGAGGAGATCCTGGTGGTGACCTTTACCGAGGCCGCCACCGCCGAACTTCGCGGGCGCATTCGTGACAATATCCATGCGCTGCGCATTGACTGTGTGCGCGGTGAGAGCCGTAATCCGATGCTGCAGGCGCTGATTGCGCAAATTCCCGATCTGCGCCAGGCCGCTTCAGTCCTGCTGGCAGCCGAACGGCAGATGGATGAGGCCGGTATTTTTACCATCCACGGCTTCTGCCAGCGGATGCTGAATCTGAATGCGTTTGAGTCCGGCATGCTGTTCGAACAGCAGCTGATTGAGGATGAAACGCCGCTGCGCCGCCGTGCAGCCGCGGATTTCTGGCGACGCCACTGCTACCCGCTGCCGCTGCCGGTTGCCCGGGTGGTTCGCCAGCTGTGGGAAGGGCCGGAACAGCTGCTCAGGGAGCTTTCCCCCTGGCTGGGTGGTGAGGCGCCATCGCTGAAATCAGCGCCGGACCCGAATGAAACGCTGGCACAGCGGCATGAGGCGATTATTGCGCAGATCGTGGCGTTGAAGCAGGCGTGGCTGGCCGCAGAGAACCTGTTCGAGCTGATTGATGCCTCCGGTATCGACAGGCGTAGCTATAACAGTAAGCACTTACCTAACTGGCTGAACAAAATTACCCAGTGGGCGCAAAGCGACACGCTCGATTATGAAATCGCGAAGGATCTTGAACGCTTCGGCCAGCGGGTATTGCTGGAGAAAACTAAAAAAGGTGTGGCTCCTGCCCATCCGCTGTTTGAACAGATCGACACTTTTCTGGCGGAGCCCCGCTCGCTGCGTGACCTGATTGTGGCCCGCGCGCTGGAGGAGATCCGTGCCGTCACCCGGCAGGAAAAACGTTTGCATGCGCAGTTGGGGTTCGACGATCTTCTTGGCCGTTTCGATGCGGCGCTACAGCAGCCCGGCGGCGATCTGCTGGCAGCGGCCGTCCGTCAGCGGTTTCCGGTAGCGCTGATTGATGAATTCCAGGATACTGACCCGCAGCAGTATCGAATTTTTCAGTCGCTGTACGTGGGGCAGGCTGATAGCGCCCTGCTGCTGATTGGCGACCCGAAACAGGCTATCTATGCGTTTCGCGGTGCCGATATTTTTACCTATATGAAAGCGCGGGCTGAAGTCAGTGCTCACTATACTCTTGAAACAAACTGGCGCTCTTCACCGGCGATGGTAGCCAGCGTTAATCAGCTGTTCCAGCGTCAGCCTGCGCCGTTTGTGTTTCAGGACATCCCCTTTATTGCGGTCAGCCCGGCGGAACCCAATCAGTCCCTCAGCTTCAGCATAGACGGCATCGAGCAGCCCGCGCTGAAGTTCTGGCTGCAACCCGGCGAGGGGACTGGGGTGAACGATTACCAGCAGTATATGGCGCAGCAGTGCGCCACGGAAATCTGTCACTGGCTCACCGCCGGTCAACAGGGGCTGGCGCTGATCGGCAAAGCCCCTGACCTGAAGCCGCTCCGGGCTTCTGATATTACCATTTTGGTCCGTAGCCGAAGTGAGGCCGCCGTCATGCGCGAGGCGTTGAACCGGCTGGCCATCCCCTCCGTGTACCTTTCCAATCGTGACAGCGTATTTACTACGCCGGAAGCACGCGAAATGCTGTTGCTGCTGCAGGCCGTGCTGGCGCCGGAGCAGGAGCGTATTTTGCGCAGCGCACTGGCCAGCAGCCTGTTTGGCCTTGATGCGCTGACGCTGGATGCCCTGAGCCGCGATGAGCGAACCTGGGATGCGCTGGTGGATGAATTTGATGGTTACCGCCAGCGCTGGCTTAAGCGCGGCGTGTTACCGATGCTGCGTGAGCTGATGGTGCGACGGCAAATTGCTGAGAATTTGCTGGCGTCCGACAGCGGGGAACGCCGTCTGACCGATCTGCTGCATCTGGGAGAGCTGTTGCAGGAGGCTGCGACCTCGCTGGACAGCGAGCATGCGCTGGTGCGCTGGCTGGCCCAGCAGATCGTGCAGCCCGATGGTCAGGTGGCTAATCAACAGCTTCGGCTGGAGAGCGATCGCCATCTGGTACAGATTGTGACCATTCACAAATCGAAAGGTCTGCAGTATCCGCTGGTCTGGCTGCCGTTTGTTTCTAACTATCGCGCTGCGGCTAACGGCATCTACCACGACAGGCAGACCTTTGAGGCGCTGCTTGATTTGCAACAGGATGAAGAAAGCGTCCGCCTGGCAGAAGAGGAGCGCCTGGCCGAGGATTTGCGCCTGCTGTACGTGGCGCTGACGCGATCGATTTATCACTGTAGCGTCGGGGTTGCTCCGCTGATTAAAGGAACACGTAAGAAAGAAGGCAACAGCGATCTGCACCACAGCGCGCTGGGATATCTGATCCAGCGCGGCGAAGCGGCTGATGCTGCAACGCTGCATGCTCTGTTGCAGGAGATGGAAAGCGATCATACCCGCCTGGCGGCTGTACCGCTGACGGAGGACCCTTTGTGGCAGCCGGAAGCAGAAGCCCACCTGAGCCTGAGCAGCCAGCGGCTGACGCGTTCACTGCGTGACGACTGGCGGGTGACCAGCTATTCCGGTTTACAGCAACGCGGCCACGCTGCCGCGCTCGATCTGCTGCCGCGTCTGGATGTTGATGCCGCCGGAGAAGCGCAGGAACCACTGCTGCCGCAGCTGACGCCGCATACCTTCCCCCGCGGTGCTGCGCCCGGTACATTTCTGCACAGTCTGTTTGAATCGCTGGACTTCTCTGCACCGCTGGATGAGCACTGGCTGGCGGAACGGCTGAGTGGCGAGGGGCTGGATATGGCCTGGCTGCCGACGATGAGTGAATGGATGCGGCGCATATTACACACCCCGCTCAACAGCAGTGGCGTCAGCCTGAATCAGCTCTCTCCGGATATGTACCGGGTGGAGCTGCAGTTTTATCTGCCGATCTCCCGCCTGCTGATTGCCGCCGATCTGGATCGTCTGGTGCAGCAGGATCCGCTCTCTGCCGGATGCCCGCCTCTCGATTTTTATCAGGTTCGCGGCATGCTGAAAGGGTTTATCGATCTGGTGTTCTGCTGGCAGGGAAAATATTACCTGCTGGACTATAAATCGAACTGGCTGGGTGAGGAGAGCAGTGCCTATACCCAGGAGGCGATGGCGCAGGCGATGCGCGCTCATCGCTATGATTTGCAATATCAGCTCTACAGCCTGGCGCTGCATCGCTACCTCCGACAGCGTCTGGCCGGTTACGACTATGAACAGCACTTTGGCGGGGTTATTTATCTGTTCCTGCGCGGCCTGGACGGTACCGAAGGAAGTAACGGCATTTTCAGCACGCGGCCACAGGCCGGATTTGTGAACGCGCTTGATCGGTTGTTTGCTGTCGATGCGGAGAATGAATCATGACGCTACGCGATCTCCTGCAGCTGGCGTGTCGCCAGCGCCTGCTGCGCACGCTGGATGTGCAGTTTGCCCTGATGGTGGCCGGTGAACAGCAGCCCGCGCTGATGCTGGCCGCGGCTCTGGTCAGCCGCGATGCCGGAGAGGGGCATGTTTGCCTGCCTCTGGCGCTGCTGAATCCGCAGGAAATGTTTGCCGGGCGTCATCCTGAACTGGCGCAGGCGATCTGGCAGGCTGCCGGAACACCAGCAGACTGGCATCGGCTGCTGTCGGGCAGCCCGGCTGTCAGCGATGGTTCGTGCGCCACGCCGCTGGTGCTGCAACAGCAGCGGCTTTATCTGCATCGTATGTGGCAGAGCGAAGGAGAGGTGGTGGCGTTTATTCAGCGCCAGCAGCAGCCTTCTCCCGTTGATGAAGACGCCCTGCGCGCCACGCTGGATCGCCATTTTGGCCAGCAGCCGGAAGACTGGCAAAAAATTGCCGCGGCGGTCGCCATCACCCGCCAGGTTGCCGTGATCTCCGGTGGTCCGGGAACGGGCAAAACCACCACGGTTGCCAAACTGCTGGCCTGTCTGATTGAGCTCTCTCCCGACGCGCCACGTATTGAACTGACGGCACCGACCGGCAAGGCTGCGGCGCGTCTGACCGAGTCTTTAGGAAAAACGCTGCAGCAGCTGGCGCTTGACGAGGACGTGCTCAGGCGTTTTCCCGCCGAAGCGACGACGCTGCACCGTCTGCTGGGCGCACAGCCCGGCAGCCAGCGTATGCGTTACCACGCAGGTAATCCGCTGCACCTGGATGTTCTGGTGGTGGATGAAGCATCAATGGTGGATTTGCCGATGCTGGCGAATCTGATTGCGGCACTGCCGCCGCAGGCGCGGGTCATTTTCCTCGGCGATCGCGATCAGCTGGCATCCGTCGAGGCGGGAGCCGTGCTGGGGGATATCTGCCGATGCGCCGAGTTCGGTTACAGCCCGGCGCGTGCCGCAGAGCTGGCGCGGCTGACCGGATGTGAGGTAATGGGCAGCGAAGAGGCTGCGGCTCCGCCCGTGCGAGATGCTATCTGCCTGCTGCGCAAAAGCTATCGGTTTACGGCCTCCTCGGGAATTGGTCAGCTGGCGATGGCGGTAAACGCCGGGGATGTCAAACGCGCCGATGCGGTATTTAACGCTGCGTTCAGCGATATCCGTCGCCATGGGTTAAGCAGCAGCGAAGAGTATCAGCAGCTGCTTAACGACTGCGCAGCCGGTTACCGTGACTATCTCACGCGGCTTGCCGCCGGCGCTTCTCCGGCTGAGGTGCTGTCGTCGTTTAACCGCTTCCAGCTTCTCTGTGCGCTGCGCGAGGGGCCCTTTGGCGTGAGCGGTCTGAATGAGCGGATTGAAGCCACGCTTATTCGGGCCGGGCTGATCCGTCGCGGAGCGGGCGCAAACGGCAAGTGGTATGTCGGCAGGCCGGTCATGATTGCCCGTAACGATCGTATTCTGGGTCTGTTTAACGGTGATATTGGCATTGCTATGCTGGATGATGAGCAGGCGCTGAAAGTCTTTTTCCCGCTGCCGGACGGCTCCATCAAGGCGGTGCAGCCAAGCCGGCTGCCACCGCACGACACCGCGTATGCGATGACGGTGCATAAGTCTCAGGGATCGGAATTTGAGCACACGCTGATGGTGCTGCCAAACCAGGTCATGCCGGTACTAACCCGTGAGCTGGTCTATACCGGCATTACCCGTGCGAAACGGCAGCTGACGCTGTACGCCGATATCCGCGTTTTTAACAGCGCGGTCAACATGCGCACCCAGCGTCGCAGCGGGCTGGTCGAGCGATTGTAGAACGGGCGCTGAGCCCGTCAGCTCTGGCGCACGTGGGCGCTGTTTTCCCGCAGATCCACCATCAGTACCTTGGAACGGCGCTGGTAGTTGTACATCTCCTTCTTACTGCTCGGCAGCAGCTCCACGTCAACCGGCTGGAAGCCGCGCTCCTGGAACCAGTGAATGCTGCGCGTGGTCAGTACGAACAGCTTTTTCAACCCCATCTGACGGGCCTGAAGCGCAACACGTTCAAGCAGGGCTTCGCCCCGTGATGAGCTGCGGTAATCAGGGTGGACGGCAACACAGGCCATTTCGCCAATCTGCTCTTCCGGGAACGGATACAGCGCGGCGCAGCCTATGGTGAGATTATCGCGTTCAATAATGGTGAATTTGTCGATTTCAATTTCCAGCTGCTCGCGTGAGCGCCGCACCAGAATTCCCTGCTGCTCCAGCGGGCGGATCAGCTCAAGGATGCCGCCAATATCATTGATCGTGGCGCGGCGAATCTGCTCGGCGCTCTCCATCACAATCTGCGTACCAATACCGTCACGAGAGAACAGCTCCTGCAGCAAAGCACCATCTTCCTGATAGCTGATCAGATGGCTGCGGCGGACGCCGCTGCGGCAGGCCTTCACCGCACCGCGCAGAAAACGTACGGTGCCTGAATGAAAGTCCCGATCGTTTTCCAGTTCTTCAATGCGCTGCTGTGCTTCATTTGGGAACAGCTCGGAGATAATTTCACCGCTGCTGTTAGTCACCCCCTGCTCGGAGCAGAAGCCGATCATTTTTTCTGCTTTCAGTTTGATTGCCAGCTGGGTTGCTACCTCTTCAGAGGTCAGGTTGAAGCTTTCACCGGTGACGGAGACCGCAACCGGGCCCATTAACACAATAGCACCGCTGTCCAGTTGACGGTGGATAGCCTCTTCATCAATGCGGCGGATGCGGCCGCTGTGGCAGTAATCTACCCCGTCATCCACCCCCAGCGGCTGAGCGATAATAAAATTACCGCTAACGACATTAATATGCGCGCCCTGAAGCGGCGTATTATTCAGGCTCATAGACAGGCGAGCGGTGATATCCAGCTGCAGCCGACCGGCCGCCTGCTTGACCAGCTCCAGCGACTGGGCGTCCGTTACGCGGGTGTGCTTATGATAAACGGGTTCGAGATTTCGCTCGGAGAGGTTGGCATCGATCTGCGGTCTTGCCCCGTAAACCACCACCAGACGGATACCGAGGCTGTGCAGCAGGCCAATGTCGTTAATGATGCTTGAGAAGTTCTCATGCTCGATGGCTTCACCACCCAGCATGATGATAAACGTTTTACCACGGTGGGCATTGATATAGGGAACGGTATGGCGAAAACCCTGAACCAGCTCGGTACTACGTTCCTTCACGATAAACCCTCTTTGCATTATTATTCGGTAAATGTGTATTTTTATTCTTTTATTGCTTCCGGTGCAAGCGCCATTTTTCCTTATTTATCACCCGGTACTGATTTTTACTCTGTCTAATGTGCTGCATTTAATCACTTTTTTGGGGTGACACTGAGAAAGGGATTCGCTAAAGTTTTTGCAAAAAACGAACGCCTGACTTTTTATTAAACACCTTACAGCTAGTGGAGTGGCATGACTGATTCAACATCCCTTAACCGACGACGGCTTTTACAGGGGGCGGGTGCCGTATTGCTGCTCAGCGTCAGCCGGGCAGGTATGGCAGCCAGCGGCCATGTTGTGGCGATCCGCATCTGGCCTTCATCAACCTATTCTCGTGTGACCATTGAGTCCAATATCCCACTGAAGTATAAGCAATTTGCTCTCAGTAATCCCGATCGCGTTGTTGTCGATATTGAAAATATTCAGCTGAATCGTACGCTGAACGCTGTCGGGGATTTGGTTCGTCAGGACGATCCCTAC
>CAJYIY010000013.1 GCA_913775305.1 uncultured Erwinia sp. | reverse complement strand
GATAATCACCCGCCTCATGGCCAAAGGTGTCATTCACGGCTTTGAAATTATCGACATCGATCAGCAGCAGCCAGGCACGGCACTCACCGCGCCGGGTGCGCAGATATTCACTTTCTAGCCGACGATCAAACAGGCGACGGTTAGGAATATCCAGGCTGGGATCCATCAGTGAGATACGTTCAAGTTCGTGATTTCTGCGCCGTAGCGTCAGCGTGAGCTTATAAGAAACGGCGCTGAGTACGAACATGTAGCCCGTGGCCAGCGGCAGTGTCAGCCAGACGGTGCGGTTACTGAAGCCGGGCTGCCATGGCATACCGTGCAGCACCCACATCGGCAAAAAGATCACCAAAAACGCCCGCATAGCGGACTGCAACTGGAGCCAGCCGCCAACGGCATAGCGATCCGAGGCCAGCATGGCCATGATAACCAACGATGGCATCGGGCTGATGCCCATCATCGCCACCCAGAAGCCGCCGAGCGCGGCATCAATGGTCAGGTTACGCCGCTCGCTGGCGGTGGGATCGGGTGAAGAGAGCGCCACGCGGTAAGCCACCCAGGGCCAGACAAAAGCGTTGATAAACAGCAAGACGTAAAACGTGTTGCCTTTTTGCAGTTCCAGCAGCACCGAGATAATCGGATTAAAACAGAGAAACGTCCCCAGCTGACGCATGGCAAACATACGCCGTATAAAACGCGTAGAGCGTATTTTCAGATGGCCGTGATCGGGTGAATTATAGTGCATGACTGAGCAGTGTTTATCCGGTCGATAGTGCAGTGTATCGGGAAACCATAAACTCGGATCGTTTTTTTACTTGTCGTAAGCAGAAATCCCCGCCGCCGAAGCAAGCAGGTAGGGTAAGGCCGTTTTTTACCGCATCCAACTTATATCGGGATTCTGATTTTTACGCGGGCAGGGTAAACGCCAGGAAAAGAAAGGAGATGTTAAGCAAGACGGGAATGGCCTGGGATAGCTGACCACTCCTGTCTTTGCGCCGGGCGCTGATTGCGGCGCTGTTGCCACTGGCAGGGCACGGCCCGGCAGGCTGGGACTATCAGAAATCCGCTTTTAACACTACGCGGAAGTTGGCTTTACCCGCGCGTACATGATCCAGCGCTTCGTTGATTTTTGACATCGGGAAATACTCAACGTGTGGCGCAATATCGCGACGCGATGCCAGCTTCAGCAGCGAGCGCAGCTGGCCCGGCGAACCGGTAGAGGAGCCGGTGACGGCTTTGTCACCCATAATCAGATCAAATGCGCTGACCTGGAATGGCTTCATCACGGCACCCACGGTGTGGAATTTACCCTGCGGTGCCAGCGCGTCAAAGTATGGCTTCCAGTTAAGGTCAACCGCGACGGTGCTGAGGATCAGATCGAAGCGTCCCGCCTGCGCCTTCAGCGCTTCAGGATCACGGCTGTTTATCACTTCGTCGGCACCCATATCCAGGATCGACTGTTTTTTATGGGGATTGGAGCTGAATGCCACCACTTCCGCACCCATTGCGCGCAGGATTTTGATGGCGATATGGCCGAGGCCGCCAATACCGATAACGCCAACGCGGCTGGTGGCGGTAATGTTACTCATCAGCAGCGGTTTAAATACCGTAATGCCGCCACACAGCAGGGGGCCGGCGGATGCTGCATCCAGGCTTTCCGGTAGTGGAATAACCCACTGCCAGTCGGCACGCAGTCTGTCAGCAAAGCCGCCGTTATTAAGAATGGTGGGCGTGGCGCCTTTTTCACAGTTGACCTGCTCGCCGTTGATACAGGCATCGCAGTGCTGACAGCTTTTTGCCGTCCAGCCAATCCCCACGCGCTGGCCTACTTTCAGACCTTTGTTTTGTGCGGATTCGCCAAGCGCGGCCACCCGGCCGATCACTTCGTGCCCGGCAATGGTGGGATAGCGGGAAATGCCCCATTCATTGTCGATCATCGACAGATCAGAATGGCAAACGCCGCAGTATTCAACTTCGACTTCCACTTCCTCTGCTGCCAGAGTACCGGCGTCGAACTCATACAGTTCCAGCGCTTTTCCTGCTGACATTGCGGCGTAGCTTTTAATTATCATGTGATACCTCAGATTCAGTTTACGGTCAGGGTGGGAGTTTAGCTGCTCATGGAAGAAAAATACGATATGGCAGCACGTAAGGTTTATCTTATGAACCGACTGCGGGGAAATTGTGCAAAACGGCCGATCCACTCTGTGGACCAGCGCGTGGTTGGCTGAAGGCAAGAGGAACTGTGAAAGTTCCTCTGCCCTGATTTTAGTTACTCGTTGATACGCGGATGCTGATCGATCAGGCGGGAGCGTTTGGCTTCCAGCTCGGCGATCTGCTCGTTAATGTCTTCGATCTTCTGCTCAATATTGTCGTGATGCTCTTGCAGGATCTCTTTCGCTTCTGCCATATCAGAGGCCGCTGGCGTGGCGCCACGCAGAGGCATATTGGCCGTTTCCTTCATCATAATGCCGGTAACCAGACCAATGATGGCAACCACCATCAGGTAGTACGCAGGCATATACAGATTACTGGTCGCTTCTACCAGCCAGGCAGCGGCAGTGGGTGTCAGACCCGCAATCAGTACCGAAATGTTAAAGGCACTGGCCAGTGCGCTGTAGCGAATATGCGTCGGGAACATGGCGGGCAGTGAAGAGGCCATCACCCCGGTAAAGCTGTTCAGTATCACGGCCAGAATCAGCAGACCGGCAAAAATCAGCCCCATCACACCGCTGTTAATCAGCATAAAGCAGGGAACAGCCAGCACCAGCAGCGCGATACTGCCGATAATCACAAACGGACGACGACCAAACTTATCGCTCATCAGACCCATAATCGGTTGCACAAACAGCATACCCAGCATGATGGCGATGATAATCATCACGCCATGATCTTCGGAGTAGTGCAGGTTATGCGACAGGTAGCTTGGCATGTAGGTCAGCAGCATGTAGTAGGTGACGTTGGTGGCAATCACCAGTCCCACGCAGGCCAGCAGGCTACGCCAGTGCTTAGTGGCAATCTCTTTGAAAGAGACTTGCGGGCCATCGGCCAGGCCTTCGCGATCGCCCTGCTCAAGCTTATCAACGTGCTGCTGGAATGCCGGGGTTTCTTCCAGCGCATGGCGCAGATACAAACCGATAATCCCTAATGGCAGCGCCACGAAGAACGGAATACGCCAGCCCCAGTCGAGGAATTTCTCCTCACCGACCACGGTTGAAATCAGTACCACCAGACCTGCACCCAGCACAAATCCGGCGATAGAACCGAAGTCCAGCCAACTGCCCATAAAGCCGCGCTTGCGGTCCGGGGAGTATTCGGCAACGAAGATCGATGCTCCGGTATATTCACCGCCCACCGAGAAGCCCTGCGCCATTTTACACAGCAGCAGCAGAATGGGTGCCCAGATGCCGATTGAGGCATGAGAAGGGATCAGGCCAATACAGAAGGTACTGACCGACATGATGATAATGGTGATGGAGAGGATTTTCTGACGACCGTATTTATCGCCCAGTGCACCAAAGAACAATCCACCCAGAGGACGAATCAGAAACGGTACGGAGAAGGTCGCCAGTGCCGCGATCATCTGCACACCAGGATCGGCTCCGGGGAAAAAGACCTGGCCAAGAGCGTAGGCGACAAAGCCGTAAACGCCGAAGTCGAACCACTCCATGGCATTACCCAGTGAGGCTGCGGTAATCGCTTTGCGTAATCGACTATCATCGATAATGGTGACGTCTTTTAAACCAATTGGTTTGACACGCTTCCTACGTGAAATCATATAAAGCACCCTGTAACTTTCTGTTTTAATCCCAAAATCCACTCACTCTGGCTCAAGACAGATCGTCTGGCGAGCCGGAAATAAGGGAAATATCCAGCGGCAAAATGCCTCGGCGATGGGCTTCAATTTCGCACTTTCATGGCCCAGTCACGCAATTTGCCACCTGTTAGTATAACTTCTTCGCGGCAGGTCGCATTTATTCAGTAAAAAATATCAGAAATTTATAGCAAGAGGCTGTGCAGGGTATAAGACAGGGCGTGGTCGAACGAGCGTCGACAGCCCCCGATCGATGAGTATTCGGCATGGGATGATAAATCTTCAGGGGGAAGTCTGGGGGCCGTTGTCGTTGTGTTTTTGCAGCCACCCGGACAGCGCCGCGCTTTCCATCGGGCGGGCGAAGTAGTAGCCCTGGATGAACGATACGCCACGATTTTGCAGATAGCGAAGCTGCATTTCGTTCTCCACGCCCTCCGCGACCACCTTTAACCCCAGCTTGTCGGCCAGGGCAATGATCGCATCCAGCACCGGCGTTTCGCCGTCGACGGATTCAATGGTGTTCACAAAGCCGCGATCGATTTTCAGATAATCCAGGGGGAAGGTCTGCAGGTAGGAGAGCGCGCAGTGGCCAGTGCCAAAATCATCAATGGCAATGTTGACCCCTTCACGGCGAAGTTCGGCAAGCCGGCGTGAAACCATACGATCTTCGTTGATCAGGCTGCGTTCCGTCAGTTCGAGGGTGATCTTATGCTTGAAGCGATCCATCCCGGCGGCAAACGCCCTGATATCCGTCAGGAAGCCGTCATGCTGTAAATGATCCGCAGCCAGATTGACGCTGACACGAAAGCCCGGATCGAGTTGCCATCCGGCACTGTCACGAATCACCCTCTGCAACAGGTGACGGGTCAGTGGCACAATCATGCCTTCAGACTCGGCGGCAGCAATAAACACATCCGGTCGAATCCAGTGGCCATCAGGACGCTGCCAGCGCAATAACGCTTCAGCGCCGTTAAACTTCTGCGTTTCCAGGTTAAAGATCGGCTGGTAGTAAACGGAAAACTCATTGCGGGCAATGCCGCGGCGGATTTCATCGCGAAAAGAGCTTTTGCGCTTCAGCCAGTTGCTGGTCAGCACAACAAACAGCAGGGAGAGAATCAGTGCCATTGGCATCAGGCTGAACAACACCTGGCGCCAGTTATAGAGCAGCTCGCTGCGTGCAGAGGTGACGTTCAGGTTAATCGCATAGCGATCGGAGTGGGTATTCAGCGTGTAGTTACCCCACTTATTCTCCATCTGGCGGGTGGCAGGAACGCCGCTAAACATGGCGAAGCCATCGCCAAATTTCATCGAAATATCGTAATCGTGCCGTATGCCTGCCGCCCAGATAAAATCAATCAGGTACTGGCCGTCCACCAGCGCGTAGCTGGCAAAACCGTCACGGCCCTGATGCATAAACAGCACCGCAGGACGGTTGTTAACCCTGCTGGTTCCGGCTACGGAGAGGCTCCATAAGTCCTGACGCGCTGGCGGTAACGGGCGGCCAAGAATGGTTTCTACCGAATCCCGTCGTTCGCCAAAGGTGGATGAGCAGACAACACTGTCGTCCTGAATCAGACCCACTGACCGAAAGTAGGGGTGCACCGATCCCAACTCCTGCAGTTCGTCTTTGATATCCGCGCAGCGGCGGTTTTTGTATGACTGCAGGGCGGTGGTCATCACCCGCGCTCTGTCGCTGATATTTTCCGCCTGGGATATCAGCATCGAGCTGGTGACGGCAAGCTGCCGCTTCACCATCTGGCCCGCTAACAGCAGCGTGAACATCAGACAAAGCAGGATTGGTATCAGTCCTGCGGCAACCAGCCAGCGATGATCGTGCCGGGGTTTTTCAGTAGCGAGCAAAGCGTTCTCCCGTTGATTCTTACGGCGGTTAAACAGCAGCAGCAAAAGATGAATGAGGAAAGTCGTATTATGGCAGCAACTTTAGATTGATGCGCAGCGACATGACTAAATTAAGGCGAAAACTCGCCTTAAACGTTGCCCGGTGCCTGAACTCCTTATGCTGCATTTTCACGCGATTGGCAATGGCCCGCTATTGTTAAAATCTGCTTTATTCACTGAAAATTTCTCCCGACCGGTCTTTCGGCAGATATCTGTGTGACTTATTGATTAATCTGGTAGTTTCACTATTTAACCACACGGAGCGCAGCAATGAAATTAAGCGATATTCCTTTTGGCACCACGGACTGGGCGACGATCGAGGCAACAGAGCACCGGGGGGAAACTGGCAGTGCGTGGTGGCGCACCCGGCAGTTTGGCGACGTGCGCGTGCGTCGGGTGGATTACACTCCCGGCTATCTGGCCGATCACTGGTGCAGTAAAGGGCATATCCTGCTGTGTCTGTCCGGCGAGCTGCATACCGAGCTGGATGATGGTCGCGTCTTTACCCTGCGTGCGGGAATGAGTTATCAGGTTGCCGATAACGCCGAAGCACACCGCTCCTGGACCGGAAGTGGCGCACAGTTGTTTATCGTTGACTGATCATTGAGCACATGCCCCTTGCCGACGATATCGCCAGCATGCCGTCGCCCGACGTGGTTTCTATCAGAATCTTGCAGACGCCGGTCAGCGGCATAAATGTCCATCGGATATTAACGGTTCAGGTATAGTTAAACTTCAACTTTCTGTTTTGCGAGCCGTTATTTCCATGTCCGATCCCTCAGCAGGTGATACCGCGCAATCCGGCCTGTGCTTGAATCTGCGCATCATCTCCGTTGTTATCTTTAACTTTGCCAGCTATCTGACTATCGGGCTGCCGCTGGCGGTGCTGCCCGGATACGTTCATGACGTGATGGGCTACAGCGCCTTCTGGGCGGGGCTGGTGATCAGCCTCCAGTACTTCGCCACGCTGCTAAGCCGCCCTCATGCCGGGCGCTTTGCCGATCTCTGGGGGCCGAAGAAAGTGGTCATTTTCGGTTTGTCTGGTGCGCTGGTTTGCGGTCTCTGCTATGCGCTGGCGGCGCTGTCCAGTGCAGTACCGCTGCTCAGTCTGCTGCTGCTATGCCTCGGCCGGATGGTGCTGGGGGTGGGACAGAGCTTCGCCGGGACGGGTGCCACGCTGTGGGGCGTGGGCGTTGTGGGATCGCTGCATATCGGGCGGGTGATTTCGTGGAACGGGATTTTCACCTACGGCGCGATGGCGATCGGTGCGCCGCTGGGCGTGGCGATCTACCTGTCGGGAGGTCTGATGCTGCTGGCGGCGATAGTGATGGCCATTGCGCTGCTGGCGATTGTGCTGGCGCTCCCGCGACCGGCGGTGAAAACCAGCAAGGGTAAACCGCTGCCGTTTCGCGCAGTGCTTGGACGCATCTGGGGCTATGGCCTGATCCTGGCCATGGGATCGGTCGGATTTGGCGTGATTGCCACATTTATCACACTGTTCTACCAGGATAAGGGCTGGCAGGGTGCCGCCTTTACCCTGACGCTGTTCAGCGTGGCGTTTGTCGGTACGCGTATGCTCTTCCCGAATGCGATTAATCGCCACGGCGGGCTGAATGTGGCGCTGGTCTGTTTTGCGGTAGAGGCGCTGGGGCTGCTGATGGTCTGGGGCGCGTGGGAGCCGTGGATGGCCAAAGTGGGGGCGCTGCTGACCGGAGCAGGCTTCTCGCTGGTGTTCCCGGCGATTGGCGTGGTGGCGGTGAATGTTGTGCCGCCGCAGAATCAGGGCAGCGCGCTGGCGACCTATACGGCATTTATGGATCTGGCGCTGGGGATTACCGGTCCGCTGGCCGGATTGGTGATGAGCTTTGCTGGCGTACCGGTAATTTATCTACTCAGTAGCCTGCTGGTATGCCTGGCGATTCTGGCCACCATCAGGCTGAAGCTGGCTACGGGTTAATAAAAAAATGCGGCCCCGGGAGGCCGCCAGGTGACAAAGATAAGAGATGACATCCGGCTCAATGGCCGGGCTTGACGTCAGGAACGAATCCCTCCGGCACGGGACGTTTAGCCCTGTAACACCGCGATGCTGTGGCGAATTTCGCGCTCAATATCCGCCGCAGTCCAGCTGTTCATGCAGGAGGCAAACGGCTCGAAGGCGTAAATACCTGTGTAGCCCAGCTGCTCCAGACGCTGCACCTGAGAGAGGCTCTTCAGGCGATCGCCTTCGCTCAGCATGATTCGCTGTTCATCGGTGAGCGTATGGGTTTCGCGATCGTCTTCCACACCGGAAAGATGAACCAGCCCGATGCGACTGACATCCAGACCTGCGGCGAAGTCCTGCTCTGCACCTTCATACAGATAGTGGTGAAAGGTATCCAGCACCAGCGTAAACGGGACTTCAGCCTTGTCAATCAGCCGCAGCGCCTGGCCTGCTGAACGCAGCGAGCTGGTCGGGAAGCCCAGTGGCTCAACCAGTCCTTTGATGCCATAGTGATCGAACAGCGGTGCCAGCATACGCAGCGCGCTAACGGTATCGTCGGCAGAAACCGGCGTGCCGTCGTTCAGCGGGCACATCACCAGTGCTTTTGCGCCTGTCCCCTTTGCATCCTTCAGCAGCCCTCCCACCCGTGCCAGCAGATCGCCGCTAATCACGTTAAACGGATAGATGGCGTTGATCGTTATGATTTCCATACCGTATTTTTTCGCCAGTACGTTTACCTGCTGGTGGCTGAGATCGTCAGTCACGCTGCCGTCGTTCATATCATTACGCAGTTCAACCTTGTTCAGCCCCAGCTTTTGCACCAGCTGGAAAAAGGCTTCCATGTTCAGGGCTGGGGCAATTTTACGGTTAATACAGATGCGGCCCGGATCGATTGCCATGTTCCGACTCCTGAGTCAGTTGAAGAGTAAAACGTCGCCACAGCAGGGGACCCGATCTGTCGGCGGCAGTAAAAGGATGTACAGGGAAACATTTATTTCATGTTCATTTAATATTGGAAATTAAATTTTTAGAGGCGCCTCTCAAATTCTCCCTGTCAGGGAAAAAAATACCAGTAAAAACGCAGAAAAATCCCGCGAAAAGCGGGCGCGATTCCGGGGGCGTGACCAGCACAGCGTAAAACCACTGTTCCTTATCTGGCCTGTGCTCTGGGCTTTTTTATCGGGTGACAATGCGGCCGAATTTTTCCCGATGAAAGCGGGTGTGAAAAATGCGATCCATGCCGCTAAAACTGAATTTTCCAAAGTGAATTATTTGAAAAATTTATTCCAATATAATACTGTCCTTCCATACATTTGAGTTTTGCCCGTTCGGGTAGCGTGGTGTTTCAGACTGCCTGCAGGGGAACTAACACATCAAAGAGGCCAGAACATGACTATCGTAGGAAACTTTATCGGCGGTAAAACGTCTCTGAGTGCCAGCAACGAAACCATCCCGGTGTACGACCCGGCCACCGGCAAAGCGATCCGTGAACTGACGCAGAGCACCAGCGACGAAGTGGCGCACGCTATTGAAGTGGCCCACAATGCTTTTGATAGCTGGTCACGTACTCCACCACTGCGCCGTGCCCGTATCCTGTTCAACTTTAAAACCCTGATGGAACAGCATCGCGACGAACTGGCCGGTCTGATCGTGAGTGAGCACGGTAAAGTCTGGTCAGATGCGCTGGGTGAACTGACCCGTGGCCTGGAAGTGGTGGAGTTTGCCTGTGGTATTCCGCACCTGATCAAAGGGGAGAACTCAGCGGACGTCGGGACCGGCGTTGACAGCTACTCGCTGATGCAGCCGCTGGGCGTGGTCGCCGGTATCACCCCGTTCAATTTCCCGGCGATGGTGCCGCTGTGGATGTTCCCTATCGCACTGGCGTGCGGTAATACTTTCGTTCTGAAGCCACCGGCTCTGGATCCCTCAGCGTCGGTACGTATGGCCGAACTGCTGACCGAAGCCGGCCTGCCGGATGGCGTATTTAACGTTATTCACAGTGCTAACGAACATGCTGAACAGCTGTATAAAGATCCGCGCGTTCAGGCGGTCAGCTTCGTGGGTTCTTCCGGCGTTGCCGAGCACATCTACACGACTGCCAGCGCACACGGTAAGCGCGTGCAGGCGTTCGGTGCAGCGAAAAACCATGCCATCGTGATGCCGGATGCGGATCTGGATGCCACGGTTAACGCTATCATGGGCGGTGCGTTTGGCTCTGCCGGTGAGCGCTGCATGGCGCTGCCCGTGGTGGTTGCCGTAGGCGACGATACCGCTGACAAACTGATTGCTGCTCTGACTCCGCTGGTGAAAGCCCTGCGGATAGGTCCGGGCATGCACAAAGGTAAAGACGAAAACGAGATGGGGCCGGTGGTTTCTGCTGCGCACCAGAAGAAAGTGCTGGGCTACATTGACAAAGGCGAAGCTGAAGGCGCGAAACTGGTTGTTGACGGTCGCGGTATTCAGGTTGAAGGCCACCCGGACGGTTACTATGTGGGCGGCACGCTGTTCGATAACGTCACCACCGATATGGTGATTTGGCGTGAAGAGATCTTTGGACCGGTTCTGAGCATCGTGCGTGCGCCTGACTATAAAACCGCACTGGATCTGGTTAACAGCCACGAGTTCGGTAACGGGAGCGCCATCTTCACCAGCAACGGCCACACCGGGCGTGACTTTGTGCGTGAGGTACAGGCGGGCATGGTCGGCGTCAACGTACCGGTTCCGGTGCCAATGGCTTTCCACAGCTTCGGCGGCTGGAAACGCTCCGTCTTTGGCGCACTGAACGTGCACGGTCCGGACGGCGTGCGTTTCTATACCCGCATGAAGACCGCTACCGTTCGCTGGCCGAGCGGTCAGAAAACCGTGTCTGAGTTCAGCATGCCAACGCTGGGCTAGTCCTTTTTAAGCGCAATCTGTGCTGCCGTGAAGCCGGCGGCAGTACGGGCAAAGGAAAATGCAGCATGTCATTATTAAATAAAGCAAAACAACCTGATGCACAGGGTCGTATTCAGAACGTCACCCCGGAAAGTGCCGGCTGGCGTTATGTCGGCTTCGGTGTCCATCTGCTGAAAAAAGGGCAGACTCTCACGCTGGAAAGCGACGATAAAGAACTGTGTCTGGTGCTGGTTGCGGGCCTGGCGTCGGTGAAAACCCGTCATGCCGCGTTCCCGAATATCGGTCAGCGCATGTCGCCGTTTGAGCGTACGCCGCCGTACTCCGTTTACGTGCCGCACAACGAACAGATTGAGGTGGTGGCGGAGTCCGATCTGGAGCTGGCGGTGTGTCATTCGCCGAGCCAGGGCAACCTGCCGGCACGTCTGATCGCGCCTGAAGATGTCGGCGTGGAGCAGCGCGGGAAAGGCCACAACAAACGTCTGGTGCATAATATTCTGCCGGACAATAAGCCTGCCGACAGCCTGCTGGTGGTGGAAGTGTACACTGACGAAGGCAACACCAGCTCTTATCCAAGCCACAAGCACGACCAGCAGGATTCAGCAGACGAAACTTATCTGGAAGAAACGTATTATCATCGTTTCAACCCGGAGCGCGGTTTTGCCCTGCAGCGCGTTTACACTGACGATCGTTCGCTGGATGAGTGCATGGCGGTCTACAACCGCGATGTGGTCACCGTGCCGCGTGGCTATCATCCGGTAGCGACCATGGCCGGTTACGATAACTATTATTTAAACGTGATGGCGGGTCCGGTCCGTTTATGGAAATTTACCTGGGAGAAAGACCACGCCTGGGTGAACAGCGATGAGTATCCGCGCAGGCAGTAACCCGGTTTTATTGCCGTGATATCCCCGCAAGGTTTTTAGCCGCCGTCAGACAGCGGGAGCCCGCAGAAAAAAAGCTGTTGTTGTGATACGCGAATAAACGGGGGCCATCTTCGGGCTGCCCGTTTTTTTTGGTGCCCCGCAGTCTGCCTGACGACCGGGGGCCTGACCCTGTCCGCGATGTCAGGTGCAACCGGCGCTGGCAGGAGGCGAGCACCGGTCTGCATTCAGTTCGCGTTATTCAGCGCCAGCGAAACTGCCAGCGTTTGCGCCAGGCACAGCGAGGCAACCTGCGAACGGAAGCCGTCAACCTGAGCTTCACGCACCACGAAGCAGACGTCGCTGAAGGCGGCCAGCGGGCTGACCTGGCTGTCGGTAATTGCAATCTGATGAGCTCCGCGTTTAGCACCCAGCTCGACCAGCTCGACCGCTTCTCGTGCATAAGGTGAATAGCTAATCGCAATCACCACATCTTTCGGGTTCACCATACTCAGCTGCTCGGCGAACATACCGCCCAGTCCGTCGATCAGAAAGGCGCGGCGTTCCAGGTGGCGCAGGGCATAAGTCAGATAGGAGGCCACGCTGAACGAGCGGCGCAGACCAATGACGTAGATGTTGTCGGCCTCATCAAGCATTTTTACGGCTTTTTCCAGCTGCTCCGGTTTGATTTGCATCGCCAGCTGCTGCAGCGCCTGGGAATTCACCATCGTGAACACGTTCAGGATCTCTGCCGGATTTTCCGGTGCGGTTGGCGTTTCATCGGTGGCGGTCTGGCGGAACAGACGGGCGCGTTCGGTGTAGTTGACCGTTTCTTCCATCAGGTGCTGACGAAACACCTGCTTCATTTCATTAAAGCCACTAAAGCCAAATGCGTTCGAAAAGCGAATAAGAGTGGAAGGCGGTACGTCTGCCTGCTGCGCAATGGAGGCGACGGTATCAAAGGCGATACTGTTACTGTTATCCAGAATATAGCGAGCCACCTGCTTCAGGCGTTTGCTTAAGGTGTCATAACGGCGACGAATGTCGTCCTGTAGCAGTGAAAGCTGTGTTGGGTTATTGGTCATTAAGCGACTCACTAATGTCAAAATTGATGTTCTTATGAACGCCATTCTACCAGATGAACAAAAAATTTCACTTGATGAAGAAAGCAGCGCCTTTTATTTCATCAGGGTTGGGAATTGGTTCACAAAATTGCAACAAGCTGGTCGGGGACGCAGGCCTTATTTGGCCTGAAAATTTCACAACTTGTTAAAAAAAGAGTTAACAGGACGAGATCGTGACGAAAACTGCACCCGGCAGAGGTCAGAACGGTGTTCATTATCCGGGGGCAGTTTTCAGCGGCTGGCGATGACTTATTTCACCGGGCGGGCTTCGCGCCAGTGGCCTATCAACGCCAGGTAGTTGCTTTTCACTTTTGCAATCAGTGACGCATCATCCAGCTCACCCTGCAGCCACTGACGTGAAGGCTGACCGAAGATGGTGCGACCCACCGCGAAGCCTTTTACCCACGAGCTTTTCGCCGCAGCGGCAAAGCCCGCTTTCAGTTCCGCTTCCGGCGCGTCCAGGCCAAGCAGCAGGATCCCACGGCAGTGCGGATCGTTCTTCTCGATCAGTGCGCCAATGGCTTCCCAGGATCCATGCGACAGCGGCGGCAGTTTCCACCAGTCTGGCTGAATACCCATGCTGTAGAAGTGGGTCAGAATGTCCAGGTAATACTTCTCATCTTTATCCGGATTGCTCTCCGGCAGGATCACTTCCAGCAGCAGTTCGTGACCGGATTTATTACAGCCGTTCCACACGTCGAGGATCAGATCGTCCTGCTCTTTACGCATTTCCGCGCTGTCGTGCGGATGGTAGAAGGTCAGGCATTTAACGACGTGCTCCTGCGGCCAGTCCACCAGCTGAGAACCGATGTTGCCGTGTTCAAGGCGCAGCGGACGCGAGCCTGGCAACTCTATCGGGCGACCGATCCACCAGCCTTTCCCGGTAATGGCATTCAGCGCTGGCTGTCCGTAGGTGGTATCCGCAAGGATACCGCAGCGGCCGTCGTCCAGTCCGGCTTCACGAGCCGCTGCCTGCGCCCCCTGAAGCAGCAGCGTTTTCAGCTCGGGAATTCGTGAATCGTCAAAGCCCGCTTCGGCAGCCATCTCAGCCAGCTGTTTGCGGTGATCGAAGGCAAAGATATTGAGTTCGGTCCACTGCCTTTTTCGCGTGGTGACGCGGTGCAGGTGGTTCAGACGCTTGTCGAGATCCGGGCGCTTAACGTCTTTGTCCCGGCTGAGGAAATCGTCCAGCTCTTCTTTGGTGGGCATCGCTGGCGCACAGCCGTGGCGGGAAACCACCAGCGCACCGCAGGCGTTGGCGTAACGGCAGGCCTGTTCCCAGCTTTCGTCGTTCAGCCAGCCGCGCAGCAGGCCGGACATAAAGGCATCGCCTGCGCCCAGCACGTTCAGGACTTCGACACGCACGCCGGTTTGAAGCTGAGTCTCTTCCCAGCTGTCCGGGATATCGCCTTCAAACACCACGCAGCCCAGCGGGCCTCGCTTGCAGACCAGCGTGGCTTTTGTCGCTTTACGCACGTTTTTCAGCGCGGTCAGGCTGTCGGTACTGCCACCGGCAATGTGGAACTCTTCTTCGGTTCCCACCACCAGATCGAAATAGTGCAGCACTTCCTGCAGCTGACGGGTCACATGCCCGGACTCAACGAAACGTGTTTCGCCATCGCCCAGCGAGGTCAGGCCCCACAGCACCGGACGATAATCGATATCCAGTGCGGTCCGCAGACCGTGACGGCGGGCAATTTCCAGCGCTTTAAGCACGGCTGCTCGGGTATCCGGGTGAGAAAGGTGCGTGCCGGTCACGGCAACGGCACGGGAAGAGGCGATATAGTCTTCCTGAATATCATCCGGCACCAGCCCCATATCGGCACAGTTATCACGGTAGAAAATAAGCGGGAAGGTTTCCTGATCTTTAATCCCTAAGATCACCAGAGCAGTCAGACGTTTTTTATCGGTGATCAGGCTCTGTGTGTCGCAACCTACGCGCTGAAGCTCTTCCCGCAGAAAGCGGCCCATATGTTCATCACCCACACGCGCCAGCATCGCGGATTTCAGACCCTGGATTGCCGTGCCGTACGCCACGTTGCCGGAAGAGCCACCCAGATATTTGGCAAAGGTGGTTTCATCTTCAAGGCGCGCACCGATTTGCTGGCCATAAAGGTCGACGGCGATGCGCCCGATACAAATCACATCAAGCCGCTTCTGTTGTGTACTCATACCTGTTGTTTCCTTCTGTGAAGTACCCTGGTCATCGGCGTTGTTCACGGTGAGTCGCCGCCGGCGGTTTCGGGTAAAGCCGACTCTGTTTGAGCTTCTCCGGTCGATCGGCGGGCGCCAGCCCGATCGAATCCGGATCTGATATGTCAACGAGTATGAGGAATAAAAATTCCAACTTCAATATGAAATGAAATTATTGCCCCAGAAGTGTGAGATGGTTAAAACTCTTGCAAAGCGGGATCTCCACCCGGCAGATGGCATGCTGTTTCAGGCAGATCATGAGTTGTGAGCGATATCTCAACTTTCTTAGAGAACAGCCACAAACGTATTGAAGTGAAAGGGTTTTAATCATTTCATAGCGGGACGGAAGTTTGCGTTTCATTTCTCCCCCCAGCAGGCCCCCAATTGTCTCCGTTTCACCCCAGAATTTGATCTCACTCGCAAAATGAAATGTTTCTTCTGTAATTATGTTCGGTGAAAAAAATATTTGTTTATAATCGGCTCACGTTTCACTTATCGCTGTCGCCGTTTTCTCACCCGTGCGACCAAAAAATGCAAATACCGGTGGATCGGCGTTGCGTCCCCGACAAATAAGGAAGAGCAAATGGGTAAGATCAGATTAACGACGGCACAAGCTCTGGTCAGATTCCTGGACAACCAGTATCTGTCGGTAGACGGCGTCGAGACCAAATTCGTTAAGGGCATTTTTGCTATCTTTGGTCACGGCAATGTGCTGGGTCTGGGTCAGGCTCTGGAGCAGGACAGCGGCGACCTGGTGGTTTATCAGGGCCGCAACGAACAGGGTATGGCGCATGCGGCAATTGGCTTTGCCAAACAAAAGCTGCGTCGTGAGATCATCGCCTGTACGTCTTCCGTCGGACCGGGCGCGGCCAACATGATCACCGCAGCCGCTACCGCTACCGCTAACCGTATTCCTCTGTTACTGCTGCCGGGGGATGTGTTTGCCACTCGCCAACCGGACCCGGTTCTGCAGCAGATCGAACAAAGCCACGATCTGAGCATCAGTACCAACGACGCATTCCGCGCCGTCAGCAAATACTGGGACCGCGTTAACCGTCCTGAGCAGCTGATGACCGCCTGCATCAATGCCTTCCGCGTGCTGACTGACCCGGCGGAAACCGGCGCGGTTACCCTTTCTCTGCCGCAGGATGTGCAGGGTGAAGCCTATGACTTTCCGGAATATTTCTTCCAGAAGCGTATACACCGCATTGAGCGCCGTCTGCCCACCGAAGGTCAGCTGGCTGATGCGCTGAAACTGATTGCCGCGAAGCATAAGCCGATGATTATCTGTGGCGGCGGCGTGAAATACTCCGATGCGGGGGCTGCCCTGCTGGCCTTTGCTGAACGCCACGGCATCCCGTTTGCTGAAACCCAGGCGGGTAAAGGCACCCTCGTTTCTGACCACCCGCTGAACGTTGGCGGCGTGGGGGAAACCGGCTGCCTGGCGGCAAACCTGCTGGCAAAAGAGGCCGATCTGGTGATTGGTATCGGTACGCGCTACACCGACTTTACCACCTCCTCAAAATGGATTTTCCAGAATCCGGACATCCGCTTTATCAATATTAACGTCAGCAACTTTGACGCCTACAAGCTGGATGCCGTACAGGTTGTCGCCGATGCCCGCGAAACGCTGAATGCGCTGAACAGCCGTGTGGAAAGCATCCACAACGGTTGGGGGGATCAGGTGAACCAGGCGCAGAGCAAGTTGTTGAAAGAGACGCAGCGCGTTTACTCGGCGGTTTACCACGATGAAAACTTCGTGCCGGAAATTGACGATCGTGCCGACCGCGACGCGCTGTTTGCCGAGTTCAATCGTCTGACCGGCTCTCTGCTGACGCAGAGCAGCGTGCTGGGAACGCTCAATGAACACCTCCCAAAGGATTCGGTGATTGTTGCCGCCGCCGGCAGCCTGCCGGGCGATCTGCAGCGCATGTGGCGCACCAAAGATTACAACAGCTATCACGTCGAGTACGGCTACTCCTGCATGGGTTATGAAGTTAACGCTTCTCTCGGCGTGAAGCTGGCCGAGCCGCACCGTGAGGTTTACACCCTGGTGGGTGATGGTTCGTTTCAGATGCTGCACTCCGAGCTGATCACCTCGATTCAGGAGGGGGCGAAGCTCAACGTGGTGCTGCTGGATAACATGGCTAACGGCTGCATTAACAACCTGCAGCTCGGGCACGGCATGGACAGCTTCACCACCGAGTTCCGCTTCCGCGACGCTGAAACCGGCAAGCTGAACGGTGGCTTGGTGCCGATTGATTTCGCCGCGATTGCTGCGGCTTACGGCTGTAAAACCTACCGGATTACCACGCTGGAAGCACTGCAGGCCGCGCTGGCTGATGCACAGAAGCAGACTGTTTCCACGCTGTTCGATATCAAGGTTCTGCCGAAAACCATGATCCACAACTATTTCAGCTGGTGGCGCGTGGGCGGAGCACAGGTTTCCAACTCCGGGCGTGTAGACGCTGTCGCCCGTAAGCTGAACGAACATATCGCACAGGCTCGCGAATACTGAGCGCGCTTATTGATTGTTTTTGGCTTTAAAGCGCGGACTGTTTAGCCCGCTTTTACTCCTACTCAAGTAAGGATCGATCATGACGTTAAAGTTAGGTGTTATTGGTACCGGAGCCATCGGTCAGGAACATATGCGTCGCTGCAGCAAAGTGCTACAGGGGGCAGAGGTGGTGGCCGTTTCGGATATCAACGTGGAAGGTGCAAAAACGGCCGTTGCACGTCTGGGGCTGAACGCGGAAGTTTACGCCGACGGTCACGATGTAGTGAACGCGGCTAACGTTGATGCCGTGCTGGTCACCTCCTGGGATCCAACGCACGAAGAGTACACGCTGGCGGCGATCGCTGCCGGTAAGCCTGTATTTTGTGAAAAGCCCCTGGCGATGACGGCTGAGGGCTGCCGCCGGGTGGTTGATGCTGAAATCAAGTTTGGTAAGCGCCTGGTGCAGGTTGGCTTTATGCGCCCTTACGATGCGGGCTATCGCGCGCTGAAAAAAGTGATTGTTGACGGTGAAATCGGTGAGCCGCTGATGCTGCACTGCGCGCACCGTAACCCGACAGTACCGGAAAATTACACCACCGATATGGCGATTACCAATACGCTGATCCACGAGCTGGACGTGCTGCGCTGGCTGACCGAAGACGATTACAAATCTGTGCAGGTGGTCTTCCCACGCGTCACCTCCAAAGCCCATGCCCAGCTGAAAGATCCGCAGATCGTCTTGTTTGAAACCCGTAAAGGTATCCGCATCGACGTTGAGATCTTCGTCAACTGCGCCTACGGCTATGACATTCAGTGTGAAGTGGTAGGGGAAGAAGGTATCGCGAAGCTGCCGGAGCCGTCAGCCGTGCAGATGCGTAAGAACGCGCAGCTTTCCACTGCCATCCTGACTGACTGGAAAGATCGCTTTATCGATGCCTATGACGTTGAGCTACAGGCGTTTATCAATGATGCTACCGCCGGTAAGTTGACCGGGCCTTCCGCCTGGGACGGCTTTGCTGCTTCTGTGGCCGCTGACGCCTGTCATAAGGCGCAGAAAAGCGGTGCAATTGAGCCAGTGGAACTGCCGGAGCGCCCGGCGTTCTACAACTGATTGCCGCGCTGCTGCGAAAATAACAGCGGGGCGGCCGTGGTCGCCCGCTGAACACCAGAGGTAGGATCATGAATAAAGATAACGTCAAACTGGCTATTGCCCCAATCGGCTGGACTAACGATGATATGCCCGAGTTGGGTAAAGAGAACACCTTCCAGCAGATCGTCAGTGAAATGGCGCTGGCTGGTTTTACTGGCAGCGAAGTGGGCAGCAAATATCCGCGCGATCCGGCAGTACTGAAACCCATGCTGGATATCCGCGGCATCCAGATTGTTAACGCCTGGTTCAGTACCTTCTTTGCCAACGGGGATAAAGCGAAGACCATCGACGAGTTCATCAACCATCGCGATTTTCTGCATGCGATGGGGGCGAAAGTTATTGGCTGCTCCGAGCAGAGCCTGAGTATTCAGGGCACCACGAAAGCCGTGCTGGAAGAGAAGCCGATCTTCACCGATGAGCAATGGCGTTTGACGACCGAAGGCTATAACGAGCTGGCGAAACTTGCTGCCGAGAAAGGGATGACGGTCGGTCTGCATCATCATATGGGGACCGGGATCCAGACTGCGGAAGAAGTGGATCGCTTTATGGCGGAGACGAATGACGACGTTTATCTGCTGTTCGATACCGGCCATGCCTATTACTCAGAAGGCAGCCAGGAGAAGATGCTGGCTATTCTGACCCGATATCTGCCGCGCATTAACCATGTTCACTTGAAAGACGTGCGCGATGAGATCGTGGATCAGGTAAGGAGCCAGAAGCTGTCCTTCCTGGACGGCGTGAAGAAAGGTACCTTCACCGTTCCGGGCGACGGCGTAATTGATTTTAAACCGGTGTTCAAAATCCTTGACGATTACGGCTATAAAGGCTGGATGGTGGTAGAAGCCGAACAGGATCCGGCACTGGCTAACCCGTTTGAATACGCGGTAAAAGCGCGTAAATACATCCGCGAAATGACCGGTCTGTAAACGGCTGATGTAAAAAAACCTCCCACTTCTGTATGCGGACGCGGTTGAAGCCCGCTGACCAGAAGGGGAGGTTTTTTGCCGGTGTGGTATTACTTCAGGTGAAGCGTGTTAAGGAAATTCGCCGCTTCGGTCTGTGCAGCCTGCTGATTGTCACCCGGCAGAGAGATCTGTAGCGTCATCAGTTTGCCATCCACCTTGCCCATCACTAATGAAGACCAGGCGCTCTGGTTGTTGACGGAAATAACCGTATCCAGCTGCTGCAGCTTCTGGCCGTCAACGGTGATCTCTTTATTGGTCACGACCTGCAGCTGTGGTGCCCGGCTGCGCTGCTGATCGAGCATACGTTTGGCCAGGTCTTCCAGCGTATCGTTGCTGCTGTCGCCTTCGATGACAATGATGGCCTTCTGTCCTGACTCATCGGCATAAACGTGCATGTTATTAGCCTGAGTACCCAGCTTGCCGCTCTTATCAGTCACGCCAGCCGGCAGGGCGAAGCTCAGTTTGCCATCCATCAGTGATACGGTCTGGCTGTTCTGGCTTGCCTCGCTGCTGGTATTTTTGTCCGCAGCGGCGGTGTCGCTTTTGCCATCGCAGGCGGCCAGTCCAACCACCAGTAAACTTACGCTGACATATTTCAGTAGGTTACGCATCAGGGTCCCTTTTTAAGTCATCTCTCAATGGATCAGGCACTTATACAATAGCATTCAGCACGTAAAAGCAACTTATCTTGCGTGAAATTGTGTGTAGCGGCCTAGCCAAAGTTCACCTGTGGGACACCGGACTTTTCTGCCAGACGTTTCAGCGCGGCGTTCAGCAGCAGACCGTAGGCAGGTAGGAAGAAAATCATGCAGATCATCACCTTAAAGCAATAGTCGACCATGGCGATTTCCACCCAGTGGGTAGCCATAAACGGATCGGTACTCTGGTAGAAGGCGATAAAGAAGAAGGCCGCCGTATCGCTGATATTACCGAGGAACATGGCCGCTGCGGGGGCTATCCACCAGGCGGCGTTCTGCCGCAGGCGGTTAAAGACGTAAATATCGAGGATCTGCCCCAGCGCGTAAGCCATAAAGCTGGCGCAGGCGATGCGGGCAACAAAGATATTCATCTGCCACAGTGAGTTCATACCCTGCCATTCACCCTGAAAATAGAGCGCTGAAATCAGGTAGGAAATAAACAGTGCCGGGATCATCACTGCCAGAATAATACGACGCGCCAGCGGGGCACCGAAAATGCGAACCGTCAGATCGGTAGCGAGGAAGATAAATGGAAAGCTGAACGCACCCCAGGTGGTGTGCAGACCAAAAATGGATACCGGTAGTTGTACCAGATAGTTGCTGGAAGTGATCACCAGCAGATGAAACAGACAGAGCCAGATCAGCGCGTGAGTACGCTGACGCGAAGAGAATGCAATCATATTACGCCTTTTTAAAATCAATGGGGTGAGGGAACCCAGTTCAAATGTATAACGCACCGGCCAGTTCGACGGCAGCGCATCGATCGCCTGCGCGATTTTGCGGCATATTACCCGGTTGTGTTGCTAATGCAATGGTTAATTTTAGCGCAAACGTTATCGTCTGACTGGGCTATTGCACCCCGACGGTCCGGCGGTAGAATAGCGGCTGTTTGTTATCATCACTGTTGAGAATTCCATGAGCGACCTCTTCGCTAATCCCGATAAAACCCTTGATACCCTGGGTCTGCGCTGTCCTGAACCGGTCATGATGGTGCGTAAGACCGTGCGCCATATGCAGGAGGGCGAAACGCTGTTGATTGTGGCGGACGATCCGGCCACCACGCGTGATATCCCCGGTTTCTGCCGTTTTATGGAGCATACGCTGCTGGCGCAGAGCACGGATGAGCTGCCGTATCGTTATCTGCTCAAGAAGGGGATGTAGGGGAGCCTGAGCGGTTCCCCTGCTGTTTCATACTGCTACGGTTTACGCAGTAGTCGCAAAGCGTTAGCGGTTACTAACGCCGTTGCGCCTGAGTCCGCCAGCACCGCCAGCCATAGCCCGGTGATCCCCAGCAGCGTAGTCAGCAGAAACACGGCTTTCAGCCCCAGTGCGATGGTGATGTTCTGGCGAATATTGGCGTGCGTTGCACGCGACAGCCCGATCATCGTCACCAGCCCAGAGAGGCGATTGTGGGTCAGTGCTGCGTCTGCCGTTTCCAGTGCCACATCGCTACCGCTGCCCATCGCAATCCCCATCGTTGCCGCCTTCATCGCTGGCGCATCGTTGATGCCATCGCCGACCATTGCCACCGGCTGCCGCTGGTTGAGTGCGCTGACCGCCGCAACCTTATCTTCCGGCAGCAGGCTGGCGCGATAGTCAATGCTCAGCTCACCGGCTATTGCCGCCGCCGCGCGAGGGTTATCGCCGGTCAGCATAACGCTCTGAATGCCCATGGCTTTCAGTTCTGCCAGCGTGGTGATGGCATCCTCACGCAGGGTATCGCGCAGGGCGATCAGGCCAAACAGCTGTTGGGTATCGTGGAGAATAACCACCGTATTGCCCGCACTTTCCAGCGCTTCAACGGCAGCGCGATGAGCATCCAGCTGCCGTGCATCGACTTTCGACGGGGCGCTGATTGAAAGTAAGCGATCGCTTACTATTCCTTCCACTCCGCGACCGGCCAGCGCGCGCTGAAGCGTGGCGGTGGGCAGGGGAAGCTGTCGCTCTGCGGCGGCGGCCACAATCGCCTGTGCCAGTGGATGTGAGGATCCCTTTTCAATCGCCGCAGCCGTTGACAGCAGCCACGCCTCATCCTGCTCTGCGAACGGCTGAACCGCGGTGACCCGGGGTTTGCCCTCGGTGAGCGTACCGGTTTTATCAAAAGCGATAGTACGAATGCTGCCCAGACTTTCCAGCGCCGCGCCGCCTTTAATTAACGCGCCACGACGAGTGGCTGCCGCCAGCCCGGAAGTAATAGCCGCAGGGGTGGAGATCACCAGCGCGCACGGGCAACCAATAAGCAGCAGCGTTAAGCCCTTATAGATCCAAGGCTGCCATTCAGTGCTCATTAACAGCGGCGGCAGGACGGCAACGACCAGCGCCAGCGCCATGATCCCCGGCGTGTAAACGCGGCTGAAGCGTTCGAGGAAGCGTTCAATCGGTGCGCGGCGCTCTTCCGCTTCCTCAATCAGATGCAGAATGCGGTCGATGGCGCTTTTACCCGGTTCTGAGGTGACTTCTAACTGCACCAGGCGATCCACACTCAGGCAGCCCGCGGCAATCAACTCACCCTGCTGGCGTTCAACCGGAATCGATTCACCGGTAAGTGCGCTTTCATCAAAGCTGGCAAGCGGGCTGATCAGCCGGGCATCGGCAGGAAGACGTGCCCCAGCGGCAACTTCAATACGATCGCCGGGGCGCAGTGCGCTGGCCTGCACGTTTTCACGGCGGGAACCCTGAATGCGCACCGCCTGGTCAGGCTTGAGCGCCATCAGAGCCGTTACGCCCTTGCGTGCCCGGCTGGCGGCAAATGACTCCAGCCGTTCGCCCAGCATAAACAGCAGCAGCACCATAGCGGCTTCGGCCATGGCGCCAATAAACAGGGCGCCAACGGCAGCCACGGTCATTAAGGTTTCGATAGTGAAGGGGGATCCGCTGCGCATCAGGCGCAGTGCGCTGAGTGCAATCGGCAGGACGCCCGTCAGCGTGGTGATGATAAAGGCAACCTGACCAATGGCCGGGTTGAGGAGATCCAGCAGCCAGCTGATGACCATCAGAATACACAGCAGGATCAGGCGGCGGTTATCCTGCCAGAATGTCGGAGCGGGCTGAGCTGATTTAGCGGCATCTGATGTATCGCTGCGCTGCAGCTGGAAACCGGCGCGGGCAACGGCTTTTTCAACGTCCTCGCGTACATCGCTGTGGGCATTGACTACCAGTTTTTCGCTGGAAAAAATCACGCGGGCGGAGTCCACGCGGCCCGTCTGCCGAACGGCATTTTCAACTTTGCGTGCGCAGCTGGGGCAATCCATTCCCCGAATCAGCCAGCTGTAGCGTAAGAGTCCTGCTCGCCTGTCGTCCTCGTCGTCGGCAGCGTCTTCCGGACGACAGGAGTTATCGCCGTCGCAGGGCGCTTCTGCACTGACTGTACTGATTGCGGTGATTTTGTGAATAACGGGACGTTTGACTGAACGGCTACAGCCGTGCTGATGGGGAGCGTGGTCGTGACCACAGCGGCAAGCAGAATGCGAATGCATAGTACCTCCTGAAAGATAACGGCGGGCATCAGTGCCCGCTGCTATCTTACACTCTGGAGTGGACTCCAGAGTCAAGCATTACAGCCACAGCGATCGCACAATCATAAAGTGACCGGCAAAATAGCAGGCGGCAATAATTGCCCGATCGGCGTTAAAGCGACGGCGATAGTGGCTGACCAGCCAGACGATATTGGCCAGCAGCAGCAGAGAGGCCCCCACCACCAGCGTGAAGCTGTAGTCGGTAGGACGGAAGACATACAGCTCGGCGCTCAGCCAGACCATCAGCAGAGTCACGCCGATAAAGGTACATACCGGCCAGCGCAGCTCCTCCAGTCGGCTCCATACCGTGGCAATCAGCAGGCCGCCGATAATCAGCAGCGCCAGCGGCAGCGGCCAGAAAAAGCTCAGGGTCATCTGACTGGCGAAAAACAGGGTGTACAACAGATGTGAAAGGAAAAAGGCACCGATAGCGTACAGCATACGCCGTTCAGGCAGCAGGCTCAGTGCGTCGCCTAACAGCGTTGCCAGCAGGCCAAGCAGGATCAGATAATCGGTGGTTTTCAGTACCGGGGCCTGCCAGGCCCATGCCAACAACAGCAGTAGCGTAACGGGCTTGAATACCCAGCGCTGCCACTGCGGACCGCGATAAGAGGCATCAACGTATAACCAGCCGGAAAAAAGCACAGCGAGAAAAGACCAGATCATAATTTTTCCCTGTATTGATGGAATACTCCACAACTTAGCCCAGTTTAGGTCACCTGACTGCGATGTGACAATCATCCTGGTCCGGTTGTATGCTTATACCGTGCTGTTTACCTCGCCTGCCGGAGAACTTCCTCAATGAAGCCACCGTTGATTTTTCTTATTGTGGTTGCGCTGATCGCCGTACTGGCGACGCAGAAATTTTTTAAGCAGCGGCGGGAAAAGGCCGCGAACGACGCTTCGCCAGTGCGCAGCCTGATGGTGGAAGTGAAAACAAAGCGGGAGTATCTGGCCCCGGATCGACGCTCACGCCAGCGCGACCAGCTCCCGGTGGAGGACTGGCGTTACGAAGCGTGGTTTCATCCGCTTGATGGTGGGGAGGATCTCAAGCTGGCGCTCAGCGCCGGTGATTATCATCAGATTGATAAAGGCAGCCGTGGCGAGCTGCAGGTGCAGGGAACGCGCTTTATTCGCTTTACTCTTTGCCGCGCGCCCGACGGCCGACAGAATGGCAATCATCCGCCCCAGGCTGGCGGCGAATGACGATAAATGAGGTTACTGTTTCGGGAAGTTTTTCTTCTGCCATGCCAGCAGCTCAAACACCCCGAAGAAGAAAATTTTGGCCTGGGTCAACCCGCTCAGCTTCGGGGACTCTTTCGGCTGCGTTGAGCGCATCAGCACCAGCTGCAAGCCGTGCATGATGACCATAAAGAACAGTGCGACGTTAACGAAGTGCGTCAGCGGTTTAGGGAACGGATGCACCACATTCAGCAGCAAAAATCCCCAGACAAAGACCATCAGCAGGCGGCCAGCATTGATTAACATGTTGATTCTCCTTGCCTGCAGTTCAGGCGATATAACTTATTG
>CAJYIY010000012.1 GCA_913775305.1 uncultured Erwinia sp. | reverse complement strand
CTCAGATCGTAGTTGGCACCCTGCTGAGAGGCGAGGTGAAAATTCATTTGCAGTGGCGCATCGAACAGCATGGTTTTACCGTCGACCTGATTGATGTACTGCTGAAGCTTGTCCAGCTCGTGCGACCAGTACTCGGCGACGATAAACAGCGGTTGTTCATTCACCTCCTGTACGTGCTCAATCCATTCTTTGTAGAACCAGGCCGGGATATGCTTCACTGCGTCCAGTCGGAAGCCGGTGGTGGCGGGAACCTGTTCCATCACCCAGCGCGCCCAGAATTTTAACTCCTCGGTCACCGCGCGGTTGCGGAAGTCGATATTGGCGCCCATCAGATAATCAAAGTTACCCAGTTCATTGTCGACCTGATCGTTCCAGCCCTCGCCAGTGTAGTCGTTGACGATCTTGAATACGCCATTTTCATCAGGGTTTTCGATGTGGTCCACGCCGCTGAAGCACTTGTAATCCCAGACAAATTTAGAATATTTTCCCTCGCGTGCCGGAAAGGTGAAGCGGGTCCAGGCTTCGGCTTCAATCACCTCGTCGTCAATCTCTTCGCGGTTATCCGGATTAACACGGTTGATTTGAACCTTTTCCTTCTCGTCCGCACCCATCTTGTGATTCAGCACCACATCCAGGATCACGCCGATCCCGTGAGACTTCAGCGCGTGAGTGGCGTCCAGCAGCTGCGCTTTATCGCCGTACTTGGTGGCTGTCGAACCTTTCTGGTCAAACTCCCCTAAATCGAACAGGTCGTAAGTATCGTAACCGACTGAATAACCGCCGGACTCACCTTTATAAGCCGGGGGTAGCCAGACATCGGTAATGCCCATTTCAGCCAGACTGGCGGCCTTCTCAGCCAGTTCGGGCCACAGCTTGCCGCCATCGGGGTAGTACCAGTGAAAAAACTGCAACAGCGTGGGATTGCGCATATCCTTGTTCCATTTTTCAACAGTTCGGGATCTAGATTATGGAGCAGCCCCGGCAAAAAGCGTGATCCAGGCCGTAATTATTTTTTCCCCCTTATCTCTGGTGGCGTGGAGATATCACCAAATGGAGGATGACCGCATCGCCAACTTCTGCAACACTAAGGAATAATTCGAATGCCGGTCTTGTGGAGGCCATGTTGTCCCTGGATAATCTTGTCAATTTCCCCCGTGTTGAGCTGCTGGGTGCCCCGACGCCGCTGGAGCATCTGTCCCGTCTTTCAGACTATCTGGGGCGCGATATTTTGATTAAACGTGACGATGTCACGCCGGTCGCGCTGGGGGGCAATAAGCTCAGAAAGCTGGAATTCCTCGCCGCCGATGCCCTGCGTAACGGCGCGGATGTGCTGGTTACCGCCGGGGCGATTCAGTCTAACCACGTGCGCCAGACGGCGGCGGTGGCGGCGAAGTTCGGGCTGAAGTGCGTGGCGCTGCTGGAAAACCCCACTGGCACCACCTCAATGAACTATCTTCATAACGGGAATCGTCTGCTGCTTGAACTGATGGATACCGAAGTGGTGGCGGTTGAAGCGCTGCACGATCCCGATGCGCAGATGGAAGAGCAGGTCACCCTGCTGGAAGCGCAGGGCTTCCGTCCGTACAGCATTCCGGTGGGAGGCTCCAGTGCGCTGGGTGCGCTGGGCTATGTTGAATGCGCGCGGGAAATCGCCCACCAGTGCGAAGGCGTGCCCGATATTGCCGCGGTGGTGGTCGCCTCCGGCAGCGCCGGTACCCACGCCGGGCTGGCGGTTGGTCTGGAACAGCTGATGCCGGACACTGAACTGGTTGGCGTGACGGTTTCCCGTACGGTTGCCGACCAGCTTCCAAAAGTGGAACGACTTCGCCAGCAGGTGGCGCAGTCGCTGGCGCTGAACAGCCGCGCGGCGATCACCCTGTGGGATGACTATTTTGCTCCGCGCTACGGCGAACCGAACGAAGCAGGAATGGAAGCGATTAAACTGCTGGCGCGGCTTGAAGGCATCTTTCTCGATCCGGTCTACACCGGCAAGGCGATGGCCGGTCTGATCGACGGTATTGCCCAAAACCGCTTCCGCCGAGAAGGGCCAATTGTGTTTGTTCACACCGGTGGTTCACCGGCGTTATTTGCATATCATCAATAATACATGGGGTTGCTATGAAATTTTCGAAAGTTCGTCGCCAACTGGTGATGGGAACGCTGGCGCTGGCGCTGACGGGTGGGATGGCATTGCAGGCGCAGGCCGCGGACGAAAACCTGCTGGCGAAGGTCAAAGAGCGCGGTGTCCTGCTGGTCGGACTGGAGGGCACCTATCCGCCGTTCAGCTTCCAGGATGAAAATGGCAAGCTGGCGGGGTTTGAAGTTGACTTTGCCAACGCACTGGCCCAGCACATGGGCGTTAAAGCCAGCCTGAAGCCGACTAAATGGGACGGCATGCTGGCCTCGCTGGACGCAAAACGCATTGATGTGGTGATCAATCAGGTCACCATTTCCGACGAGCGTAAGAAGAAGTATGACTTCTCCACGCCGTACACCATTTCCGGTATCCAGGCGCTGACGATGAAAGCCAAAGCCGACGGCATCACCAAACCGGCCGATCTCAGCGGCAAAAAAGTGGGAGTGGGGCTGGGCACCAACTATGAGCAGTGGCTGCGTGCGAACGTGAAGGATGTGGATATCCGTACCTACGATGACGACCCGACAAAATACCAGGATCTGCGTGTCGGCCGCATTGATGCGATTCTGGTGGACCGTCTGGCCGCGCTGGATCTGGTGAAGAAAACCGGTGATACCATGGCGGCGGCTGGACCGGCATTCTCCCGCCAGGAAGCGGGTGTGGCGCTGCGTAAAGGCAACGAACCGCTGCTGCAGGCGATTGACCAGGCGATTGCCGGCATGCAAAAAGACGGCACGATGGCAAAAATCTCAACCAAGTGGTTTGGTACGGACGTTACTAAATAATGCAAGAAAGTCTGCAACTGGTGCTGGATTCAGCACCGTTTTTACTGAAGGGCGCGCTCTTCACGCTGCAGCTGAGTATTGGCGGAATGTTCTTCGGTCTGCTGCTCGGTTTTTTGCTGGCCATGATGCGCCTTTCTCACTTCTGGCCAGTTTCATGGCTGGCGCGATTCTATGTGTCCATTTTTCGCGGCACGCCGCTGATCGCCCAGCTGTTTATGATCTACTACGGCCTGCCGCAGTTTGGGATTGAGCTGGATCCTGTTCCTGCAGCGATGATCGGCCTGTCGATGAACACTGCGGCTTACGCGTCGGAATCTCTGCGTGGGGCGATTGCCTCCATTGAGCGCGGACAGTGGGAGGCGGCAGCCAGTATTGGCATGTCGCGCTGGCAGACGATGAAACGGGTCATCCTGCCGCAGGCGGCACGCACCGCGCTGCCTCCGCTCGGCAACAGCTTTATCAGCCTGGTTAAAGACACCTCGCTGGCGGCGACCATTCAGGTGCCGGAGCTGTTCCGTCAGGCGCAGCTTATCACCTCGCGCACGCTGGAAGTGTTCACCATGTATCTGGCGGCATCGCTGATTTACTGGGTGATGGCGACCTTCCTCTCCTTCCTGCAAAACCGGCTGGAAGAGCGTGTTAACCGCCAGGATCGGGAGGCGAAATGAGCACGATAGAAGTCAGTCAACTGGTAAAGACCTTTAACGGACAAACGGTACTGCACGGCATTGACCTGAAGGTGAATGCCGGGGAAGTGGTGGCCATTATCGGGCCCAGCGGCTCCGGAAAAACCACGCTGCTGCGCAGTATTAACCTGCTGGAAGTCCCGGACAGCGGCATCATCCAGGTGGGTGACATTCGCGTGGACGCCGCGCAGTCAATGTCAAAGCAAAAAGAGCGGGTGCGCCAGCTGCGGCAGCAGGTCGGCTTTGTCTTCCAGAACTTCAACCTGTTCCCGCACCGCACGGCGCTGGAGAACATCATTGAGGGGCCCACTATTGTTAAAGGTGAGCCAAAGGCAGAAGCCACGGCGCGGGCGCGCCAGCTGCTGGAGCGGGTAGGGCTGCAGGGTAAGGAAGCGAGCTATCCGCGCAAACTGTCCGGCGGCCAGCAGCAGCGCGTGGCGATCGCCAGAGCCCTGGCGATGCGACCGGAGGTGATCCTGTTTGATGAACCGACCTCGGCACTGGACCCGGAGCTGGTAGGCGAGGTGCTCAACACCATTCGCTCGCTGGCCCGGGAGAAGCGTACCATGGTGATCGTCACCCATGAGATGAGCTTCGCGCGGGATGTGGCCGACCGCGCTATCTTTATGGACCAGGGAAGAATTGTTGAGCAGGGCGCGGCAAAAGAGCTGTTTACCGATCCCCGGCAGCCCCGCACGCGTCAGTTCCTCGAAAAATTCCTCAATCATTAACCCTGACTTCAGGGGGCGAGACGGAAACCGCCCCCTGAAGAACTTCCGTTAACGGTGCCGATCCCTCGCCTGTTCAAAGCCATAAGGTCAGCAGGAACAGGGTTAGCAGCGTGCCTGGCGTTGCCGATGCGGTGATATCCGGCATCAAGCCTTCTGCCCTCAAAATAAAGCGTTTCAGCGATACCCCTCTGTGAACCTCATCCCGCCCAATCATTGCTGCAGGAAATCCAAGACCGCATCGTTAAATGCCTGCGGGCAGGTAATATTCGACAGATGAGAAGCGTGCAGAACCGCCAGCTGCGCCTGCGGGACAGACTGGCGTAACGTTTCGGCGTCGGCCACGGTGGTAATGGCATCAGCGTCACCGGCAATGGCCAGCAGAGGCAGGCCGATGTGCGCAAGTTCAGCGTGTAAATCGGTGTTTGCCAGCACGTCGCAGCAGGCGGCGTAACCCTGCGGGCTGGCGTGTGACAGCTGCATCACCATCCGGCTGACCTGGGGGTGGTGCTCGCGAATATAGTTGCTGGTAAACCAGCGAGTGGACGATCCGGCGGCCACCTCAGACAATCCGGCCTTGCGCACCTGCTGCGCCCGCTGATGCCAGTTTCCCGCTTCGCCGATGCGCGCGGCCGTGTTGGCGACGACCATCTTTCTGAATCGGGTCGGATGATAGCGCGCCAGCCAGAGTCCGGTCAGCCCGCCCATGGAAATACCGCAAAAGTCGGCTTTATCCACGTTCAGATGGTCAAGAAGGGCGATCACATCCTGTGCAAGAACGTCCATACTCAGCTCACCGGCGGGCAGCGGTGTTCTGCCGTGGCCTCGCTGGTTGTAGCGCAGTACATTGTAGTGTCGGGTCAGTGCGGTCATTTGCGGCTGCCACATATCGAAAGTGGTGCCTAACGAATTTGCCAGCACCAGCAGCGGGGCCCCCTGCACACCGTCCGTACGATATTCAATCTTCATCTCAACTCCTTTCGATGATCAAAGCAATACCCTGGCCGACGCCGATACACATTGCGCACAGCCCGTAACGGCCCCCGCTGTTTTTCAGCTGCCAGGCGGCATTCATCACCAGCCTGGCACCGGAGGCGCCCAGCGGATGACCCAGCGCAATCGCCCCCCCGTTGGGGTTCACTTGGGGAGTATCATCAGGCAGGCCAAACTCGCGGGTGACCGCCAGAACCTGTGCAGCAAATGCCTCATTCAGTTCAATAACGTCCATCTGCGCCAGGGTCAGTCCCGCCAGAGCAAGCACCTTACGAATGGCCCCGGCCGGACCGAATCCCATGATTGAGGGTTCGATCCCGCTAACGGCGCTGGCGACGACACGCGCCATCGGCTGCAGATGATGATGATTTACCGCGCTGTCGCTTGCCAGCAGCAGCGCGCAGGCTCCGTCGTTCAGGCCAGAAGCGTTGCCCGCCGTCACGCTGCCCTCCGGATGCACAACCGGTTTAAGCCTGCTCAACAGCTCCAGCGTGGTGCTGCGCGGATGTTCATCATGCTCGATGCGCAGCGCATCGCCTTTGCGCTGCGGGACAATAACCTCCATCAGCTGCGGCTGATAAAATCCCCGCTGCCGGGCACTGGCGGTGCGCTGCTGGCTGCGCAACGCGTATGCGTCCTGATCGGCGCGACTGATAGTAAACTTCTGTGCCAGATTTTCCGCCGTCTGCGGCATCGAATCCACACCGTAACGGGCCTGCATCAGCGGATTGATCAGCCGCCAGCCCATGGTGGTATCTTCCAGCTGCATATGGCGGCTGAATGCCTGTTCGGCTTTACCCATAACGAACGGCGCGCGTGACATACTCTCAACCCCACCGGCAATCACCAGCCCGGCTTCTGCGCTTTTTATCGCTCGCGCCGCGGTTGCAACCGCATCCAGGCTGGAACCGCACAGGCGGTTGATGGTCGCACCGGGCACACAGGGCGGCAGACCGGCCAGCAGCAGGGCCATACGCGCCACGTTGCGATTATCTTCCCCTGCCTGGTTAGCGCAGCCATAGAGCACATCGTCCAGCGCCTCCCAGTCCAGCCGCGGATAGCGTTCGAACAGCGTTTTGAGCGGCAGGGCAGCGAGGTCGTCGGCGCGGATAGTGGACAGACAGCCATTGAGTTTACCGAACGGCGTACGCACGCCATCGCACAGCCAGGCATTATTCATCTGAGCCTCCACAGGCAAAAGTGAGCGCCACCGGCGTAACGTCCTGCAGCTGTTCCGGGGTTATGTCGGCCAGGATCTCCCGCACCCGCAGCCCCTGAGGGCCAACGTCAATCACGGCGAGGTCTGTGTAAATACGGCTGATGCAGCGGATACCGGTCAGCGGATAGCTGCACTCTGCCACGATCTTGCACTCGCCTTTTTTAGTCAGATGTTCGGTCATCACAAATACCTGGCGCGCGCCGATGGCCAGGTCCATTGCGCCGCCTACTGCCGGTATCGCGCCCGGTTTGCCGGTGCTCCAGTTCGCCAGATCGCCATATTGCGACACCTGATAGGCGCCGAGTACGCAGATATCCAGATGGCCGCCGCGCATCATGGCGAAGGAGTCACCGTGGTGGAAAAAGCAGCCGCCGGGCAGCAGCGTGACGGGCTGTTTACCGGCGTTGATCAGTTCGGGATCTTCTGCTCCGCTGGCCGGCGCCGGGCCCATGCCGAGAATACCGTTCTCGCTGTGCAGGAAAATCTCTTTATCGGCGGGCAGATAGTTGGCGATTTGGGTTGGCAGGCCGATACCAAGATTAACGTAGGCCCCCTCCGGAATATCCTGCGCGATGCGTTCCGCCAGCTGGGCGTGCGTGAGTCGGGTGAGTTCCATATCTCTTTCTCCTTAAGCCGTCAGTGCTGAATTCACGTCGGGCGAACAGACCACACGCTGGACAAAAATACCCGGGGTGACCACGGCTTCCGGGTCCAGCTCTCCCAGCGCAGCACGCTGTGAAACCTCAGCGATAGTGCAGCGGGCGGCCATCGCCATAATCGGATTAAAGTTGCGCGCGGCTTTGCGATAGACCAGGTTACCCCAGCGGTCGCCCTGCTCGGCTTTGATCAGGGCGAAGTCGGCCTTAAGCGGGAGCTCCAGCACGTATTGACGACCCTCAAACTCGCGGGTTTCTTTACCGGCAGCCAGCTCGGTGCCATAACCGGTCGGAGTGTAAATGGCGCCCAGCCCGGAGCCTCCGGCCTGAATGCGGGCCACCAGATTGCCCTGCGGCACCAGCTCCAGCTCGACCTCGCCTCGCCGGTAGAGATCGTCAAACACCCATGAGTCGCTCTGGCGCGGAAAGGAACAAATCATTTTGCGCACGCAGCCGGATTTTAACAGCTTTGCCAGCCCGGCCTCCGCGTTGCCTGCATTGTTACTGATTAACGTCAGATTCCGGGGATGACGGCGAACCAGCGCGTCCAGTAGCGCGTAGGGTTGCCCCGCCGGACCAAAACCCCCGATCATCAGCGTGGCCCCGTCATGCACGTCAGCTACGGCTTCATCGGCCAAAAACAGACTCTTATCGATCATTCGCTCCTCCTGCGTTAGTGGCAACAGGGTGCGGACTTCATGGGCGAAAAAATCATCAAAAAGTGTCATTGGCGACGGATTAGCGGTTTTATCGCGAAATTTGTGAGCTGGGCCGGATGTGGTCGATTTTCTCCTCGTCGTACAGCTGATAGATCATGGCCAGCAGGCGCTGGATATCCTCAGACTGGTCCAGCAGGCGGGTGCTCATGATGATGGGTGACACCAGATGCTCTTCACTCAGCGGCTTATACAGCACGTCCTGGCGATGCAGGCTGTGCAGGCACTCCGGCACCAGGCTGATACCGACGCCGGACGCGACCAGACCCAGTGCCATCTGTAACTCGCGCACCTCAATAATGCGCTGCGGTTCCAGCGCCCGTTCGCGAAACAGAGCCAGCACCTGGTCGGCGAAACTGGGGCGTGGTGTCTGCGGGTATACCAGCAGAGTCTCATGCTGCAGATCGCGCAGCACCAGCTGCGGCTGCGCGGCCAGCGGATGGTCGCTCACCATCGCGACCATCAGCGGCTCCTCGCGAAGAACGATGCGTCGTACGCCCGGCTCCTCATGGCGGATACGGCCAAGGCCGATGTCGATAGTGCCTTCCTTCAGCGCTTTAAGCTGCTCCATGGTCGTCATCTCCAGCAGCGTGACGTCAACCTGGGGATAGCGGGCGCGAAAGCGTCGGATCAGGCGCGGCATAATGCCGTAAAGCGTAGAGGCAACGCAGCCCATCACCAGCGAACGATCGATCTGGCCGATGCGGCGCGTCATCGACGCCATCTCCATGCTCTGCGCCAGAAACTGCCGCGCATGCTGATAGAAAAAATGACCGGCTTCGGTGAGTTGCAAGGGGCGGGAGCCGTGTACCAGCAGGACAACGCCCAGCTCGGCTTCCAGCTGCTGGATCTGCCTTGAAAGCGGTGGCTGGCTGATGTGCAGCCTGAGTGCGGCGCGGCTGAAGTTCTTCTCTTCGGCAACGGCAACAAAATAACGCAGGTGACGTAGTTCCATGACTATACCTTCCAGGTATGAAAATGATGCTCATTCGGTGTTGGACGCTGGCAGCAGAGCAGCATAGGGTCATATTCACGTTAAATCTGCCGGTTACATCGCGTAAATCTATGATCAAGACAATCGAAACGCTGCTTTTAGACGTTCCCACCATCCGCCCCCACCGGCTGTCGATGGCCACACTCAGCGTGCAGACGCTGGTACTGGTGCATCTGGTTTGTGAAGACGGCTACGAAGGCTGGGGGGAAGCGACGACCATTGGCGGCCTCAGCTACGGCGACGAAAGCCCGGAGAGTGTGAAGGCTAACATCGATCGCTGGATGGCCCCGCTGCTGGTGGGCGAAGATCCGCAACGGGTCGCCTGGCTGATGGCGCGGCTGGATAAATCGGTGCGGGGTAACCGTTTCGCCAAATGCGCACTGGAAACCGCATTGCTCGACGCGCAGGCGCAGCGCCTGAATATACCGCTTAGCGAACTGTTGGGCGGGCGGGTGCGTGATGCGCTGCCCGTGGCATGGACTCTGGCGAGCGGGGATACCGCGCGTGATATCGCCGAAGCGCAGCAGATGCTGGACCAGCGGCGCCACCGGATCTTCAAACTGAAAATCGGCCTGCGCGACGTCGCGGACGATGTTGCACACGTGCTGGCGATCAAGCGGGCGCTGGGCGACGCGGTCAGCGTGCGCGTTGACGTGAATCAGGCCTGGAGCGAGTCGCAGGCCGAGCGTGGAATTGCCGCGCTGGAGGCGGGTGGAATCGACGCTATTGAACAGCCGGTAGCCGCGGCGAATCGTGCGGCGCTCACCCGGCTGGCGCGGCGGTTTAATGTCGCCATTATGGCCGACGAGGCTCTGAACGGTCCGCGCGATGCGTTTGATCTGGCTCGTGATTCCGCTGCGGATGTCTTCTCGATAAAAATCGCCCAGTCCGGCGGACTGACGCAGGCTCGTCGGGTGGCGGACATTGCCCAGCTGTCGGATATCGCGCTGTACGGCGGCACCATGCTGGAAGGCGCGGTGGGTACCGCCGCAACCGCCCATCTCTGCGCCACCTTCAGCCACCTTAGCTTCGGGACCGAGCTGTTTGGCCCGCTGCTGTTGACGGAGGAAATCCTCTGTCAACCGCTGGTTTACCGCGACTTTATGCTGCAGGTTCCGACCGGACCGGGGCTGGGCATTACCCTTGATCGAGACAGGATCGCCGCGCTGCGGCGCCATTAACCGGAGGAAATTTCCCTATGTTATTCCACGTAAAAATGGACGTCAGCCTTCCAAACGCCATGGCGGAAAGCCAGGCAGCGGAGTTGAAAGCGAAAGAAAAAGCCTATTCGCAGGCGCTACAGCGTAGCGGCAAGTGGCGTCATATCTGGCGCATTGCCGGACACTACGCCAACGTCAGCCTGTTCGATGTGGAGAGCGTTGAAGAGCTGCACCAGCTGCTGAGTGAACTGCCGCTCTATCCCTATATGACGATGCAGATTACACCGCTGTGTCGCCATCCCTCGTCAATCCGTGAGGATGACCGCTGAAAGCCATGTGTAGCAGAGAAGTATCCAAAATAATGGACGCCGGACTGTACCCCCTGCGTCCCGGTAGTGGTTACCGATAACCTGAAAAGGAGCTCCAGTATGAACAGCAATGAGATTGATAACCTGGTGAACAGCTTTATCGTCAAGACGGCGAAAGGCCCGGTCAATGCGCGCATTCAGCAGGTTACCGTGCGCCTTCTGAGTGACCTGTTTAAGGCGATTGAGGATCTCGATCTGCAGCAGAATGAGATCTGGAAGGGGCTGGAATATCTCGCCGATACCGGAGTGGCCCACGAGATGGGGCTGCTGGCGGCAGGGACGGGCCTGGAGCGGTTTATGGACATCCGCGCCGATGAAGCGGAAGCCAGAGCGGGTCTGCACGGCGGCACGCCGCGTACCATTGAAGGGCCGCTCTATGTGGCGGGTGCGCCGGTGTGCCAGACGATGGCGCGGCTGGACGATGGCTCCGAGGACGATAGCGGCGAGGTGCTGTTTATGCAGGGCACCGTCAGGGATGAAAAAGGTCAGCCCATTCCCGCCGCCCGTGTTGAAGTGTGGCATGCCAATACTCTGGGTAACTATTCCTTCTTTGACAAAAGCCAGAGCGCTTACAACCTGCGCCGCACTATCCTGACGGATGAAAAAGGCCGCTATCAGTTCCGCAGTATTATGCCCTCCGGCTACGGCTGCCCGCCGGACGGCCCGGTGCAGCAGCTGCTTAACCAGCTGGGACGACATGGCCGCCGGCCGGCGCATATCCACTTTTTTGTCACCGCGCACGGCTACCGTAAGCTGACAACCCAGATCAATATCGACGGTGACGAATACCTGTGGGACGACTTTGCCTTCGCCAGCCGCGAGGGGCTGGTGCCGGAAGTGCATAAAATATCCGCGCCTGAACAGCTTGCCAGTAAAAATCTGACCCAACCTTTCACCTCAATTGACTTTGACTTCACGCTCTATCAGGCATGCGTTGCCGTTCCTGATTCCGCCGTCGAACGTCGCCACGCCCGGGGATAAATCACGCAGGCTGATCCCTCAGGGATCAGCCAACCCGCCAATCAACGTCTGGAGAACAATGTGAACAGGGTACAAGAGCTAAAAGAGTGGCAGCAGGTGATTGAGAAAAGCCTCGACTTTCGTCCGGAAGAGGGCGTCTATCGCATCGCGCGGGCGATGTTTACCGATGAGGCGCTGTTTGATTTAGAGATGGAGCTGATCTTCGAGCAGCAGTGGATATTTGCCTGCCATGAGAGCCAGATCCCCAACCCGCATGACTTTATCACCGTGCAGGCCGGGCGTCAGCCAATGCTGATAACGCGTGATGGCAAAGGCCAGCTGCACGCGTTGTCGAACACCTGCCAGCATCGTGGCGCGACCCTGACCCGGGTCACACAGGGTAATCAGAGTACCTTTACCTGTCCGTTTCATGCCTGGTGTTATAAATCAGATGGCGCGCTGGCAAAGGTTAAAGCACCGGCGGAATACGGCAGCGACTTTGACAAGAAATGCCACAGTTTGAAACAGGCCAGAATTGAGAGCTATCACGGTTTCGTTTTTATCAGCCTGAATACCGAATCGGACCTCAGCCTGCGTGATTTTCTCGGCGATGCAGCCCTGTTCTTTGACATGATGATTGAGCAGTCAGAAACCGGTGAGCTGGAGGTTCTGCCGGGCGTATCCACCTACACCTACCCGGCCAACTGGAAGCTGCAAAATGAAAACGGCCTGGATGGCTATCACGTCAGCACCGTGCACTACAACTATGTGTCAACTGTGAACCACCGGCATGAGCTGGATGCCCAACGCGGTCAGCGCGGTGAAAAAACGCTGGATTACAACAAGCTGGGGGCGGGAGACGGAAGCACCGACGACGGCTGGTTCTCCTTTAAGTACGGTCACGGCGTGCTGTTCAGCGATATGCCGAATGCCGCCGAGGTGCGTCCGGGCTATGAGGTGATTATGCCGCGACTGCTGAAAAAATATGCCGCTGAACGAGCACGCTGGAGCATGCATCGTCTGCGCAATCTGAACATCTATCCCAGCCTGTTTTTTATCGATCAGATCAGCTCACAGCTGCGCATTATCCGGCCCGTCGCGTGGAATAAAACCGAGGTGATAAGCCTGTGCCTGGGTGTGAAGGGGGAGTCGGCTAAGGATCGTGAGAGCCGTATCCGCCAGTTTGAAGACTTTTTCAACGTGTCGGGTATGGGAACGCCTGACGATTTGGTGGAATTTCGTGAGCAGCAGCGCGGTTTTCAGGCTCGCAGTACCCGGTGGAATGACATCTCCCGCGGGCATCAGCAGTGGCAGTATGGTCCGACGCACCACAGCGAGCTGCTGAACATCACGCCGCAGATAACCGGAACAGAAATTACCCACGAAGGGCTGTACGTCAATCAGCATCGCGCATGGCAGCAGATGATGCTGAACGCGCTGGAAAAAAAACTGGCTGCGGCCAGCCAGAAACAGAGGACGCGAAACCATGATGAATGAGATGAGCCCGCAGCAGCGGCAGTACACCGTTGAGCAATTTCTGTATCAGGTCGCCGATGCCTGCGATCGGCAGCAGTGGGACCGCTACCTTGATTTTTTTAGCCAGGACGCCGAGTTTCACGTCCCACAGTGGTGCAGTGAACATCAGTACACCCGGGATCCGCAGCGCGAAATGTCACTGATCTACTATGCCAACCGTTCCGGGCTGGAGGACAGGGTGTTCCGCATTCGCACCGGCAAGTCAGCGGCCTCTACCCCGATGCCGCGTACTCTGCACCTGATCAGTAATGTGCAGATCGAGCCTGACGGGGACAACAGCCTGAACGTCAGCGTGAACTGGCTGACCCACTACACCCGCTTTGGTGAAACGGCTCACGTCTACGGACGTGCCGGCTATCGACTGTGCCAGCAGGACGGCGAACTGAAAATCAGCCGCAAGCACGTGCTGCTGCTTAACGACAAAATCGATTCGGTACTCGATTTTTACCACCTGTAAGGAGATCCAGTGACTCAATCGAATCACCGGGCAGCAATCATATTTGCCGACGGGGTTACGCAGTTTATCCAGGTAGAACAGCAGGAAACCCTGCTGGATGCCGCTTTCCGTCAGGGGATCACGTTGCCGCTGGATTGCCGGGAGGGGGTGTGTGCTACCTGCCGCGGCCGCTGCGAATCAGGCCGCTTTGCGCTGGAGTATGTTGATGAGGATGCGCTAAGCGCAGACGAACTGGCGCAGGGTTATATGCTGGCCTGTCAGACGCGGCTGCTTTCCGACGGTGCCTTCTACTTTGACAGCGACTCCAGCGTGTGCAGTATTGTCCCGCAGCGCTATACCGCCCGCGTCAGCAGCGTGACGCCGGTGGCGGAAAACGTGGTGCGTCTGGAGATGGCGCTCGATCCTGGACAACCGGCGCTGCACTACCTGCCCGGCCAGTATGCGCGGATTGAGATCCCCGGCGGCAGCGGCAGCCGTGCTTACTCCTGGGCCAGCGCCTGTACACCACAGGAAAACCGGATGGCGTTTCTGATCCGCCTGCTGGAGCAGGGGTCGATGAGCGACTATCTGCGTCAGCGCTGTCAGCCGGGAGATACCCTTTCCTTTAGCGCACCCTTCGGGGCTTTCTATCTGCGTGAAGTGACGCGTCCGCTGTTGCTGATTGCGGGCGGCACGGGATTGTCGCCGCTGTTGAGCATGCTGGAAAGCCTGGCGCAGTCGGGCTGTACGCAACCGATCAGGCTGTGGTACGGGGTTCGTTTCCAGCAGGAACTCTGCGAGCTGGAACGGCTGGATGCGCTGACCCAGCAGCTGAGTGACTTCAGCTATCAGCGGGTGGTGTCACGACCTGACGACAGCTGGCACGGGAAGCGGGGGAGGATCACTGACGTGCTGGAAGCCAGCCAGCTGCAGCAGCCGTTTGATGCCTACCTGTGCGGCCCTCCGGCAATGGTTGTGGCGACCTGCGACTGGCTGGAGAGTCAGCCGGTGGCAGAGCACCGGGTGTGTTTTGAGCGGTTTGTGTCCAGTTAAAAAAAAGAGGCCGATCGAATGACGATCGGCCTTCGCATCAAAGCTTAACCCTACGGTCTGCCTCAGCGCGCCACCGCGATATCAGGGTAGCCTCCCTGCCGGGTACAGCCCGCCATGTTCCTCAACCGATGGTCATCAGGCTGGCGTTACCGCCTGCGGCTGCGGTATTTATGCTCAGCGAACGCTCGTGCAGCAGCCTTTCCAGCAGCAGATTGGTTTCCCCGCGTGCAAAGCCCTGAACGGAGACAATCGCGCCGTCTCTGGCCGCGATGGCCTCGCAGATCGTACGCAGCCGATCGGCATCACCGTGACAGATCGCCGCATCGTACTCTCCCTGTTCCAGCGGCTGGGCCACAAGGCTAATCCGCTGCTGTACCGGCGCGGGCAGCTGCTGCCACAGCGTGCGGTGCAGTTCATCATCCTGCCACAGCGCCTGGCTGCCAACGGCGGTGACCGCCGCAAGCTGTACCAGCGTATCCTGCTCGTTATCGGCAAGACACAGCACCCGTTCACGCGGCAGCAGGGACAGGGTGTTACGCTCGCCGGTTGGCCCCGGCAGCAGGCGAACGATCCCGCCCTGGCCCAGCTCGGCATAGCGTGCGCACAGAGCCGCCAGCGCCTGACGATTGGCCGCCCATTCGCTCAGCGCCTGATGCGGGGTCAGCAATGCTGCGCGTCGCTGCGTATCCGGCGGGCTGAGACGGTCCTGACGATCGAGCGTGGTTTGCAGGGCATTATCCGGGCGGTGAGACAGCAGGCGATAGAGATAGAGCGGGCCACCGGCTTTCGGCCCGGTGCCCGACAGCCCCTCACCGCCGAATGGCTGCACGCCCACCACCGCGCCAACCATATTGCGGTTGACGTAGAGGTTGCCGACGTGCGCTTTCTGGATCACCTGGTCGATGGTCTCATCGATGCGGGTATGAACGCCCAGCGTCAGGCCGTAACCGGAGGCGTTAATCTGATCGAGGATCTGCGGCAGGGTATTACGGGCATAGCGCACCACGTGCAGCACCGGACCGAAAATTTCGCGCGTCAGATCGGCCACGCTGGCGAGCTCAATCAGCGTGGGCTGCACGAAGGTCCCGGTCTGCCATTCGCGGCCGTCCTGCGGCTGCGCGGCCTGAAATACGGTAAAACCTTTGCTGCGCATCGACTGAATATGCTGGTCGATACCGGCCTTCGCTTCGGCATCAATCACCGGACCGATATCGGTGGAGAAACGCTCCGGGTTACCCATGCGGCATTCGGCCATCGCGCCGCGCAGCATGCTCAGCGTGTGCTCGGCGACATCCTCCTGTACGCACAGCAGACGCAGCGCCGAACAGCGCTGCCCGGCGCTGTCAAATGCTGAGGCGACGATATCGGTCACCACCTGTTCCGTCAGCGCCGAAGAGTCGACGATCATCGCATTCATTCCGCCGGTTTCGGCAATCAGCGGCGTCGGTCGGCCCTGCGGATCGAGGCGGCCCGCCAGCCCGCGTTGGATCAGGGTGGCCACGGCGGTTGAACCGGTAAACATCACGCCGCGCACCCGATCATCACCGGTCAGCTGTGCGCCAACGGTTTCACCGCTGCCCGGCAGCAGCTGCAGTGCGCCCCGAGGGACGCCAGCTTCATGCAGGATCGCCACCGCGCGGGCGGCGATCAGCGGCGTCTGTTCAGCCGGTTTGGCCAGCACGCTGTTGCCTGCCGCCAGCGCGGCGGCGATTTGTCCGCTGAAAATCGCCAGCGGGAAGTTCCACGGGCTGATGCAGACCACCGGACCCAGCGGACGATGGGTTTCATTATCGAAATCGTCCCGTACCTGACCGGCGTAGTAGTGCAGAAAATCAACCGCCTCGCGCACTTCGGCGATGGCGTTGCTGAAGGTTTTTCCGGCTTCACGTACCAGAATGCCGATCAGCGTCTGCATCTGTCCCTCCATCAGAGTGGCAGCCCGCTCCAGAATGGCTGCACGCTCCTGCGGCGGGGTGGCGAACCAGATTGGTCCGACGCTAACCGCCGCATCCAGCGCGGCGGAAACTTCCCCCGGCGTGGCGTGGCGCACCTGCCCGACGATATCCAGCGGCTCGGCGGGGTTCACCACCGGCAGGCTGTCGCCGCCTTCCAGCGGTGCGTCGATCAGCGGGGCGGCCTGCCAGCTTTCGCTGGCGCTGTTCAGCAGGGCGCTGGAGAGTGAGGCCAGGCGATGTTCATTGGCCAGGTCCAGCCCGGCGGAGTTCTGCCGCTGCGCACCGTACAGCTCACGCGGCAGCGGGATTTTCGGATGCGGCAGGCCTACGGCACCTTCTGTCCGGGCCAGTTTTTCTACCGCATCAACCGGATCGGCAACCAGCTCATCCAGCGGCAGGCTGGTATCGGCGATGCGGTTAACAAATGAGGTGTTGGCACCGTTCTCCAGCAGGCGACGGACCAGATAGGCCAGCAGGGTTTCATGGGTGCCAACCGGCGCATAGATCCGGCAGGGGCGATTCAGCTTGCCGTCCGCGACCTTACCCACAACCTGCTCATAGAGCGGTTCGCCCATGCCGTGCAGGCACTGGAACTCATACTGACCGGGGTAATAGTTGTTGCCCGCCAGCTGATAAATCGCCGCCAGCGTGTGGGCGTTGTGGGTGGCAAACTGCGGATAGATCAGATTAGGAACCGCCAGCAGCTTGCGGGCGCAGGCAATATAGGCAATGTCGGTATACACCTTGCGGGTATAGACCGGATAGCCTTCCAGCCCGTCGACCTGGGCGCGTTTGATTTCACTGTCCCAGTAGGCCCCTTTCACCAGACGGATCATCAGGCGACGGCGGCTGCGCTGCGCCAGGTCGGTCAGCGCGTCGATCACCATCGGGCAGCGCTTCTGGTAGGCCTGAATCACGAAGCCGATGCCGTTCCAGCCCTCCAGCTCCGGCTCAAAGCAGAGTTTTTCCAGCAGATCGAGGGAGAGCTCCAGCCGGTCGGCTTCCTCGGCATCGATATTAATGCCGATATCGTAATTACGGGCCAGCAGGGTCAGGGACTTCAGCAGCGGATACAGTTCCTCCATCACCCGCTCATACTGGGCGCGGCTGTAGCGCGGATGCAGGGCAGAAAGCTTGATCGAAATGCCCGGACCTTCATAAATGCCGCGACCGTTCGAAGCTTTGCCGATGGCGTGGATCGCCTGCTGATAGGAGAGCAGGTAGGCCCTGGCATCGCGGGCGGTCAGGGCGGCTTCACCGAGCATATCGTAGGAGTAGCGGAAGCCTTTCTCCTCCAGCTTACGGGCGTTAGCCAGCGCCTCGGCAATGGTTTCGCCGGTGACAAACTGTTCGCCCATCAGGCGCATCGCCATATCCACGCCTTTGCGGATCAGCGGCTCACCGCTTTTACCGATAATGCGGTTCAGCGAGCGGGAGAGGCTGGCTTCATTGTGCGTGGAGACCAGACGACCGGTGAACAACAGACCCCAGGTGGCGGCATTCACAAACATTGACGGGCTGCGGCCCAGGTGAGAGTGCCAGTTACCGTTGCTGATTTTGTCGCGGATCAGCGCATCGCGCGTCGGTTTGTCGGGAATGCGCAGCAGGGCCTCCGCCAGACACATCAGCGCCACGCCCTCCTGCGACGAGAGAGAGAACTCCTGCAGCAGGTTTTGCACCATTCCGGCGCGTCCGCCTGCACTTTTTTGGTGCCTGAGTTTGTCGGCCAGCTTACTGGCCATTTCATATGTCGACTTTGCCAGGGCGGCAGGAAGACGCGCCTGCTCCAGCAGCATCGGCACCGCTTCGGTCTCCGGACGACGCCAGGCTGAGGTGATAGCCGCTCGGGCGACGGACTGGGGTAAAACGCTTTCGGCAAAATCCAGGAACGGCTGGTGCGACTCTTCCGGCGGGCGTTCTTCCTCCTCGCTGAGCAGCGGGCCGGTCGCCCGCTCAGGCAGGGGCTGACCCTGCTCAATCTGCTCAAGATAGTTAAAAATGGCCTGCTTAATTAACCAGTGTGGCGTGCGGTCAATTTGCCGGGCGGCCTGCCTGATGCGGTCGCGCGTGGCGTCGTCCAGTTTTACGCCCATTGTGGTTGTGCCCATGCCTGAAAGCTCCAGAATCAGAGAGAAATAACGGTAGCGAGCAATATCACTGATGTTGCAACTTTGTGCAACCTCGTTAAATGTGACCGAACGCGCACGCCAGAAAATCCGCCTTTTCTTTACATTTAAAAAAGCGGCATGGTTATTGCTGCAAAAATCTCGCCAGGTATACAGACCCGTAGACTCTGGGGTTCAGGATTTATCGTGCGGGTGCAACCGGGTGAAGTGTGACCGAGTGCAACCTGTTGACGTTTACTGATTGTTACCGGGTGAAATGGCTGTAAGAACGGTGTTAAAACGATTGTGCGCCGTAGCCGTTTACGGCAGGATACCGCCCCCGGCAGGAAGCCACCCTCTTGCGAAACTGCTTCGGCGCCCTGGTGAAGTCAACGCCCTGCAGCCTGACCGCGACGAAAACGAATAATAAGTGGAGAACCTGATGACTGTAAGTACACCGATGATGGTGACATTTTGTGTTTATATACTCGGCATGGTGTTGATCGGCTTTATTGCTTACCGCTCAACCAAAAACTTTGACGATTATATTCTGGGCGGGCGCAGCCTCGGCAGCGTGGTCACCGCGCTCTCTGCCGGTGCATCCGATATGAGTGGCTGGCTGCTGATGGGGCTACCGGGTGCGATTTTTATCTCCGGAATTTCCGAAAGCTGGATCGCTATCGGGCTGACGCTGGGGGCCTGGCTGAACTGGAAAATTGTTGCCGGTCGTCTGCGCGTGCAGACCGAGCATCATGACAACGCCCTGACCCTGCCGGACTTTTTCTCCAGCCGCTTTGAAGACAGCAGCAGGCTGCTGCGGGTGATCTCCGCGCTGGTGATCCTGATCTTCTTCACCATTTACTGTGCCTCTGGCGTGGTGGCCGGTGCCCGCCTGTTTGAAAGCACCTTCGGTATGAGCTACGAAACGGCCCTGTGGGCCGGTGCGGCCGCGACCATTGTCTATACCTTTGTCGGCGGATTCCTCGCGGTAAGCTGGACCGATACCGTTCAGGCCAGCCTGATGATTTTTGCCCTGATCCTCACGCCGGTAATTGTGATTGTTGCCGTGGGTGGACTGGGCGATGCGTTGCAGGTGATTGAAGCGAAGAGCATTGAAAATATTGATATGCTGAAAAACCTCAACTTCGTCGCGGTTATCTCGCTGCTGGGCTGGGGGTTGGGCTACTTCGGCCAGCCGCATATTCTCGCGCGCTTTATGGCGGCTGATTCTCACCGCTCCATCCGTACGGCGCGCCGCATCGGTATGACCTGGATGATCCTGTGCCTGGCCGGTGCAGTGGCGGTCGGCTTCTTTGGTATTGCCTTCTTCCAGAATCATCCGGAGCTGGCCGCCGGGGTCAATGAAAACGGCGAGCGTATCTTTATTGAGCTGACGCGAATTCTGTTTAATCCTTGGATTGCCGGAATCTTGCTGTCGGCGATTCTGGCGGCGGTCATGTCAACCCTGAGCTGTCAGCTGTTGGTGTGTTCCAGCGCGCTGACCGAAGACCTGTATAAAAACTTCCTGCGCAAGCATGCCAGCCAGCGCGAGCTGGTATGGGTTGGTCGTCTGATGGTGCTGCTGGTTGCAGTGGTGGCGATTGCGCTGGCGGCGAACCCGGATAACCGAGTGCTGGGCCTGGTCAGCTATGCGTGGGCGGGCTTCGGAGCGGCCTTTGGTCCGGTGGTGCTGTTCTCACTGATCTGGCGCCGCATGACCCGCAACGGTGCGCTGGCCGGAATGATCGTCGGAGCCGCGACCGTTCTGCTGTGGAAAAACTACGGCTGGGGGGAACTGTACGAAATCATTCCTGGCTTCCTGTTTGCCAGCGTCGCCATTGTGGTGTTCAGTCTGCTTGGCAAAGCCCCGTCTGCCGCCGCGCAGCAGCGCTTTGACGCAGCGGAAGCTGAATACCGCAGCTGATGCGATTGGTGGCGGAGGTCCACTGAAGGCGACAGGCACCTTACTGTCCATACTGGCATTAGCGTAAAGAGCGTCTCCACGGAGGGGCTCTTTTTTTTCACGAATTATTGATTTCCCTCCGTTACATTTTCTTAAAAAATCCCGTCCGTAAAAGCGCATTTTTTTCGCCGGAAATGCTTGTAATTCCTCTTGCGATAATGATAATCGATATCGTTTGCTTTTTTACTTATCTTTACCGCACTTGACCGTATTTAACACTTTTGAGGGTGTTGGCATGTTTGTCCCTTTTCTTATTATGTTACGCGAAGGGCTGGAAGCAGCGCTGATTGTCAGCCTGATTGCCAGCTATCTGAAGCGTACCCAGCGCGGCCAGTGGTTCGGCGCGATGTGGGCTGGCGTGGCCGTTGCTGTCGCGCTGTGCTTTGCGCTCGGCTGGTTCATTAATGAAACCACCGGTGAGTTCCCGCAGAAACAGCAGGAGCTGTTTGAAGGGCTGGTGGCGGTTATCGCGGTGGTGATCCTCACCTGGATGGTGTTCTGGATGCGTAAAGTGTCGCGCAACGTCAAAGCCCAGCTTGAGGATGCCGTTGATAACGCGCTGAACAAGGGTAACAGCAGCGGCTGGGCGCTGGTGCTGATGGTGTTTCTTGCCGTTGCCCGTGAAGGCCTGGAGTCGGTGTTCTTCCTGCTGGCAGCCTTCCAGCAGGATGTCGGCTATGCGCCACCGCTGGGCGCGATGCTCGGTCTGGGCACCGCGGTGCTGCTGGGGATGCTGATCTACTGGGGTGGGGTGCGTCTGAACCTGGCGAGCTTCTTTAAGTGGACCAGCCTGTTTATTATTTTTGTTGCCGCAGGACTGGCGGCGGGCGCAATACGCGCCTTCCATGAAGCGGGACTGTGGAACCATTTCCAGAGTGTCGCATTTGATTTCAGTCATGTGCTCTCCACTCACAGCGTGTCTGGCACGCTGCTGGAAGGTATTCTCGGCTATCAGGAAGCCCCGAGCGTCAGCGAAGTGGCGGTATGGCTGATATATCTGATCCCTGCGCTGCTGCTGTTTATGCAGCCGGCAGGCGTGACCCCCTCAGCGGCGCGCAGCACGCGCTAATACTGGCCAGGCAGGCCCCGCCTGCCGGTTCAACTTTTTTGACAGGGATTCTAAGATGACTACACACTTTCGCCGCCACGCACTGAATGCCGCTCTGCTGGCAGTGCTCACCACTTCAGGCGCGGCGCTGGCGGCTGATATTCCGCAGGTTAAGGTTAGCGTCAACGACAAACAGTGCGACCCGATGACGCTGACGGTGGACGCCGGTAAAACCCAGTTTATTATCCAAAATAACAGCCAGAAAGGGCTGGAGTGGGAGATCCTGAAAGGGGTGATGGTGGTTGAGGAGCGTGAAAATATCGCCCCCGGATTTACCCAGAAGATGACCGCGAATCTGGAAGCGGGCGAATATGACATGACCTGCGGCCTGCTGAGCAATCCGAAGGGCAAGCTGATAGTGAAAGCCAGCGGCAGTCAAGCAAACAGTGATAAGCCGGACGTCCTGCGATTAGTGGGACCTGTTGCCGACTACAAAATCTATGTGATGAAAGAGGTGGAGCAGCTGGTTGCCGGGACGAAAGCCTTTACGGAGGCGGTGAAAGCCGGTGATGTCACGAAAGCCAGGGCGCTGTACGCCCCGACCCGACAGCACTACGAGCGTATTGAACCCATAGCCGAGCTGTTCTCCGACCTTGACGGCAGCATTGATGCCCGTGAAGACGATTTTGAGCAGAAAGCTGACGATCCTGCCTTTACCGGCTTCCACCGTCTGGAAAAAGCGTTGTTTGGCGATAACACCACAAAAGGTATGGATAAATTTGCCGACCAGCTGTACAAAGATGTTCAGGGTCTGCAAACGCGTGTCAGCGAACTGGCTTTTCCGCCGGTCAAAGTGGTAGGGGGGGCCGCCGGTCTGATTGAGGAAGTCGCTTCCAGCAAGATTTCCGGCGAAGAAGACCGCTACAGCCGAACCGACCTGTGGGATTTCCAGGCGAACGTTGACGGCGCGCAGAAAATCGTCAACCTGCTGCGTCCGCTGTTGCAGAAGGCGAATCCGGAGCTGCTGGCCAAAGTGGACGGTAACTTCAAAAAAGTGGACACCATTCTGGCGAAGTACCGTACCCGGGACGGCTATGAATCTTACGAAAAATTGACCCATGCTGACCGCAATGCGCTGAAAGGTCCAATTACGGCACTGGCCGAAGACCTCTCGCTGCTGCGTGGAACGCTGGGACTGGACTGATCAGATATGGCAACAAAATCCATTGATGAGGTGGCATCAAGCTCACGTCGTCGTTTGTTAAAAGGCGTGGGTATCCTGGGCGGTGCCCTCGCCGTGACCGGCGGTTGTCCGGTCCATGCAGCCGGTGACGGAAAAGTGTCGTCGCCGGGTACCGTTTCCCCGTCGGCACGCGATGAAAGCCAGCCGTTTTATGGTCTTCGCCAGTCCGGCATTGTCACACCCCAGCAGGCGGCGATGATGCTGGTTGCTTTTGACGTGCTGGCAGCGGATAAGACCGATCTGGTGCGGTTGTTCAGGCTGCTGACCGACCGCATTGCGTTTTTGACCACCGGAGGCAAAGCGCCGCTGGTGACCAACCCGCAGCTGCCGCCAATGGACTCCGGTATTCTCGGCGAGGATATCTACCCCGACAATCTGACGATAACCGTCTCCGTTGGCGCCTCGCTGTTTGATGAGCGCTATGGGCTGCAGGCCCACAAGCCGCTGAAGCTACAGCAAATGGCCCGCTTTCCCAATGACGCACTGGATGCCAGCCTGTGCCACGGCGACCTGCTGCTGCAAATCTGCGCCAATACCAGTGACACGACGATCCACGCGCTGCGCGATATTATCAAGTACACGCCGGATCTGCTGAGTGTGCGCTGGCGCCGGGAAGGCTTTATCTCCGATCACGCCGCGCGCAGTAAAGGCAAAGAAACGCCGATAAATCTGCTGGGCTTCAAAGATGGCACCGCCAACCCGGACACCGCAGACCGGCTGCTGATGGATAAGATCCTCTGGGTGAGTGACGATCAGGACGAACCCGCCTGGGCGCTGCACGGCAGCTATCAGGCCGCGAGGATCATCCAGTTCCACGTTGAGTTCTGGGACCGGACGCCACTCGGCGAACAGCAGACCATTTTTGGTCGGGTAAAGCACAGCGGTGCGCCGCTGGGCATGGAAAACGAGCACGATGTGCCGGACTACGCGAACGATCCGGAAGGGAAGGTGACGCCGCTGGATGCGCATATTCGCCTGGCGAATCCGCGCACGCCGGAAACGCAGAGCAACTTGATGCTGCGCCGCGGATACAGCTATTCTCTCGGCGTGTCCAAATCGGGCCAGCTGGACATGGGGCTGCTGTTTGTCTGCTATCAGCACGATTTAGAAAAAGGCTTCCTCACGGTGCAAAAACGTTTAAACGGCGAGGCGCTGGAGGAATATATTAAACCTGTCGGCGGAGGTTACTTCTTCGTGCTGCCGGGGGTAGTGGACAGCCAGCACTATTTTGCGCAGGGTCTGCTTGAGGCCTGATGAATAACAGCGGGTGCCGGGCGCCCGCGATTCCGTTTTAACTCATCTCCTGAAGACCGGTTCCGCTTTTACCCCTGCGGATTGATTAAAAAATATGCGTTTAATTTAATGATGACAATAATGTTAAATAAAAGATAAATTTAACGCATTGTATTCTATGACTTTATTTTCCGTCACGGAATAACAGTAAAAAAGATGTTGCAATTTCACAGCGATATGCTGGAATGAAATTGTAGTCTTTTTTCGCATTAAGTATCCCACTACGGAGATAGCGAATGCCCAAGTCCTTTAACGGACCCGTAAACAGAAAGTCGACCATCGCCTGTCGTTGCGGGGCGCACATTTCCACTACAGCATTCTCTTCTTTAACAATTTATCGCTCCATCAACCCTGTTAATTGCTTTCCGGTGCACTCTGCGCCCCGGCGCAGCTTTGCATCTGTTGCAACGGCCAGACACGGCTTAAAAGGAAGCCACAACCTCTAAAGCGTTCACGTAATCGCATCACCAGGCTGATGCGGGAAATGAAACCAACTGTAAGGTGCCACTATGGGAAGACAGAAAGCAGTGATCAAAGCTCGTCGTGAAGCAAAACGTGTGCTTCGTAGCGATTCGCGCAGTCACCGTCAGCGTGAAGAAGAATCGGTCACCTCGCTGGTGCAAATGGGTGGGCTGGATGCAATAGGCATGGCGCGCGATACGCGCGATCATTCGCCGATTGCTGCCAGAAATGAAGCTCAGGCGCACTATCTCAACGCCATAGAAACCAAACAACTGATCTTTGCTACCGGTGAAGCCGGGTGTGGTAAAACCTGGATTAGTGCCGCAAAAGCGGCGGAGGCTCTGATCCATAAGGATGTGGAGAGGATTATCGTGACCCGACCGGTGTTACAGGCGGATGAGGATCTGGGATTCCTGCCCGGCGACATCTCAGAAAAATTCGCCCCGTATTTCCGTCCGGTCTATGACGTTCTGGTTAAACGTCTCGGCTCTTCCTTTATGCAGTACTGTCTGCGTCCCGAAATCGGTAAAGTTGAGATAGCGCCCTTTGCCTATATGCGTGGCCGTACCTTTGAAAATGCGGTGGTTATTCTCGATGAGGCGCAAAACGTCACCGCCGCGCAGATGAAAATGTTCCTGACGCGCCTTGGGGAAAACGTCACCGTGATCGTCAACGGCGATATTACCCAGTGCGACCTGCCTGCCCACGTGCAGTCCGGCCTCAGTGACGCCATGGCGCGCTTTGAGGAAGACGACATGATTGGGGTGGTGCGGTTTAATAAAGAAGACTGCGTACGTTCTCAGCTGTGCCAGCGCACGCTGCTAGCCTACGGTTAAGGTTGAATCTGTCTCTGAAGCCCGGCGTGTGCCGGGCTTTTTTTTGCCTATTTATCGACGCCAAATCCCTGGCGCAGGATTGCCGGCAGTACCTCAGGGAAGTAGATGTGCTGATAGTAGCTGGCGGTGTTATTCCCCCAGTTATCACCGTCGGTGCGGCCGGTCTGCTGCCAGTGTTCCACCAGAATCTGGTTGTAGCGGCGGATCGATTCAGGCAGCACGTCCTGGCGATAGTGCTCTTCATGGCGGAAGCCCGCCATCGGCATGCGCGGTTTCTGTACGGCGGGCTCATCGACGTAGCCCAGCACCACGCCTGCCACCGGGAAGGTCAGTTCGGGTAGCTGCAGCAGTTCAATCATGGCCGCAGGATCGCGGCGAATACCCCCAATGGGGACAATGCCTAAGCCATGCGAGCGCGCGGCGGTCATCACGGCTTCCAGCGCGATGCCGACATCGACTGCACCCGAAACCACACTTTCCAGGCTCTGGTGGGCGATCTGCGCTTTGCCTTCGGCGGCAATGGCCAGCTGGCTTTTATGCATGTCCAGCACGAAGGTAATAAATACCGGTGCCTGAGCGATCCACTTTTGTCCACCGGCCAGTTCAGCAATACGCGCCCGGGCAGCAGCATCGCGGGTCACGACCAGAGAAACCTGCTGAGAGTTGACCGACGTCGGAGCTCGCCATGCGCATTCGATAATGTCATCAAGAATGCTGTCGTCGATGGGTCTGGCAAGGTAACTACGATCGCTGCGGTGGCTTTTTAAAAGCTGTGTTGTGCTATTCATCAAGGATCAACCTGGTCAGTAAGAGAAGCGCGAAGATAGCTGACGTCAAACCGTGCCGCTTGCCTGTTTGTGCCAGAGACAGCACTTTTTAACTAAAGATTAACCGAAGAAACTGACCTGCACGGGTTGGCGTTGCGTCAGGATTTTTTCAGTTATGACAAAGAGATAATTAACATAAACATAGTTATTTATGTTAGTTCCTGAGTGTAGTCGGCTTTGTTAGCGTATTGAGGTGCCGGAATTCAACCCTTAAGGAGCTTTCAATGAAACATCGCGCTTGGGCATTAACCCTGTTAGCCAGTCTGACCGGTCTCGCCGCCGGTTCCGCTTATGCCGATAAACTTGATGATATCAGGCAGGCTGGTGTGGTCCGCATTGCGGTGTTCGACAGCAACCCGCCATTCGGTTATATCGATCCGCAAAGTAAAAAGCTGGTGGGTTATGACGTGGACGTTGCCGACGCGATCGGTAAGGCATTAGGCGTCAAAGTGGAACTTCGCGCCACCAATCCGGCCAACCGTATTCCGCTGCTGGTGTCGAAGAAGGTGGACCTGATCGCCGCGAATTTTACCATCACCGACGAGCGGGCGAAGGAGGTGAACTTCAGCGTGCCGTATTTCGCCACCGGTCAGAAATTTATCGCCCGCAAAGGCGTTCTGAAAACCCCTGACGACATCAAAACGCTGCGTATTGGCGCGGACAAAGGCACGGTGCAGGAGATCACCCTGCGTGAGCGCTATCCGACGGCAAAAGTGATCGCCTATGATGATACTCCGCTGGCCTTTGTGGCGCTGCGTAACCGCAACGTGCAGGCGATCACTCAGGACGATGCCAAACTGGTCGGCCTGCTCGGCAATCTGTCGCCAGCGCAGAAGGCAGAATTTGAAATCTCGCCGTTCAGCCTGACTAAAGAATATCAGGGCATCGGAATTCCAAAGGGCGAGCAGCGCCTGACCGACGCAGTGAATGACACGCTGATCAAGCTGGAAAAAGAGGGCGAGGCGGTGAAGATTTACGACCGCTGGTTCGGACCGCAAACCCCAGCCGCACAGCCGCGCGGCGACTTCAAAATCGCACCGTTGGATCAGCAGCCTGAAGCCTGACGTGTGGCTTTTCAGTCACCGATCATCAGGGGCACAGCGTGCTGTGCCCCGGTTGCAGGTTATAACACAAGGACAGAACATGAACCCGGACTGGCTGCTGGCACCGCCATACCTCAACTGGCTGTGGCACGGTTTCTTGCTGACGCTGTGGCTCTCTGTCTGCGCCGGTGTGGCCGCCACGCTACTGGGGACGGTGCTGGCTGCCATGCGTGACAGCAGCCTCGCCCCCCTGCGCTGGCTGGCCGTGATCCACCGTGCCCTTTTTCGCAATACGCCCCTGCTGGTGCAGCTGTTCTTCTGGTATTTTGCCGCCGGGCAGATCCTGCCCGCAGCGGCAATGGACTGGCTGAACGGCTCACATCAGGCAGGGCCGCTGGCGTGGCCCTCGTTTGAATTTCTTGCCGGTTTCTTCGGGCTGACCGTCTATTCCTCCGCTTTTATCGCCGAAGAGATCCGTTCAGGGATACGCGGCGTGGCGGGTGGACAGAAATATGCCGCTCAGGCGCTGGGGCTGACGGGATGGCAGGCGATGCGTTACGTGGTACTGCCACAGGCGTTAAAAATAGCGCTGCCGCCGCTGCTGGGGCAGTACATGAACGTGATCAAGAATTCTTCACTGACCATGGCGATTGGCGTGGCGGAGCTGTCTTACGCCTCCCGCCAGGTGGAAACCGAAACCCTGAGGACTTTTCAGGCGTTTGGTTTAGCAACGTTACTCTACATCGCCCTTATCGCCGTGCTGGAAGGGTGGGGCATGTGGCGACAGCAGCGTAAGCCGCTGAAGGAGTACTGAAATGGATTTCCATATTATTCAGGATAACCTGGGCTACATGCTGTGGGGCACCTGGCCGGAGGGGCCGCTGGGCGGCGCGGCGCTGACGCTGGCAATGAGTCTGATGGCCGGGGCCGCATCGGCGGTGCTCGGCACTGCGCTCGGTGTGGCGCTGGCGATGTCGCGCGGGGTGGCTGCCGGTCTGCTGGCCGCGATACTGGGGTTTTTCCGCGCAATCCCGGTGATTATGCTGATCTTCTGGACCTACTTCCTGCTGCCGATGGTATTTGGCGTTGAGATCCCGGAAATCACCACGGTGGTGTGCGCGCTGGCGCTGATCGCCTCAGCCTATCTGGCCCACGCCGTTAAGGCGGGCATTGCCGCCATCGCTGCCGGGCAGTGGCAGGCCGGGCTTTCTTTAGGACTGACCCGCTGGCAGACGCTGCGGATGATTGTGCTGCCGCAGGCGCTGCGGATGATGGTGCCTTCATTTATCAACCAGTGGATTGCGCTGATTAAGGACACGTCGCTGGCCTATATTGTCGGCGTCGGTGAGCTGACCTTTCTGGCAACGCAGGTCAACAATCGCAGTATGGTTTACCCGATGGAGGTATTCCTGTTTGTGGCGTTGGTTTACTTTGTGCTGTGCCAGTCACTCGATGTTCTGGCCAGTGCGGCTGGTCATCGCTTCAGCGCGCAGGGCCGTTGGCAGAAGCGGTAGGGGCGTGGAGAGAGAGGCAAAAAAAAAGCCTGAGCGTTTGCTCAGGCTTTCTCTTCAGAATATGGTGGTGAGAGAGGGATTCGAACCCTCGATACGTTGCCGTATACACACTTTCCAGGCGTGCTCCTTCAGCCACTCGGACACCTCACCATATTGT
>CAJYIY010000011.1 GCA_913775305.1 uncultured Erwinia sp. | reverse complement strand
CCCCTGACAAGGTAAAGGTGAAATACCTGAAATCAGACGTTTTCTGATATCAGTACAGAATCGGTGGAGCGGTAGTTCAGTTGGTTAGAATACCTGCCTGTCACGCAGGGGGTCGCGTGTTCGAGCCCCGTCCGTTCCGCCACTTATTACGATAGCCCTGAGCATTAGCTCAGGGCTTTTTCGTTCAGAGCACGAAAAAGCTCAACTCCTCATATCCTCACCTCCTTCTTTACAAGAAATCTGGCACCATGATGAGGTAAATCCAAACGGGATAAATCCCGCAAGGTTCTGCACGGTGCGTTGCCCTTTAATACGCAGCCGATCATTACGCGAGTCAGCGACGATCCGCTTAACGATACCAGGTCCGCAAAATAACAACAGCCCTGTTCGCATTTACTTACGGAGAAGCCCGGGGAATTACAGTGCGATGATTGAAACTGCGGGGTAAAGCCCCTATAACTGAGAGACAGAAAGCATCCTTCGTTGTAACAGTGCAGGCAATTACGTGCGAAAAAAGACTTATGCCATGAGATATATAGCGGGACAGCCAGCGGAACGTATTTTTCCGCCAGGGTCTATGCTTCATGTCGGACAGGCATTACCGCCAGGCGCGCCGCTTACAACGGAAACCTCGCTGAAGGTACTGGTCTGGAATATCTTCAAGCAGCAGCGGGCTGAATGGCTGTCGGTTCTGCAAAACTTCGGTAAGGATGCGCATCTGGTGCTCCTTCAGGAGGCGCAAACCACTCCTGAGCTGGTCCGCTTCGCCACCAGTAACTATCTTGCGGCGGATCAGGTTCCTGCTTTCGCGTTGCCACAGCATCCTTCAGGGGTGATGACGCTGGCAGCAGCGCATCCGGTTTACTGTTGCCCGCTTCGTGAACGTGAACCTTTGCTGAGGCTCTCTAAATCCGCACTGGTCACCGCCTATCCGCTGTCTGACGGCCAGATGCTGATGGTGGTAAACATTCATGCAGTGAATTTCAGTATCGGCATTGATGTTTACAGCAAGCAGCTGGGGCCGATTGGTGAGCAGATCATTCATCATCAGGGACCGGTGATCCTGGCCGGAGACTTTAATGCCTGGAGTCGCCAGCGTATCAACGCCCTCTATCGTTTTTCCAGAGAGATGAGCCTGCGCGAAGTGCGCTTCACCGACGATCATCGCCGTAAAGCCTTTGGCCGCCCGCTTGATTTCGTTTTCTACCGTGGCATGGGCGTTGCCGAAGCATCGGTACTGGTGACTACAGCTTCCGATCACAATCCGCTACTGGTTGAATTTCATTCTCGCCCAGCGAATAGTGGTTGAACATAAGGGATTTTCATGGCATTTCGGCATCACGATCACGTTGATAAACAGTTTGGCGAACAGGCTGGGGCTTATCTGACCAGCGCAGTGCATGCCAGTGGCCGCGATCTGGTCATGCTCGGTGAGCGTCTTTGTTCCTCAGCGAATGCGCGGGTACTTGATTTAGGCTGTGGGGCCGGGCACGCCAGTTTTGTGGCGGCACAGCATGTGAAAGAGGTTGTGGCCTACGATCTCTCTGAAAAAATGCTGGCATTGGTCGCGCAGACGGCCAGGGAGCGTGGATATCATCATCTGATCACGCAGCAGGGCTATGCGGAGAAGCTGCCGTTTGCCCACGGTGAGTTTGATGTTGTTATCAGCCGCTATTCCGCTCACCACTGGCAAGATGTCGGCGCGGCGCTGCGGGAAGTTCGTCGCGTACTGAAACCCGGCGGCAGAGCCATCTTTATAGACGTTAATGCGCCAGGAAATCCGGTGCTGGATATCTGGTTACAGACTGTTGAGGCCCTGCGCGATACTTCCCACGTCAGGGATTATTCTCCCGGGGAATGGCTGACGCTGTTTACGGAGTCAGGGTTGACCATCGGATCGATTTCACATGACCGGCTGGAGCTGGAATTTAACAGTTGGATTGAGCGTATGCGTACGCCACCGGTTATGGTGCAGGCTATTCGTGCCTACCAGCACTCTGCACCCAACGACGTTCAGCGATACTTTGCGCTTGAGGCCGACGGTAGCTTTACCACGGACATCATTTTTATTGAGGCGAGCAGGCTCTGAGCTTAACACCGGCTGCGTTGAAGTGCAGCCCTGCCGGGGGAAGGGAAACGTACCGGATATCAGATAACAAAAAAGCCAATCCGTGGATTGGCTTTTTTAGTACGATTTCAACAGACTAGCTGTCTGGCGTTGCGTTGTTATCTACAAACAACGTCAGCTTGTCGCCCGGTTGAAGATTTTTGGCGTTATTGGCAACGCTGTTCCAGCGCACCACATCCTTAATATTCACGCCGTGACGCTTCGCAATACTGGCCAGAGAATCACCCTTACGAACCTGATAGGTGATGCTGTCGCCGTTATTTGCCAGTCGCGTGCTGCTGCTGCCCAGATTCAGTAACTGACCGGGTTTGATACTGGCAGTGCGCAGGTTATTAGCGCGCTGCAGAGTCTTCACCGGAATGCTCAGGCGTTTAGCGATGGCAGACAGGGTATCGCCATTGCGCACCTTATAGGTGGCCGGAGAGACGCTGTTCTTCGCCAGCGACGTTGGCTGTACTGCAGCAATATCACCTTCTGCCAGTGAATTACGCAGTTGAGCAACGTTAGACTTCGGAACCATAATGTAGTGAGGACCATTAGGTGCCGTCGTTCCGCGCTTGTAGCCGGTGTTAAAACTTTTCAGTTTACTCAGCGACATGCCCGCCATATCGGCGGCCTGCGTCAGTTCAATCTGCTGACCCACTTCAACACGCGCCAGTGCACGGGTCTCGTTAGTCGTTGGCAGACGGATGCCATAACGCTTGCTGTCCTTGAGCAACTGCCCCAGAGCCAGCATTTTCGGCACGTACACCGTAGTCTCGCGTGGCAGCGCCAGTGACCAGAAATCCGTTGGTCGCCCTTTGGCTTTATTCGCCTTGATCGCCTTCATCACGCGGCCTTCACCACTGTTATAGGCGGCTACCGTCAGTAACCAGTCACCGTCAAACATGTCGTTAAGGCGTTGCATCATGTCCAGAGCAACTTTGGTCGATGCGACAACATCACGCCGCCCGTCGTACCATTGATTCTGTTTCAAGCCATAGTTTCGCCCCGTTTGCGGCACAATCTGCCAGATGCCAGCGGCATTCGCAGATGATGTTGCATGGGGATCAAAAGCGCTCTCCACTATGGGTAGTAGTACCAGTTCCATCGGCATTTTACGTTGCTTAATCTGCTCGACTATCCAGTACATATACGGCTCTGCCCGTAATGTTACATCGTGGAGATAGCTCTTGTTCTTCAGGTACTTCTGTTTCTGTTCGCGTATCCGGTAATTATCCGGAACCTTCATCTTCAGCTCGTCGCTAATGAAATTCCACAGATCCTGCCCCTGCGCGAGGCTGGTTCCATCGTCCTGCCATCGAGGGGACAACATTGAATCTGAGTACTGTCCATTTTCACCTTGACCTGCTGAAGACAAACTCTGTGCATGCTGTTCAGGAATGTTGGCATCGTGCTTCGATGCCTGGCACCCCACCAGCAAGACCGAGGCGAGAATTATCGCTTTAGCCTTCATGTGTGTGTCAATAGTTCGATTAAAAGACGAGCAATAATACGTGCTCGCCCCCCTGATGACAACCTAAAATATCAAAAACGGTCTTTCTTCTCGCGTAGAGCAGCAAAAACCTGCCACTCATGTTGCGGAGTTGTTTCTAAACCGATTAGGCGTTGTAATTCAGTATCTTGTGTCATCAAAAAAACATTAATTTTACGCTCAAGTTCCAGTTTTGTCGGTAAGGTTACGTGGTTTTTTGAGCGTAACTCCTTAATTTTATGCAGATAGTGCTCTATTTCACTATGTCGCGGATAAATCGCATGCGCAAAAGTTAAATTTGATAATGTGTACTCATGTGCACAACAAACTAAGGTATCGGCTGGAAGTGAATTAAGCTTTTGAAAAGAATCGAACATTTGTTTGGGGGTTCCCTCAAAAAGCCTCCCGCAGCCGCCTGAAAAAAGAGTGTCTCCGCAGAAAAGATAAGGGTCGCTGAAATATGAGATATGTCCCAAAGTGTGACCTGGCGTAGCATAAATAGTGAATTCCAGGCCAAGAATCGTGATTTTTTCGCCCTCGCTGACGATTTCTGTGGCACCTTTATCCTGTGTTTCCTGCGGGCCATACACCGTGATGTCCGGATACCTGGCCAATATTTCAGCGACGCCACCAACGTGATCGTGATGATGATGCGTGAGTAAAATCGCTACCGGCAGCCACTGATTGCGGGACAGCGTGTGCAATACCGGCGCTGCCTCTCCTGGATCAACGATCAGACAGCGACCCGCCGTGTCATTTAACGTCCAGATGTAGTTATCCTGAAGTGCCGGAATACTGGTAAGATTCATCTTCACCTCTTTATACTTTTCATCAGCGGCGTCGCGCAAGATGCCCTGCAGCAACGCGAATCAGACTGGGTATGTTTACTCATAATGGAGAGAAGATGGTAAAGCATGAAGCCTGCTAAAACACGTCAAATCCGTCACGTACCGGACTCATGGTCGCAAATCCCGTGCGGCGAATTTTATCGTGACGCACTTAGCCATCATCTTCGCCCCAGCCTGGCCAAACTGTATGGCTTTCATTTGCTCAAGCTGGGAAACCTGAGTGCGGAAATTGATACGGGATCCTGTGCCATCTCTCATCAGGTCAACGTGGGACTGAGAGGGGACAAGCTCCATGTTAAAGCCGATCCGCTGAGTTTGCCCTTTGAATCGAAGTCGGTGGATGCCTGCCTGCTCGCCCACACGCTGGCCTGGAGTAGCGACCCGCATCGCATCCTGCGCGAAGTGGATCGGGTATTGATCGATGATGGCTGGATGCTGATTAGCGGCTTCAACCTGTTCAGTATGCTGGGCGTCGGCAAGCTGATCCCGGGCGTTCACCGCATGATCCCCTGGAACAGTCGCATGTTCACCCAGATGCGGCTACTGGACTGGCTGAGCCTGCTCAATTATGAAGTGGTGCAGCGTAGCGGTTTTCAGGTTCTGCCCTGGAGTCGACAGGGTGGAAAAGTGATCAGTACGCATCTGCCCGCACTGGGTTGCCTGAATCTTATCGTGGCGCGCAAGCGCACTTTCCCGCTGAATATAAACCCGGCGAAAAAGAGCGCCAGCAAACGGAAACTCCAGGCGGTGGGCGCTACCCGGCAGTTTCACTCGCGGCTTCCTCAGGAACCCGACTGATAACCAACGTCATCAAACGTCGGACTACCGGCAGCAGCGCGGGCCAGTTCGTCACAGCGTTCGTTTTCAATGTGGCCGGCATGGCCTTTTACCCACTTCCAGTTCACGTCATGATGGCCGAGTGCGCTGTCGAGGCGCTGCCACAGGTCGACATTTTTTACCGGTTTCTTATCTGCCGTTTTCCAGCCGCGTTTTTTCCAGTTGTGGATCCAGCTGGTGATACCCTGGCGAACATACTGACTGTCGGTACTCAGAATCACAGTACAGGGCTTTTTTAGCGCCTCAAGCGCTACGATCGCCGCCATCATTTCCATGCGGTTATTGGTGGTCAAATGGAACCCGGCGCTGAACTCTTTTTCATGCTCGCCGTAGCGTAGAATCGCGCCATATCCACCGGGGCCGGGGTTGCCGAGGCACGAGCCATCGGTGAAAATTTCTACCTGCTTAAGCATCTCTGGTAGACTCCCTGTAGAAAAACGCCAAGTCTGACATAAACGGGTCCTATGAGCACAGTAAATACCACACGCCAGATCGTACTGGATACCGAAACTACCGGTATGAACATGATTGGCGCCCACTATGAAGGGCACTGCATCATTGAGATTGGTGCCGTTGAGGTTATTAACCGCCGCCTGACCGGTAATAACTATCATGTTTATCTTAAGCCTGACCGGCTGGTGGACCCGGAAGCCTTTGGCGTTCATGGCATAGCCGACGAATTTCTTGCCGATAAACCGACCTTTGCTGAGATTGCCGATGATTTCCTTGCCTATATTAAAGGGGCGGAGCTGGTCATCCACAATGCCTCGTTTGATATCGGTTTCATGGACTATGAGTTAGGCAAACTCCAGCGCAATATTCCGAGGACAGAAACTTTCTGCCAGATAACAGACAGCCTGGCGATGGCGCGCCGAATGTTTCCCGGCAAGCGTAACAGCCTTGATGCCCTGTGCTCGCGTTATGAAATAGATAACAGCAAGCGAACGCTGCACGGCGCACTGCTTGACTCCGAGATCCTGGCAGAAGTCTTCCTGATCATGACCGGCGGCCAGACATCGCTGTCATTTGCTATGGAAGGGGACAAGGAAGAGCAGCGCGGAGGTGATACGATCCACCGTATCGCGCGCCCTTCATCGGGTTTGCGCGTGCTGCGTGCCAGCGAACAGGAATTAGCCGAGCATGAAAAACGCCTGGATCTGGTCCAGAAGAAAGGTGGCAGTTGCCTGTGGCGGCCACAGCAGGTGAATGCGGAGTAAGTGACTAAAAACGCGTAATAAAACCGCTTCAAGAGTAAAAAAAGAGCAGTTGGAAAAATTCTGAATAAAAAGCGTTGACGAACGTTTTGTCGAACCGTAATATCCGATTCGTTCCCGACGGGGAACAAAGCGCGGAGCGGTAGTTCAGTTGGTTAGAATACCTGCCTGTCACGCAGGGGGTCGCGGGTTCGAGCCCCGTCCGTTCCGCCAAGCTTACAGAGAAAGGCCGATTCGAAAGAATCGGCCTTTTTCGTTTCTGATAGTATTCAACGCAGCTAACACGCCAATAAAAAAGGCCAGCCTGAGCTGACCCTCCTGTTATTTATTGTTCTTTCTGCATCACAACGTCAGCACGATAATCCCCGCCCAGCCTGGCCGAGGCCATCTCATCACGGGCTATCCAGCGGTAGGCGCCCGCACCCAGTGCCACGCCGATAAACCAGCTGAAGTTAGCGACCGCGTGCAGTGCTGGAATAAAGCTGATGACCAGGCCGATTGCCACCGCCGGCAGCAGTGCGGCAATGGCTTTCGGATTAAAGCCGCCTTTGTACCAGTATTTCCCTTTAGGCGTATCGTCGAACAGATCGTCGACGGAGATCTGGCTACGCTTCACCAGGTAGAAGTCGGCAAGCAGGATGCCGAACAGCGGGCCGATAAACGCGCCCAGCACGTCCAGCGTATAGTGAATCAGTTCGGGTGACTGGAACAGGTTCCACGGCGTTAAGAGTACGGAACCCACGGCGGCAATCATCCCGCCGGTGCGGAAGCTGATTTTCTGCGGCGAGCAGTTAGAGAAATCGAAGGCCGGGGAAACAAAGTTTGCCACGATATTGATGCCAATGGTGGCGGTAATCATGGTCAACAAACCAATCGCCACCGCCAGATCATTACCCACCATGCTAACGGTTTCAATCGGATCGGTAATCATGCGGCCAAACAGCGACTGCGTGCCGGAAACGATGACCACAGTAACAATCGAGAACAGCAGGAAGTTGAACGGCAGGCCCCAGCGGTTACCGCGGCGGATTTCATTCATGCTTTTACCGTAGCGGGAGAAGTCCCCGAAGTTCAGCAGCGGGCCGGAGAAGTAAGAGACGACCAGCGCGGTGGCGGTTATCATCTGCCAGACCTGCTCGCCGCCGCTCAGGGACTTGCTGGCCAGCGTGAACGAAATACCATCAAAACCGGTTTTGTATACAATCCAACCAGCAAGCGCTCCCATCACCACATACACCGCCGGACCCGCAATATCGATAAAGCGCTTAATCGCATTCATGCCGTGCCAGAACACCATGGCCTGCAGCAGCCACATAATGCCGAAGCAGATCCAACCCAACTGAGACAGGCCCAGCCAGGCGACCTGAGTCATTGGGGTCAGGGCAGGCCAGAACTTCAGCGACACCAGCATCAACGCGTTAGCGGCCAGATAGGTTTGAATTCCGTACCAGGCAAAGGCGATTAGACCACGAATCACTGCCGGGATATTGGCTCCGAATACACCAAATGCCTGGCGACAGACGACCGCATAGGGAACACCGGTCATCTGGCTGGGTTTCGCCACCAGGTTAGCGCACAGCTGAACAATACAGATCCCCACCAGCAGACACATCAGCACCTGCCAGCTGGCCAACCCCAGCGTAAAGAAGCTGGCTGCCACCACATAGCCCCCCATACTGTGTACATCCGACATCCAAAAAGAAAAGATGTTGTACCAACTCCAGCTCTGCTTGCGCACGGGAGCCAGGTCTTCATTGCACAGCCTTGGGCTGTAGTTTTTGGCGGGTTCTGAAACCGCCGCCTGCGAAGAAAGGTGACTCTTTGGCATGAATCCTGCTCCTCTGAATATAGTAATGCGTCAATCTGACTGGGGAGGTCGTTGCAGGATTCAGGCCAAATTTTAAAACTTTGTATACAAAATTATATTAGTGCTGTGTACGATTGCCGACAGAAACGATGTTTACCGGAGAAGGTAATGAAAAGTGAAAGCGGGCTGAAAACGGCTTCCGACCTGAGTGATAAGGACGAACATATCTATCAGGCGCTCATGACAGCGATTGTTGAACATCAGCTACCGCCGGGCAGTAAATTACCGGAAGAAGCTCTTTCCGATGTCTTTGGCGTGAGCCGTACCGGCATTCGCAAGGTGCTCCAGCGCCTCGCAGCGGTGCAAATGATCACTCTGACGCCCAAGCGTGGTGCACAGGTTGCTACGCCGTCCGTGGAAGAGGCTCAGGATATCTTTCGTACCCGAAGCCTGATCGAGTGTGCCAACTTGCCCGAAGTCCTGGCGCACTGCCAGGGGCCGCATCTGGCAGCGCTGAAAAAAATTAACCAGCAGGAACTACAGGCTCACGCCCGGCATGATGGTGCCGCCGCGATTCGCCTGTCGGCCGCATTCCATATTCAGCTTCAGGCGATTTCCGGTAACCAGGTGCTGACCGAAATGGTCACGCGCCTCAGCCAGCGCTCTTCGCTGGTGATTGCGGCCTGGGGAGCGCCCTGGCAGCATGGCTGCCGCTGCGACGACCACGATCGGCTGCTGGAGCTGCTGCGTGAGAAATCGCTGGATCGGCTGACTGACGCATTACGGAAACATTTCGATCATATCGTTGCCAGTCTGCATTTTGAGCGCGGCGGCGAAACGCTGCCTGACTTTGCCCGCCTCTTTGCGGCAAAAGGAGAATAAACATGAAAAAGCAGATCATCCAGGTGATCAATCCCAACACCAGCCTGGCGATGACCGAGACCATCGGCGCTGCGGCACGTGCGGTTGCTGCCAGTCATACTGAAATTCTTGCCGTCTGTCCTCAGCAGGGTGTGCCATCCATTGAAGGACATTTCGACGAGGCGGTTGCGGCGATAGGCGTGCTGGAACAGATTAAAGCAGGGCGTGAACAGGGCGCTCAGGGGCACGTCATCGCCTGCTTTGGCGATCCGGGGCTGCTGGCCGCACGCGAACTGGCGCAGGGCCCGGTAGTGGGCATCGCTGAAGCCGCCATGCATATGGCCACTCTGGTTGCCACGCGTTTTTCTGTTGTTACCACGCTGCCACGGACGGTGATTATTGCCCGCCATCTGCTGCGGCAGTATGGCTTTGAGCACCACTGTGCGGCGGTTCATGCCATCGATTTACCGGTGCTGGCCCTGGAAGACGGCACCGGTATCGCTCAGGAAAAAGTGCGCCAGCGCTGTATACAAGCCCTGCGTGAAGACGACAGCGGGGCCATTGTGCTCGGCTGCGGTGGCATGGCCGATCTGGCGCGCGAACTGACCCACGAACTTAAGGTTCCGGTGATTGATGGCGTGGGAGCAGCGGTGAAAATGGTGGAGTCGCTGCTGGCTCTGGGATTAAACACCAGCAAGCATGGCGATCTGGATTACCCCATTCGAAAAAAACTATCAGGTCAGTTTGAACGCCTGAACTAAGGCAGCGATCTGTTCCAACGATCTGTTTCGATACTAAGGATCTTTTGATGAGCGACAGTCCGGAAAAAAAAGAGTACAGCTTTAATAAAAACTACCCGCGTGACCTGATTGGTTACGCCGGTCATCCGCCTCACGCCGCCTGGCCGGATAACGCGCGTATTGCCGTTCAGTTCGTCCTGAACTATGAAGAAGGCGCGGAAAACAACGTCCTGCACGGTGATGCAGGATCCGAGCAGTTTCTCTCCGATATCATCGGCGCCGCAAGCTATCCCGAGCGGCATATGTCGATGGATTCCCTGTATGAATACGGTTCGCGCGCCGGATTCTGGCGTATCCACAATGAGTTTCAGCAGCGCAACCTGCCGCTGACGGTATTTGGTGTGGCGATGGCGCTGGCCCGCCATCCCGAAATCGTCGAGGCGATTAAGCGTGCTGGTTATGATGTTGTCAGCCACGGCTGGCGCTGGATCCACTATCAGGGCATGGATGCAAAAACCGAGCGTCAGCATATGCAGCTGGCGCTCGATACGCTGACCGATCTGTTTGGGAAAACGCCCACCGGGTGGTACACCGGGCGCGACAGCCCCAACACGCGTCGGCTGGTGGTTGAGCAGGGCGGATTACTTTACGACAGTGACTATTACGGTGACGATCTGCCGTTCTGGACTCAGGTTACCTGCCAGGACGGGAGCGTCAAGCCGCACCTGATCATCCCCTACACGCTTGAAACCAATGATATGCGCTTTGCGACCCCGCAGGGGTTTAACACCGCAGAGCAGTTCTACACCTATCTGCGCGACAGCTTTGATGTGCTGTATGAGGAGGGGGAAACCTCGCCGAAAATGCTGTCAATCGGCATGCACTGCCGTCTGCTTGGACGCCCGGGCCGCTTCCGCGCGCTACAGCGTTTCCTCGATCATATTCAGCAGCACGATAATGTCTGGATTTGTACCCGTCAGCAAATCGCGGAACACTGGATAAAAACGCATCCGGCACCGCAAGTCTGACAAAAACGGATGGGGAAGCCCATCCGTTTTTTTTGGCTATCAGCAGCGTAACATCAGGAAATGACGCTGACCTGTGCGGCCACGATCCGCCAGCCGCAGGGAAGTTTCACCCAGGTCTGCTGCTGACGTCCGATTTTATCGCTACCCTCACGGGTGAACTCGGTGCTGCACACCGCGAAATCCTCACCGAAGGTGGTGATCACCGTATTTTGCAGCTGGCGGTTCAGTCCGACGGGCGAACGGGATGCGCGAAATTCGCGGATGGCGTCGATACCGTAAAGATTTTCACCGGCTCCCAGACGAACGGTACGCTCATCGTGCCAAAACAGTTCATCCAGAACCGCGGTGTCGTTGCCGATCAAGGCTTCTTCGTAGCGGTAAAAGGCCGCCGTTACTTCAGCGTGAATAGCCGGGCGATCGATATGTTCACTTTTCATTTTTATCTTCCATGTTTGCAGGTATCGCCTGTGCAATACCTGTCAGTTCCAGGACTCTGGCCGCTCGCAGACAGGCCTGTTCGTTAAACGGTGCTGCGATCAACTGCAGGCCAATCGGCAAGCCATTCCCGGTCTGTAACGGAACGGTTGTGACCGGCAATCCGAGGAATGAGATCGGCTGGGCCAGCATCCCCATATTAGCGCGGGTTGGCATATCGTCGCCATTAATGCGCATGGTCTTCTGGCCAATCAGCGTGGCGCAGGTTGGTGTGGCAGGGGCGATGAGCACGTCGACATCTTTGAACAGCGCCCGCACCTGCTGCTGACAATGGCGGCGGAAACGCTGGGCCTGAACGTACCAGGCCGAGGGGAGCATGGCACCGGCCAGCAGCCGCTCGCGGGAGGCCGGTTCAAAGCGCTCCGGCGATTGCCGCAGTGCAGGCAGATAGTGATTGCCCCCCTCGGCAGCCGTCAGGATAAATGCCGATGCTCGCGCCAGTTCGGCATCCGGCAGCAGAAACTCATCGTGCGCTTCCAGCGCCTTTGCCGCCGTGGCAACGGCGATACGGGCGTGCTCATCGCACCACTGCTGAAAATATCCACCCAGCACGCCAACGCGCAGGCCGTCAATACCGCGATCCAGCTCCGGCACGGTGGCGGCAGGCGATGCCGACGCCTGGAATGCATCGCTGGGATCGTCGCCCTGAAGCGCATCGTACACCTCCGCCAGATCGCCTACCCGGCGGGCCAGCGGGCCAATATGGTCAAGACTGGCGACAAACGGATGACTGCCGCTGCGCGACAGTCGGCCAAAGGTAGGCTTCAGCCCGAAAACGCCGCACAGCGAAGCCGGAACGCGAATCGAGCCATTGGTATCGGTGCCGAGAGTGAAGTGAACCAGCCCGGCGGCAACGGCGGCGGCAGAGCCGCCGGACGATCCGCCCGCAATTCGCGAGGTGTCATGCGGGTTTCGCGTTGCGCCATAGTGTGTGTTTTCCGTGGTAAAACCGTAGGCGTAAGCATCCATGTTCAGCATTCCCGACAGCATCGCCCCTCTGGCCGCCAGCTGTTGTATCGCCCACGCGTCCTCGCTGGCAGCGGCACGGTCGCTGAACAGACGGGCACCGGCCAGCGTGGTGTGACCGGCAACATCAAACAAATTTTTTACCGCATAAGGCACGGCGGCCAGCGCGGGAAGGGGCTGGCCGTCACGCTGCAGGCGATCGAGGCACTGAGCCTCCTGTAGCATGCGATCCGCGGTGACACCGGTCCAGGCATTAATCGTGGGGTTATGCTTTTCTATCCCGGAAAGCACACGGCTGGCGATGTCAGTGGCGCTCAGATCGCCCGATGCCAGCGCCTGCCTGATTTCACTGATTGAGAGCGCGGCCAGATTCATGCTTTATACACTCCCGCCACTTCCAGTCGATCGTCAAGGGGAAAGGCCATCAGCGGCGCAGCCAGAGCGGCAATGCGGCCGAACTGCATCAGCAGTTCGGCGCGGCGCACTTCATCCAGCTCCAGACCCAGGGCCTGCTCCATCTGTAAGATATATGTTGCCCAGTCAGGCTGAGTTGGCGACATGTTCTTCTCCTGCTAAAAACCGGCAGCGCTGCCGTTACTGCGTGGATCAAAGGCACCTTCCAGCATGCCGTTGGTGTGGCGCACGATCGCGCCCGCGTGGCCGACTGCCTCGCTGAAATCGGGCAGCCGCTCGACTTCATGGCCAAGCGCGCGCAGCGCGTTGAGAGTATCCTCGCTGAATCGTCCTTCCAGCTTCAGAGAGTCGGACAGTTGCCCCCAGGTACGCCCCAGCAGCCAGCGCGGTGCGCAGAGCGCCTGCTGCAGCGGCATTCCCTGTATAACATGTCGGGTAAAAATCGCGGCCTGAGTCTGCGGCTGGCCATCCCCGCCCATTGAACCGTAAACCAGCGTCCGGCCATCGTGGAGCCGGGCGGCTGCCGGGTTGAGGGTATGGAACGGTTGTTTTCCCGGGGCCAGTGCCAGCAGGTGGTCGGCATCCAGGCTGAATGAGGCACCGCGATTTTGCCAGATAATCCCGGTGCCCGGCAGCACCACGCCGCTGCCAAACTCGTGATAGATACTCTGAATAAATGACACCGACAGTCCACTGCTGTCCATCACCCCCATCCAGACGGTATCGCCCGGGCCTTTGCCGTTGCCCCACGGCGCAGCCTGTTCAAGATTGATTTGATCGGCCAGCTGCTTCAGACGATCGTGCGCCAGCAGCGACTGCATCTCTTCACGTACGAAGCGCGGGTCGGTGATATGGCTGTCGCGCAGTCCGAAGGCCAGCTTGGTGGCTTCCACGATGCGGTGGATGGTTTGCGCCTCGTCGGCTTCTGCCATCGATAAATGATCGGTGATGCCCAGAATAGCCAGCGACACCAGGCCCTGAGTCGGTGGGGTCATGTTGTAGATTTCGCCAGCCTGGTGGCGGATGCGCAGCGGCGTGCGGCGCTTTGCCTGCTGCTGATTGAGATCCTCGAGGGTGATAGGCATACCGAGTTGCGACATCCCGGCGGCCAGCCGCTGCGCCAGCGGGCCGCGATAGAAACTCTCCAGTCCCTCTTCGACCAGCTGGCTCAGCGTAGCGGCAAGGTCGGGCTGCACAAAGCGACTGCCGGTTTTCGGGATTTTATTCCCGGGTAAAAACGTGGCGGCAAAACCGGGCTGTTCGGCCAGTTCACTGTATTTGCTGGCGGTCGCGTCCGCCTGGGAGCCGGTAACGGGGATACCGTCCGCCGCATAGCGAATCGCATCGCTCAGCAAACGCGACAGCGGTAACGGTTCACCACCGTACTCGCCGGAAATTGCCAGCGCCTCAGACCAGCCGCTGACCGTACCCGCTACAGTCAGTGCTGATTTCGGGCCGCGATGGGGGATATGGCTGTCGCCTGCATAAAAGTTGAAATCGGCCAGGGAGCCTGCCGAACCGCTGGCGTCAATGGCAACCGGCTCACCACCCGGCGGAACGATCAGCCAGAAGCCGTCGCCACCCAACCCGTTCATATGGGGATAAACCACCGCAATGGTTGCTGCCGCAGCGACCATGGCTTCAATAGCATTGCCCCCTGCCCGTAAAATTCCCAGTGCGCTCTCGCTGGCCAGATGATGTGGGGTCACTGCCATCCCCTGCGGGGCCATATTGCTCTGATTCATATTATTCTCATTATTTCCCGAACTGAGTCTGACTGAAGCAAGAGTCATTCCAGTTTTTAATCACAATCAGGGGAGATGCCGCGTGGAAAGTGCGAGAGCGATCGACGGATGAACGCGCTTTTTCAGCCGTTGCTACAGGCAGGCACGTTATTTGTATATGATCGGTGGAGTGAAACAAAAGTTACAGGATGCCTGGACATGAAGCAGCTTGATGAACGCCTGCGCGGCTACTATGCGCAACTCTCGCCGCAGGAGCAGCGTATTGCGGATTTCATCTTCGATCATTTCGACGATTTGATCGGGTATAACAGCGCGGAACTGGCGCGGCTGAGTGGGGTCTCGAAAGCCACGGTGAGCCGCCTGTTTAAACGCCTGGGCTATGATACTTATAAAGATATGCGTAACGAACTGCGCACGCTGCGGCAAAGCGGTATGCCGCTGACGGATGTCCGCGATGCGGTGCAGGGCAATACTCTGTTAGCCCGTCATTACAAGCAGGAAATGGCAAACCTTACCCAGTGGGTCAGTGCCCTCGACAGCACTCAGTTCAGCCAGGTAGTCCAGGCGTTAGCCGAAAGTCAGCGGATTTTTATTATTGGATTACGTAATTCTTATCCGGTCGCACTGCATTTTCGCCAGCAGCTGCTGCAGGCCCGGAGCCGGGTACAGCTGCTGCCGCAGCCGGGGCAAACTTTCTCCGAGGAGCTGATCGACATGAACCCGGAAGATCTGGTGGTGGTGATGGCCTTTCGCCGCCGCCCCCGCATTATTCGGCCACTGTTACAGCAGCTACAGCAGCGCCAAATTCCCGTTCTGATCATGTGCGAACCTCAGGCCCAGCCGGTCATCGGGCTGGCCCGCTGGCAGCTGTGCACACCGCTGGACAGCGTTTCAGCCTTTGACAGCTACGCGGCGGCCAACAGCCTGGTGAACCTGCTGTCGAATGCCGTTTTGCATGAGTTGCTCAGCAACGGGCGGCAGCGGATCCATCAAATTGCCGATCTCTACGGCGAGTTAAACGAGCTGGAACAGCGGTAATGGGGCACGCATTTGGTGCTTTGCATCGTTATGGGGCACGAAGTCGTGCCCCTTTTTATGGCGTCTTTCCCGGTTTCCAGCCTGGCGTTACGGACTTTTTTCAGCCACAGAATCGGGTTCTGGCCATGTATCTTCTTTTTTTATTCTGATTTTAAAAAGGTTTTATTAAGGCTTCACTGTCCGTTTACTGGCTTCAGTAAGAAAAATCAGTGCTAAAACCGCGTGTGGCACATTAGTTGCAAATAAATTCTTTAAGAATCTTTCGTTTCATGATGTATTAACTGGGGAACTGAAAATGAAAAAAGGTTTATTTGCATTACTGGCTGGCGCTTTACTGCTGACATCTGCGGCTTCGGCGTGGGCGGATCAGTTACAGAATATTGAAAAACGCGGTGTTATCCGCATTGCCGTACCGCAGGATTTCCCGCCGTTTGGTTCCGTCGGCACCGATTTACAGCCGCAGGGTTATGACATCGATATGGCGAAGTATCTGGCAAAGCAGATGAAAGTTAAGTTACAGCTGGTACCGGTCACCAGCGCCAACCGCGTGCCTTACCTGCAAACGGATAAAGTGGACCTGGTGATTTCCAGCCTGGGAAAAAACCCGGAACGTGAAAAGGTGATCGACTTCAGCCGCGCCTATGCGCCGTTCTTCCTCGGCGTGTTTGGACCTAAAGACGGTGCGCTGAAAGAAGCGTCCGAGCTGAGTGGAAAGTCCATTGGTGTAACCCGTGGCGCAGTTGAGGATATGGTACTGACCAGCGTTGCACCTAAAGAGACGCAGGTAAAACGTTATGAAGATAACAACACCACACTGTCGGCCTACCTTTCTGGTCAGGTGCAGTATGTGGCCACCGGTAACCTGGTCGTGGCGGCGATTGCCCGCCAGAACGCCAGCAAAGCGCCGGTAGTGAAGTTTATGCTGAAAGATTCGCCGTGCTTTATCGGTATGAAAAAGAGTGAACCGGCGCTGAAGGCCAAAGTGGACGAGCTGATTGGCCAGGCGCTGAAGGACGGTACGCTGAATAAGCTGTCGCAAGAGTGGCTGAAAGCGCCACTGCCCGCTGACCTGGGTTAATCGGGGCTGACTGATGATAGGGCAACTGAATTTTCCCGCTCTGTGGCCCTACTGGCCGGAACTGGTTTCCGGCCTGTGGGTGACCATACAGCTGACGGTGATGGCCACCGTGGGGGGCGTTGCGCTGGGTATCCTGGGCGCGGCGCTGCGAAGCGGCAAACCTTCGTTACTCAGCCGCTGCTGGGGCGTCTATGTCGAACTGATCCGCAACACGCCGTTTGTGGTTCAGTTGTTCTTTATCGTTTTCGGCCTGCCTAACCTGGGCCTGAAACTGACCGCCGGAGAGGCGGCGCTGCTGGCGATGCTGATAAATCTCGGAGCCTACAGCACGGAAATCATTCGTGCCGGTATTCAGGTCACGCCAAAAGGGCAGTGGGAAGCCGGACGGGTGCTGGGCTTAACCCGCAGCCAGACGTTTATTCGCGTGGTGCTGCCGCCGTCGATGAAGCGCATTTATCCGGCGCTGGTGAGCCAGTGCATTATTGTTATGCTCGGTTCTTCGGTGGTGTCGCAGGTCTCTTATGAAGAGCTGACCTTCGCCGCCAACCTGATCCAGTCGCGGACGTTTTTAAGTTTTGAAGTGTATCTGGTGACCACGCTTATGTATCTGGCGCTGTCGATTGCCATGCGTCAGCTGCTGCTGGCCGCCGGGCGTAAATGGTTTGGGGAGCAGCCGTAATGAGTACCTTTACCGACTGGGACATTCTGCGCAATCTGCTGCTGGCGGCGCGCTGGACCATCCTGCTGTCGCTGACGGCATTCTTAGGCGGCACGCTGGTCGCCATGCCGCTGGTGATGGTGCGCCTGACCCGCCGCCGCTGGCCCTGCCGTTTTATTCGGGCCTGGACCGAACTGTTTCAGGGGACGCCGCTGCTGATGCAGCTGTTTCTGGCCTTCTTTGGCGTGGCGTTGTTTGGCATTGATGTTTCGCCGTGGACTGCAGCCTCGCTGGCGCTGACCTTTTACACCAGCGCCTTCCTGGTCGATATCTGGTTTGGCAGCATCCAGGCGTTGCCTAAAGGGCAGTGGGAAGCCTGCCGCTGCCTCGGCCTGAGCTTCGGCCAGACGCTGTATCGCGTGGTGCTGCCGCAGGCGCTGCGCATCGGCATTGCGCCCACCGTTGGCTTTGCCGTTCAGGTGGTGAAAGGCACGGCGCTCGCTTCAATCATCGGCTTTATCGAGCTGACCAAAGCCGGCACCATCCTGAACAATGTAACGTATCAACCCTTTAAAGTTTTCGGGCTGGTGGCGCTGGGCTACTTCCTGATGTGTTATCCGCTGTCTCGCTACAGCCAGTATCTGGAGAAGAAATTCAATGCCGCTCATCACCATTAATCAGGTGCAGAAATACTATGGCGACAACCACGTACTGAAAGGCGTGGATCTCGACATCGAAATGGGTCAGGTGATCTCAATTATCGGCCGCAGCGGTTCGGGGAAAAGTACCCTGCTGCGCTGCATGAACGGGCTGGAGGGCTATCAGGAAGGCAGCATCAAGCTTGGTGGCATGACCATTACCGATCGTGAATCCCAGGCGCGTGAAATCAGTCGTTCGGTTGGCATGGTGTTTCAGAACTTTAATCTGTTTCCGCATATGACCGCGCTGGAAAACGTGATGCTGGCACCGCGCCGCGTGCTGAAAAAGAAGGACGCTGAATGCCGGGCGCTGGCAGCGGAAATGCTCAATAAAGTGGGGCTGGGGGATCGCATGGACTACTATCCTGCCAGTCTGTCCGGCGGCCAGCAGCAGCGCGTGGCCATTGCCCGCGCACTGGCGATGTCTCCAAAAGTGTTGCTGTGTGATGAGATTACCTCGGCGCTCGATCCCGAGCTGGTTGGTGAAGTTCTGAAAGTGCTTGAGCAGCTGGCGAAAGAGGGCATGACGCTGATCCTCGTTACCCATGAAATGAATTTTGCCCGCGAAGTGGGCGACCGCGTAGTGTTTATGCATCAGGGCCGCGTTTGGGAGCAGGGCGACAGTCAAACCCTGTTTGCAAATCCACAGACCACTGAGCTTAAACAATTTATCTCCTCGGTGCGGGGCCTCAACTGACACGCACCGGAACTCACCTTGAAGGACTGACAGATGGATTTATCGACATTTACCCAGATCAACCCGCCGCAGCGTTTACTGATGGGGCCGGGGCCGATTAACGCCGATCCGCGCGTGCTGCGCGCCATGTCCAGCCAGCTGATCGGGCAGTACGATCCGGCCATGACCCAGTATATGAACGAAGTGATGGCGCTTTATCGCGGCGTGTTTCGCACCAAAAATCAGTGGACTATGCTGGTTGATGGCACCTCGCGCGCGGGAATCGAAGCCATTCTGCTGTCTGCTATTCGTCCGGGTGATAAAGTTCTGGTGCCCGTGTTTGGTCGTTTTGGTCATCTGCTGTGCGAAATCGCCCGCCGCTGTCGCGCGGAAGTCCACACCATTGAAGTTCCGTGGGGGGAAGTGTTCACCCCGGACCAGATCGAAGACGCGATCAAAAAAGTGAAGCCGCGCCTGCTGCTGACTGTGCAGGGTGATACCTCTACTACCATGCTACAACCGCTGGAAGCGCTGGGTGCTATCTGCCGTCAATATGGCGTGCTGCTCTATACCGATGCTACCGCCTCTCTCGCCGGTAACCCGCTCGAAACCGACGCCTGGGGGCTGGATGCGGTCTCCGCCGGGATGCAGAAATGCCTGGGCGGCCCGTCAGGGACCTCGCCGATCACCCTCAGCCCGCAGATGGAAGACGTTATCCGCAAGCGTAAATGCGTGGAAGCGGGGATCCGCACCGAGGCGCATCAGGACGGTGACGATGAGATGATCTATTCCAACTACTTTGATCTCGGTATGATCATGGATTACTGGGGCCCTGAGCGCCTTAACCACCATACCGAAGCCACCTCTGCGCTGTTTGGCGCCCGCGAGTGCGCGCGACTGATTCTGGAAGAGGGGCTGGATAACGGCATCGCCCGCCACAAGCTGCATGGTGATGCGGTACTGAAAGGGATCCAGGGTATGGGGCTGGAAACGTTCGGCGATCTTAACCATAAAATGAACAACGTGCTCGGCGTGGTGATCCCACAGGGTATTAACGGCGAGCAGGTGCGTAAGCTGATGCTGGAAGATTTCGGCATTGAGATCGGCACGTCCTTTGGCCCATTGATTGGCAAAGTATGGCGTATTGGCACCATGGGATATAACGCGCGGAAAGATTGCGTTATGCAGACCCTGAGCGCACTGGAATCGGTGCTGAACCACCTTGGATTCCGCACCACCCAGGGTGCTGCGATGCAGGCAGCCTGGGATCACTACAACGGGAGCTGCGAATGAATGACTGCCTGATGACGGCGGCTGCGGCTGCCGGGGCGGCGGCGCGCGTGATGGCTCGCTGTGATGCGCTGGCAGAAATCAGCGAAACGCCGGGGGAGCTGACCCGCGTTTATCTGTCGCCTGAACATCTGCGGGCTAACGCAATGGTCGGCAAATGGATGTCGGCGGCCGGGATGAAAGTGTGGCAGGACAGTGTTGGTAATATCTGCGGGCGCTATGAGGGCCAGCAGGTAGAAGCCAAAGCGCTGCTGCTGGGCTCCCATCTGGATACGGTACGTAACGCCGGGCGCTATGACGGCATGCTCGGCGTACTGACTGCCATCGAAACCGTGCAGTATCTGCACGATCGCGGCGAGCGGCTGCCGCTGGCGATTGAAATCGTCGGCTTCTGCGATGAAGAGGGCACTCGCTTTGGCATTACCCTGCTTGGCAGCCGGGGCCTGACCGGCAGCTGGCCGGAAAGCTGGGTCGATCACCCGGATAGCAACGGCGTTACCGTTGCGCAGGCGATGAAAAATTGCGGACTGAATGCCGAACGGATCTGGCAGTCAGCGCGCGATGTGGACGATTTCGTGGCCTATCTTGAGCTGCATATCGAACAGGGGCCCTGTCTGGAGCAGGAACAGCTGGCACTGGGCGTGGTGACGGCGATTAACGGTGCACACCGCCTGAACTGCCGCTTTGTCGGCGAGGCAGGCCATGCGGGGACGGTGCCGATGAGTCATCGTAAAGATGCGCTGGCCGCCGCCGCCGAGTGGATGGTGTATATCGAGCAGCGTACGCCGCAGGTGGGTTCACAGCTGGTGGCCACGGTGGGTACGCTACAGTGCCAACCCGGCGCGGTGAATGTTATTCCCGGTGATGTGGCGCTGTCGCTTGACGTGCGCGGGCCGGAAGACGAAGCGCTCTCTGCTTTGTTAGCCGATCTGCTGGCGGAAGGCGAAGCGATTGCACATCGTCGCGGTCTGAGTTTCAGCGCTGAAGAGTATTATCGCATCCCGGCTACCGGCTGTGATAAAGAGCTACAGGCCGCGCTGACCCGTGCCGTGGAGCAGGTGCAGGGTCGCAGCCTGGCGTTGCCGAGCGGTGCCGGACATGACGCGATCGCCGTGGCCGAACGCTGGCCGTCGGCCATGCTGTTCGTGCGCTGCGATCGCGGCATCAGCCACCATCCCGCCGAGTCGGTAACAACCGAAGATGTGGCGCAGGCGGTTCAGGCCTACGTGCAGGTGGTCAATGAGGTGGCGGGGCGTTAACTGTTCAGCCAGTTATTACCTATCGCCGGTTTGCGGAGCAGTGGACGATTGAATGGCTGTTGCTGAGTCATCGGCGCGCTGTTATTGCAAACCGGGCGGGACAACGTAAACCCCGCCCTACCGGCCAGTCCGCGGCCTTCCGGCCGCAGACACCCGGTTTACCGGCCCGCCACACCCATCTTTACAGGCTAAACGTGTCAGCATCCTGCCAGGCAGGAAATTTTTCCCGATACTCGCGCAGACTTTCCAGCGACAGCTCGGCCTCAAGAAGAGCAGGCTGATGCGGTTCTCCGGCGGCGAGCACTTCACCCAGCGGACTGAAAATCCGGCTGTCGCCGCTGTAGCGGTGACCATTGTCGTCGGTACCCACGCGGTTGCAGCCGGCAACATAGGCCTGATTTTCAATCGCTCGTGCCTGTAGTAGCGTCTGCCAGTGCAGGGCGCGCGGAGCTGGCCAGTTGGCGACGTACAGCGCCAGGTCGTAGTCATTCTGGTTACGTGCAAAAACCGGGAAGCGCAGGTCGTAGCATACCTGTGGCAGAATGCGCCAGCCACGCCACTCGACGACTTCCCGACGATCGCCCGCCAGATAGTGTTCATGCTCACCCGCCATGCGGAACAGGTGGCGCTTATCGTAGAAATGCACCGCACCGCCGGGTTCAACCAGGAAGAAGCGGTTAACTGCGCCTTCTGGCGTCTGGATCGCCGCGCTGCCCGCCACCATGGCGTGGGTCCCGGCTGCTTTCGCCTGCAGCCAGGCGATCACTTCGCTTTCAGACAGTGATTTTTTTGCCGCTTCCATGGCAAAGCCGGTGGTGAACATTTCCGGCAGCACAATCAGATCGCGACCTTTCAGGCCTTCCAGCAGCGAGTCAAAGAAATGCAGATTGGCTACGCCATCCATCCAGACCAGCGGTTGCTGGAGTACGCTAATTTTTAAAGTTGACACAGTCGCTCCGCAGCAGCGTCCAGCGTGGCTTCCTGTTTTGCGAAGCACAGGCGGATCAGTTTATGAGGAAAGGCGTTGGCGCAGAACACCGACAGCGGGATTGCCGCCACGCCCACTTCTTTGGTTAGCCACTGGCAGAATGCCACATCATCGAGATCGGAGATAGTGCTGTAATCTGCCAGCAGAAAGTAGGTCCCTTCGCAGGGCAACAGCTTAAAGCGACTGGCTGAAAGCGCCTGCACAAAGCGGTCACGGCGGGCGCGGTAGAACTCCGGCAGCTCGCGGTAGTGTTCAGGATGCTGCCGGAGCATATCGGCCAGCGCCAGCTGGGCAGGCGTGTTCACCGAGAAGGTCAGATACTGATGAACCTTACGCACTTCCGCGCTCAGCGCGGCGGGGGCCACGCAGTAACCGACCTTCCAGCCGGTCATATGGAAGGTTTTGCCGAAGGAGGAAACGGCAATTGCCCGCTCGCGCAGCTGCGGATGCGCCAGCACGCTGGCATGTCCGGCCTCGTCAAAGCAGATATGCTCATACACTTCATCACTCAGTACGTAGATTTCCTGGGCCGCAATCGCCTGCCACAGTGCGGCGAAATCACTCTTCTGCCACACGGTGGCTGAGGGATTGTGTGGCGTATTCAGGATCACCAGCCGCGTACGCGGCGACAGCAGGGCGCTGAATGCCGTCCAGTCTACGCGGAAGGCCGGGGGCTGCAGGGCGATGCGCTTCATCACGCCGCCCGCCAGCGTCACCGCCGGGGCATAGCTGTCGTAACTCGGATCGAAGCAGATCACCTCATCGCCCGGACGCACCAGTGCGGTGATGGCGGCGTAGAGCGCTTCGGTTGCACCGGCGGTGACGGTAATGTCGCTGTTCACATCCGGCTGATAGCCGTAAAGCTCGTCGGTCTTCTGCGCAATCGCTTCACGCAGCGGTGCCACGCCGATCATCGGCGCATACTGGTTGGCGCCCTGACTGACGTGATAAGCCAGACGCTCCTGTAGAAAAGCCGGGCCGTCAAAATCAGGAAACCCCTGGGACAGATTGATGGCGTTGTGCTGCTGGGCGAGCGCACTCATCTGTGTGAAGATGGTGGTGCCCAGTGCGGGCAGCTTGCTCTCTGGCGTGAATGACATCTGGCTCATGGTTACAACCCTTGCTGAATGCGCTTTTATGATGTTGTGTCCTGTGTTGCTGCCAATATATCACGGTGATACTATTTGGCAATCAAGACGCTTAGATGGCTAAAATCGACGGTGAACAACAAGTCCCGGAGGAATTTAAAGAAGAGATGAACCCGACTTCACAATTGGATCAGCTGGTCAGCGTCTGCCACTGGATTGGAGAACGCGGTTGGGCCCCGGCCACTGGCGGCAATATGTCCGTTCGCCAGGACGACGAGTTCTGCCTGTTAAGTGAATCCGGTAAAGACAAAGGCAGCCTGACCTGCAATGACTTTATTCCGGTAGAGATCGCCAGCAATCGGGCGCCCTCAGGGCGTCAACCCTCGGCGGAAACCGGCCTGCATACGCTGATTTATCGCCTGTTCCCGGAAGCCGGTGCGGTTTTGCATACCCATACCGTCAATTCAACGGTGCTGTCGCGGGTAGAAAAAAGAGACGCGCTGGCGCTGCAGGGCTACGAGATGCAGAAGACGCTGGCGGGCCAGCACAGTCATCTGGACTGCGTGTCGATTGCGCTGTTTGACAACGATCAGGATATCGATCGCCTGGCGAAGCGTATTGAACAGTTTGCCGCACATCACCCGCTGCGTTATGGTTTCCTGCTACGCGGCCACGGCCTGACCTGCTGGGGTAAAGACGTCAAAGAGGCGCGTCGCCATCTTGAAGGACTGGAATTCCTCTTCCAGTGCGAACTACAACGCCGCATTCTGGAGAACCCATGATCCGCGCTATTGTCACCGATATTGAAGGTACCACCAGCGATATTCGCTTCGTTCATCACGTTCTTTTCCCCTACGCCCGTGAAAACCTGCCCGCTTTTATCAAAGGTAATGAGCAGCAGCCTGCGGTCGCCGAGGCGCTGGCCGATCTCCGTACCGAGGTTAACCGCCCGGATGCCACAGCACAGGAGCTGATCGACGTGCTGTACGGTTTTATGGATCAGGATCGCAAGTCTACGGCGCTGAAGGCGCTGCAGGGCATGATTTGGCGCGATGGCTACCTTAACGGCAGCTTCACCGGGCATCTGTATGACGATGTACTGCCGGCGCTGAAGCAGTGGCAGCAGCAGGGTATTGCGCTGTACGTCTATTCATCTGGCTCAGTTGCCGCGCAGAAGTTGTTATTTGGCTACAGTGATGCGGGTGATATCACCAATCTGTTCAGCGGTTATTTTGATACGCACGTGGGCGCCAAGCGTGAAGTGAATGCCTACCGCAATATCGCGGAGCAGATTGCGCTGCCCGCGACGGAACTGCTGTTTTTATCCGACATTCACCAGGAGCTGGATGCCGCAAGGGAGTCTGGCTGGCATACGATTCAGTTAATTCGTGGCGAGGCGGATGCCGTGAGCAGCCATCGTCAGGTTTCCGGTTTTGATCAGATCAATCAGGAGCTGTTGAACTTATGAGTGCACTGACTATTTTTACCGATACTGATGCGGCTAATCCGGTCTGGCAAAGTAGCAATGCGGTGGACATCGCTGAAAAGCTGAAAAGCAAAGGCGTGCGCTTTGAGCGCTGGGAGGCCGATCGCGATCTGGGAGAAAACCCGGATTCAGCGACGGTGATCAACGCCTACCAGCACGCGATCGACCGGCTGGTGGCCGAAAAAGGCTACCAGAGCTGGGATGTGATCAGCATGCGCGCGGATAACCCGCAGAAAGACGTGCTCCGCACCAAATTTCTGTCAGAGCACACGCACGGCGAAGATGAAGTCCGCTTCTTTGTTGAGGGCGCGGGTCTGTTTTGTCTGCATCTGGATGGCCATATTTATCAGATCCTGTGTGAGAAAAACGATCTGATCTCCGTACCGGCGGGCACCGCGCACTGGTTTGATATGGGGTCGGCGCCGCACTTTACCGCGATCCGCATTTTCGACAACCAGGAAGGCTGGATCGCCAGTTTTACCGGCGATACTATCGCTGATGCCTATCCGCGCCTGCCGTAATCGTCTTCAGGTGAGGCGATTCGGCCGCCTCACCCGTGAAACGCCGTTCACGCCGGACCATGATTATATTCGATGAGGCAATCCGTTAAGCCTGTGGCTGGAAAATGCCCGCTTTAACCTGCTCCGGGGTAACTACGCCGGTATCCAAAACCCAGCCGCTGATTAATGAGGCGGGCGTGACGTCAAACGCCGGATTATACACCTGTGCCCCTTCAGGAGCCCAGGTGACCTCGCCAAAGCTGCCGGCCACCCCGGTGACTTCACTGGCCGCACGCAGCTCAATCGGAATGGCTTTGCCATCCGGGCAGTAGCGATCCAGAGTGGTATGCGGCGCAGCGACGTAGAACGGGACGTTATGATACTGCGCCAGCACCGCCAGACTGTAGGTGCCGATTTTATTGGCGACGTCGCCGTTAGCGGCAATACGGTCGGCACCCACCCAAATCGCATCGACTTTGCCCTGCGCCATCAGGCTGGCAGCCATTGAATCGCAGATCAAATAACTGGGTATACCCAGTTCGCTCAGTTCCCACGCCGTTAAGCGACCGCCCTGAAGCAGCGGACGGGTTTCACCTACCCATACGTGGGCAACCTTTCCCTGCTGCCAGCCGCGGGCGATTACCCCCAGCGCGGTGCCAACACCGGCTGTCGCCAGTCCGCCGGTATTGCAGTGGGTCAGCAGGCGACTGCCGGGAACGATCAGCGTGCTGCCCGCATCGGCAATGTTGTCACACAGCGTTTTGTCTTCAGCAATCAGACGCAGTGCTTCATCGGCCAGTGCGGAAGCGAAATTATCCTGTGCCAGCACCCGCTTCATGCGATCGAGGTTATTCATCAGGTTAACCGCTGTCGGGCGCGCAGCGCGCAGGGTTTCCAGCGCCTCTGCCAGTGCCGCACGCGGCATGCCCTGTTCCGCCAGCAGCGCCAGCAGCAGGCTGGCAGACAGCCCGATCAGCGGTGCGCCACGCACCCGCAGCGTTTTGATATGTTCAACCAGGCTGGCAACATCTGACGCCGGACACCAGATTTTTTGCTGAGGCAGAGCCTGCTGATCGAGGATCCACAGTTGATTGTCGCGGATCGCCAGGCTGGTGGTGCTGAGTGTTTGCATAAATAAAATCCTGGTTGCTTTGAGGCGATACATTGTGCCAACATGTCTGATAGATGTATAGACGTCTGAACGGCTTATTAAACGAATTTGTCTCAGGGGGTGAGGTTAATGTCGCAGTACCGAACGTTTACCGCAGCGGATGCCGTGGAATATGCTCGCCAGTTTGGCGGCGTGGATAATCCTGACAGCCTTGTTGATTCGCTGGAAGTAGGCGATGGTAATCTTAACCTGGTGTTTAAAATTTTCGATACTCAGGGCATCAGCCGGGTTATCGTCAAGCAGGCACTGCCCTACGTGCGCTGCGTCGGCGAATCCTGGCCTCTGACCCTCAGCCGGGCAAGGCTGGAAGCCGAAACCCTGATTGAGCACGGCAAATTTTGCCCTGAGCATACGGTCAACATTCTGCATTACGATGCCGGACTGGCCGTCATGGTGATGGAGGATCTCTCCGATCACGCTATCTGGCGCGGCGAGCTGGTGAAAGGCAAAAACTATCCTCTTGCCGCCATGCAGCTGGGGGGGTATCTGGCACAGACGCTGTTCCATACCTCGGACTTTTTCCAGCATCCCTCACAGAAAAAGAAGGACGTGATCCGTTTCACTAATCCGGAACTGTGCGATATCACCGAAGAACTGTTCTTTAACGAGCCCTATGAACAACACGACCGTAACGGCTATCCGCGCGAGCTGGAGCGCCTGGCCGGGGCTTTGCGCGACGATGAAGAGCTGAAAGCGGCGGTGGCCGGACTGAAGCATCGCTTTTTCAGCCATGCCGAAGCGCTGCTGCACGGGGATATTCACAGCGGTTCAATTTTCGTCGCCGAAGGGCGGCTGAAAGTGATTGATGCCGAGTTCGGTTTCTACGGCCCGATGGGGTTTGATATCGGCACCGCGATAGGAAATTTACTGATTAGCTACTGCGCGCTGCCGGGGCTCCTGGTTCCCAGAGAAGCGGCCGATGCGCGTGAACAGCGCCTGAACGACGTTCGCAATCTGTGGAACAGTTTTGCAGAAGGTTTCCTGGCGCTGGCTGCCGGGAAGAGCACGGATCGCGCGCTGGCCACGCCGGGCTACGCGCGTGAGTTCCTCGGCAAGGTCTGGCGGGATACCATCGGCTACTGCGGTACCGAGCTGATTCGACGAACCGTGGGCATGTCGCAGGTAGCCGATATGAAAAATATCGACAATCGCGCCATGCTGGTGGAGTGTGTGAGGCAGGCGATAACCCTTGGCCGCAGCCTGATCCTGCTGGCAAACCACGTGCCGGATGTTGATGCGCTGATTATGCGTATTCGACAGAATGGCTGAAGGCTATTCCCGATGGGAGGATGACATATCGTTGCCTTCTGACACTCGGGCAGATGAGCAAAATAAAACGCCAACCCTTCAGGTTGGCGTTTTTTGTAGGCAGAGTGCTTAAGCTGCCTTTACTGGCGGAGAGAAATATGTCGCAGGCCAAATCCGGGATGACCTCTCACAACCGCTGGCTTCAGGCTGTTTACATGAGTCATTGCGTTTACGCTGCTTCCGTTTTACCTGCCCCCTGCGGCTTTACCGCGGAAGGTTTCTCCAGGGTAACCGCGCCGGATTCAGCAGGCTTTGCGGAGTTATCCCGCGGGGCTGTCGAAGATTTTCCCGCCTTCGCCTGTTTATCCCGCGTGACCGTGTCAGAGTCCCCTGCCTTTACCGGGCGGGTAGCCAGCGCATCCGCCGCGAATTCATCCACGTTGATGGAACGCAGACGGCTGGCCTCGGCCCGGATCAGGACTTCGGCTTCGGCTTCGGTCAGCCAGCCGGCCTGTCGACCTTCAGCCGCCAGTACGTCCAGACGGGTGAACGGCAGATGTTTTTTCTGCTCCCTGGACACGCGCTCGTGAATCTCTTCTGCCGCCATCACATCAATTAAGGCCTGCTCCAGCTGGCCTGCCGGGTTGTGCTCGCTTGCAGCCAGATACTGGCCGCGTCCCAGACGACTGCGGGTGGCTGATGGCAGCTGGAGAATACGTGCCAGCTGGTGGTCAAGACGATCGGACGGTGCGCGGCAGTGGCGGCCGGTCGGGAAGATCACCCCGCGCAGCAGGCCTGACACCAGACGATTCGGGAAGTTACGCAGCAGATCGTCAATGGCCGTTTCTGCCTGATTCAGCGCATCCTGCACCCCCCAGTTGACCAGCGGCAGATCGGCTTCGTTACGCCCCTCATCGTCATAGCGCTTCAGCGTTGCCGAAGCAAGGTAAAGCTGGCTCAGGATGTCACCGAGCCTTGCCGAGATACGCTCACGGCGTTTCAGGCTGCCGCCGAGTACCGACATCGAAACATCCGACAGCAGCGCGAGATTGGCGCTGACGCGGTTCAGATGCTGATAGTAACGACGGGTGGCGTCGCGGGTTGGCGATGCACTGGTCAGGCCGCCGGTCAGACCAAGCCACAGGCTGCGGATGGTGTTGCTACCGACGTGACCGATATGTTTAAACAGCGCGCGGTCAAAGGCGGCCAGATCATTATTCTGCGCGGCCTCCATCTCTTCCAGGACGTAAGGATGGCAGCGAATTGCCCCCTGGCCGAAGATGATCATGCTGCGGGTCAGAATATTAGCCCCCTCAACGGTGATTGCAATTGGCGCACCCTGATAGGCTCGGGCAAGGAAGTTACTGTTGCCGAGCATAATGCCTTTACCCCCGGCAATATCCATCGCATCCATAATCGCCCGCTGGCCGCGATGGGTACAGTGGTACTTCACAATCGCCGACAGTACGGCAGGTTTTTCCCCCTGCATAATGCCGTAAGTGATCAGCGAAGCCGCCGCATCCATGACATAGGCGTTACCGGCAATACGCGCCAGCGGCTCTTCAATCCCCTCCATCTTGCCAATTGGCAGACGGAACTGGCGGCGGATATGCGCGTAGGCACCCGTCGCCAGCGCAATGGTTTTCAGGCTGCCGGTGGAGTTGGACGGCAGGGTGATACCACGACCTACCGAGAGACACTCAACCAGCATCCGCCAGCCCTGACCGGCCATCACCGGGCCACCGATAATAAAATCAATCGGCACAAAGATATCTTTACCGCGCGTTGGACCGTTCTGGAACGGTACGTTCAGCGGGAAATGGCGATTGCCGATTTCCACACCGGGAGTATGCGTCGGGATCAGCGCACAGGTAATCCCCAGCTCCTTGGTGTTGCCCAGTAAACCATCCGGGTCGGAAAGCTTAAATGCCAGCCCCAGTACGGTAGCAACAGGAGCCAGGGTGATATAACGCTTATTCCAGGTCAGGCGCATGCCGAGAACCTGCTGGCCCTGCCAGTCGCCCATGCAGACCACGCCGCTGTCGGGGATCGCTCCGGCATCGGAACCCGCTTCCGGGCTGGTCAGCGCAAAGCAGGGGATCTCATCGCCGCGTGCCAGGCGAGGCAGATAGTGATTTTTTTGCTCTTCGGTACCGTAATGCTGCAGCAGCTCTCCGGGGCCGAGGGAGTTCGGCACGCCGACCGTGATCGCCAGAATGCCGGAAACGCCAGCCAGTTTTTGCAGAACCTGAGCCTGGGCATAGGCGGAAAACTCCAGCCCGCCGTACTCTTTTTTGATGATCATCGCAAAGAAGCGGTGCTGTTTCAGGAAGGCCCACAGTTCCGGCGGCAGATCGGCCATTTCGTGGGTGATTTCGAAGTCATTGGCCATCCGGCAGGCTTCTTCAACCGGGCCGCTGATAAACGCCTGTTCTTCTTCGGTCAGGCGCGGTTGGGGGTAGTTGTGCAGCTTCTGCCAGTCCGGTGCGCCGCGGAACAGATCGCCTTCCCACCAGGTTGTGCCGGCATCAATCGCCTCTTTTTCAGTACGCGACATAGGAGGCATCACCTTACGGAAGGTGTGCAGCACCGGTTTACCAAACATCGCCTGGCGCAGCGACAGCAGATTCAACGGCAGCAGGATAATGGCCAGAGGGATCATCAGCCAGAAGGTCCACAGGCCAACAAGGCTGAGAATTGCCGTCCACGCCAGTAAGGTCATGCTGGCAGCCAGAAGGTTGACGCGGTGATAAAACAGGGCACCAATCAGCACGATTGTCGCCACAATACTGAGAACCATCATAACATGTGCTCCGTGAGTAGTAAGAGGTCCGACCTGTTAGTTATATGTTTAGATTACCGCTTGCCCGGACGCAATCTGTTTACATAATAATTACAACCTGGCTCACAAAGCGCCGCACATTCGGGTAAACCTGGTGAGGAAAAGGGAGATTGCTTCACGCCCTCCAGCCAACTTGATAAACTTACCCCGTCACCTATTCCTAAAAAGGACCTCTCCCTATGTACCAGGACATTATTCGCGCGGAGCTCAACGAAGCCGCTGACACGCTGAATAAATTTTTAAGTGATGACGCTAATATCCATGCGATTCAGCGGGCGGCCGTATTGCTGGCCGACGCCTTTAAGGCAGGTGGCAAGGTGCTTTCCTGCGGTAACGGCGGCTCCCACTGTGATGCCATGCATTTTGCTGAAGAGCTGACCGGTCGCTATCGTGAAAACCGTCCGGGCTATCCGGCCATTGCGATCTCTGACGTCAGCCATATCTCCTGCGTGGGCAATGACTTTGGCTTTGACGCCATCTTCTCCCGCTATGTTGAAGCAGTGGGCCAGGCCGGTGATGTCCTGCTGGGTATCTCAACTTCTGGTCATTCCGCCAACGTTATTAAAGCGATCGAGGCTGCCCGTGCCAAAGGCATGAAGGTGATTACCCTGACCGGCAAAGACGGTGGCAAAATGGACGGCCTGGCCGATGTGGAAATCCGCGTGCCGCACTTTGGATTTGCCGATCGTATTCAGGAGATCCACATCAAAGTGATCCATATCCTGATCCTGCTGATAGAAAAAGAGATGGCGAAGTAATCCCTGCCATTGCCCGCCCGTGAACTGACGCGGCGGGCACGCTACGGTTATCCGTTTTAAGGTTGCTGATGAGGAATCACTATGTGCGAACTGCTCGGGATGAGTGCGAACGTCCCGACGGACATTTGTTTTAGCTTTACCGGGCTGGTGCAGCGCGGTGGCGGAACGGGTCCGCATAAAGATGGCTGGGGTATTACCTTCTACGAAGGTAAAGGCTGCCGCACGTTTAAAGATCCGCAACCGAGCTTCCAGTCGCCAATTGCCCGTCTGGTGCAGGATTATCCGATTAAGTCGTGTTCGGTGGTCGCGCATATACGACAGGCCAACCGCGGTGAAGTGTCGCTGGAAAACACCCATCCTTTTACCCGCGAGCTGTGGGGACGTCACTGGACCTATGCCCATAACGGTCAGCTGAAAGGCTACAGGAGTCTGGACACCGGGCCTTACCGCCCGATTGGTGAAACTGACAGCGAACTGGCGTTCTGCTGGCTGCTGCACAAATTGACCACGCGCTATCCGCGTACGCCGGGCAACTGGCCTGCGGTCTTCCGCTATATCGCAGAGCTGGCAGCGGAGCTGCGCGAGAAAGGCGTGTTCAATATGCTGCTGTCCGATGGTCGCTATCTGATGGCGTTCTGTTCCACCAATCTGTTCTGGATCACCCGCCGTGCGCCGTTTGGCAAAGCAAAGCTGCTCGATCAGGACGTGGAAATTGATTTTCAGAAGCAGACCACGCCGGATGACGTGGTCACGGTGATTGCAACGCAGCCGCTGACGGCCAACGAAACCTGGAACAAGATTGCCCCAGGCGAGTGGGCACTATTTTGCCTGGGTGAGCGCCAGAGCTGAATCCGGTGCACCTGTGCCGTTCATCATTGGACGGTTCAGCACATACTTACCGCCGCTAACGCTGACTGACGGTGGCACCTTAGTCTGCACAAACTGCGCATAGCCGGGCTGCAGCTCTTTCCAGAAGCTGAAATAGCTTGAGTAGCGATGGCGTTGCATATTGCTTTCGGTCATGCGGAAGGGATAAATGCTGACGTCAACCCGCTGCTGGCCATTGCGCAGGGCGGCTTCCACATACTGATAAATCTCAGTCATATAGGCGTCGGTCATTGCGTAGCAGCCGACTGACACACAGTTGCCGTGGATCATCAGATACTTGCCTTCATAGCCCTGCTGACGATCGTATTCGTTCGGGAAGCCGACGTTGATCGCCCGATAAAAGCGACTGTCTGGCTTCAGTTGGGAAAGCCCAACGGTGTAAAATCCTTCCGGGCTTTTGAAGTCCCCCTGGCGACGCTTCGGCCCCAGACCGCCGGAAAAATTACAGATGCGATAGCTGTCGAGCAGGCGGTATTCATTACCGATCTTGCCGTAAAGCTCAAGGGTGCGTTCTTCTTTGAAGATCTGCAGATACACCGGCGTACCCAGCAGTTGTTTCTTTAACTCTTTGCTGACCGGCGCCAGTGGCTGTACCGCGTCAGGTACGCTGGCAAAGACAACGGCGGGCAGAAAAATCATCGCAAACAGCAGTGCGATTTTGGCCATTCTTGTTCCCTTGAAAAAGAGGGTGGAGTGCAACGCCGAAAGGCGTCTGTTTCTTGCAATAAAGGACTTTTCCGCTATCGCGGCGATACCATAGCATTGTCTATTTTTTTCTCAAGATAGGAAAGAATAAAACCTTAATCCCCGCCATGATTGTGTCGGAATCAACATTTATTGATATCGCAAATTTTAACTGTATACTTGTACAGTATATTGTCGGGGGGCGTTATGCGTAAGATAATTCACGTTGATATGGACTGCTTTTTTGCCGCAGTGGAAATGCGTGACGATCCCAGCCTGCGCGATATCCCGATTGCGATTGGCGGCAGCCGGGTGGCGCGTGGCGTTATCAGCACCGCCAACTATCCGGCGCGCAAATACGGCGTAAGAAGCGCCATGCCAACGGCAATGGCCTTAAAACTTTGCCCTCATCTTAAAGTGATTCCCGGTCGTTATGAGGCCTATAAAGAAGCCAGTGCCCATATTCGTGATATCTTTTCCCGCTATACCTCGCTGATTGAGCCGCTGTCGCTGGATGAAGCCTACCTTGATGTTTCAGACAGTCCCCACTGCCAGGGGTCGGCGACACTCATGGCACGCGAAATCCGCCAGACTATCCATCAGGAACTGAATCTGACCGCCTCAGCCGGTGTGGCACCGATTAAATTCCTCGCAAAAATTGCCTCCGATATCAACAAACCCAACGGACAGTGCGTGATCACCCCCGAGGAGATGCCCGACTTTCTGCTGGCTCTGCCGCTGGTTAAAATTCCCGGCGTGGGCAAGGTCACGGCACGTAAGCTGGAAGAGCTGGGGCTGAATACCTGTGCTGATGTGCAGAAAAGCGACCTGGCGATGCTGTTAAAGCGCTTTGGTAAATTTGGTCGGGTGCTGTGGGAGCGCAGCCACGGTTTTGATGACCGTGAAGTGGTCACCGAGCGTCAGCGCAAATCTCTTGGCGTGGAGCGCACGCTGTCTGAGGATATACATGACTGGGAGGCGTGCCTGGAAATTATCGATCGGCTCTATGAGGAGCTGGAAAGAAGGCTGATCAACATTAAGCCGGACCGTCAGATTGCCCGTCAGGGCGTGAAGCTGAAGTTTAATGATTTCCAGCTGACAACCCAGGAGCACGTCTGGCCGGAGCTTAATAAAGACGATTTGATTGCCGTGGCGCGAAAAAGCTGGGATGAGAGGCGAGGAGGGCGTGGGGTCAGGCTGGTGGGGCTTCACGTCACGCTGCTGAACCCACAGATAGAGCGGCAGCTGCTGCTGGGATTGTAGTCGCGTGGTGATACCCGAATAAAAAACGCTGGCGCAGTCTGCCGCGACAGCGTTGAGTATCTGGCGCCTGCCCTGTAAGCGATGATCGAATTCTTCACGCTGATGACCGGGCAGGGGCCGCTTTTTACTTCGCCGGGATCGCCTTCAGCAGGGCGGTCAGCAGCTGCCAGTAAAGGCCAACGCTGGCGATATTCACCTGCTCATCCGGCGAGTGTGGGCCGGTAATGGTGGGGCCGACAGACACCATATCCATATCCGGATACGGTTTTTTGAACAGACCGCACTCCAGACCCGCATGAATCACCTGAATATTTGGCGTGCGGTTAAACAGCTGCTCGTAGGTTTCACGCACCAGTGCCATCACTGGCGACGTCGCATCCGGCTGCCAGCCCGGATAGCTGCCCTTCGCCAGAGTTTTTGCTCCCGCCAGCTGGCCGAGCGCGGTAAGCATCTCCACCACATACTCTTTACCGCTGTCGATCAGGGAACGGACCAGGCTGTTGATCACCGCTTCGTTGCCTTCAAATTTCACCACGCCAACGTTCAGAGAGGTTTCGACCACGCCTTTCATCACGTCAGAATTGCGAATCACCCCGTTTGGCGTGCTGTTCAACAGGGCAATAAAAGCATCGCGGCTGGCGGCATTCAGCGGCTGTTCGCGGTTCTCCACGGCTTCGGTCACCAGAGTGATATTCTTCTCAACCAGGCCCAGCTCATTTTGCAGCGTGGTCAGGAAGCCTGCCGCCAGCGACTTCAGGCTGTCAACTTTATCCGCAGCCACTGCCAGCGTGGCGAACGCTTCACGTGGAATGGCATTACGCAGTGTACCGCCGGTGAAATCGATCAGGCGCAGATCGAGTTCCGCCGCGTGAGCGAACAGGAAGCGGGACAGCAGCTTGTTGGCGTTACCCAGACCGACATGGATGTCGCAGCCGGAGTGGCCGCCTTTCAGGCCTTTCAACGTCAGCTTCAGTGTCTGATAGCCCGCTGGCAGTGCTTCACGCGTCAGCGGTAGGGTGCTGGTAAAGTCGATACCGCCCGCGCAGCCCATATAGATCTCACCTTCCTCTTCCGAGTCGGTGTTGATCAGAATATCGGCCTGCAGCCAGCCGGCCTGCAGGCCAAAAGCACCGGCCATACCGGTTTCTTCGGTCATGGTCAGCAGCACTTCCAGTGGACCATGTTCAACGCGGTTATCCGCCAGAACGGCCAGTGCGGAAGCCATACCGATACCGTTATCAGCACCCAGCGTGGTGCCGCGAGCTTTCACCCATTCACCGTCAACCCAGGGTTGGATCGGATCTTGAGTAAAATCATGCACGGTGTCGTTGTTTTTTTGCGGCACCATATCCAGGTGGGCCTGGAGGGCTACTGGCTTACGGTTTTCAAAGCCTGGCGTGGCCGGCTTACGAATCAGGATGTTGCCGACCTGGTCACGCTCATGCCAGAACCCCTGCTCTTTAGCCCACGACATAATGTGGCTGGCCAGGGCTTCCTCATGATAAGAAGGGTGAGGAATAGAACAAATTTTGGCAAAAATATCCCACAGCGGTTGAGGGGATAACTGAGACAATTCAGACACGTTGACTCTCCTGTGTCAGCACAACCGACCGCTAACAGGGCAGCGGCGTGCGTTAAATTCGGTTGGACAATTCCCGTCAGCGAATCTGACGCGATGGGGAAATAGTATCACCGTTTGTCAGGCCCTGCTTACTTCGCCCCGGCAAAAAAGCGCTTGTCGGCGCCTCAGGTGCTGGTTTTTAGCGCCTCAGATCTCTATAATTTCGCGCAACCTTTCCCATTGCACATTTTTAAGCCAGTTTCTGGTCGGGATCTTTTTATGAGTGAAAAATACGTCGTCACCTGGGACATGCTGCAGATTCATGCCCGCAAACTGGCACAACGCCTGCTTCCTGTTGAACAGTGGCGGGGCATTATTGCCGTCAGCCGCGGTGGCCTGGTGCCAGCGGCACTGCTGGCGCGTGAACTGGGCATCCGCCATGTGGACACCGTTTGTATCTCCAGCTACGACCATGACAACCAGCGTGAAATGAAAGTGCTGAAGCGTGCAGAAGGGGATGGTGAAGGGTTTATCGTTATTGATGACCTGGTGGATACTGGCGGTACCGCGCAGGCCATTCGCGATATGTATCCCCGGGCGCGTTTTGTGACGATTTTTGCTAAACCAGCCGGTCGTCCTCTGGTCGACGATTACATCATCGATATTCCGCAAAATACCTGGATCGAGCAGCCGTGGGACATGGGCGTTGCCTTTATTCCGCCAATCGTTAAAAACTGATTGATATGGCTCAAGGCGCGCCCGGTTTACCGGGCGCGCCTGTTTTTATCCTTCGCATGCGAATATCGGCTACGATAAACTGGACATCTGTCCAGAATGCCGGAGGAACCCCCTGTCATGTCGCCGAAAAACCTCAGCGAAGAACTGTTCAAACCGCGTTTTAAGCATCCTGAAACCTCGTCGCTGGTGCGACGCGTGCGTCACCATCATCCGATAAACATTCATTCCGCGCTGGATGGTGAAAGCCATACGGGCTGGTATCGCATGATTAATCGCCTGCTGTGGGCCTGGCGTGGGCTGACGCCGCAGGAAATCAGCGAAGTGCTGGCTCGCATTGCGGTCAGCCGGGTAGAGCATACCGACGACCGGCTACTGGACACGGTGATTGGCTATCGCAGCGGCAACTGGATCTACGAGTGGTCAAAACAGGGGGCACAGTGGCAGCAAAAGGCCAGCGAGTGTGAGGATGATCTGCTGTCCGGCCAGCACTGGCTTCATGCCGCAAATCTCTACAGTCTGGCAGGCTATCCCTATCTGAAAGAAGATGAGCTGGCTGAGCAGGCGCAGCTGCTGGCTAACCGCGCGTATCAGGAAGCAACCAGCCGACTGTCTGGCGAGCTGCGTGAGCTGACATTCACCGTCCCCGATGGTAGCCCGGTTACCGGCTTTCTGCATATGCCACCGGGCGTATCGGCTCCGTATCCCACGGTGATGCTGTGCGCCAATCTCGACTCACTGCAAAGCGACCATTACCGTCTTTTCCATGACTATCTCGCGCCACGCGGCATGGCGATGCTGACTCTCGACGTACCGTCGGTGGGCTTTTCTGCCAGGTGGAAGTTAACCCAGGATTCCAGCTTCCTGCATCAGCATGTGCTGCGTCAGCTGGAGCAGGTGGCCTGGATCGATCATACCCGGGTGGGCGTCTTTGGTTTCCGCTTCGGTGCGAATATCGCTGTACGTTTGGCTTACCTTGAACCTCAGCGCCTGCGCGGTGTGGCATGCCTTGGACCGATCGTTCACGGCCTGTTAAGCGATATTCGTCTGCAGGATCAGATCCCGGAAATGTATATGGACATGCTGGCCAGCCGTCTGGGGATGTCGAGCACCTCTGACAGCGCGCTGCGTACTGAACTGAGCCGCTTCTCGCTGAAGCTACAGGGACTGCTTGGCCGCCGTTGCAGCGTGCCCATGCTCTCCGGCTACTGGGCCAATGATCCGTTCAGCCCGGAGGAAGAGTCACGAGCGATCGTGAACTCATCTGCCAGCGGTAAGCTGCTGCCGATTAAACCTTCGCCCTCAATGAACAATTTTGACCGTGGCCTGCGCGATATTTGCGACTGGCTTTCCCGACAGTTGAGCGCATGAGTTGCTAAAATCCACGACTTTGCTACAACTATAGGCCCAACCAAGGAGGTTTAACGATGACGTTACCGAGTGGACATCCTAAAAGCCGTTTAATGAAACGTTTCGGCTCTTTAGGCCCTTACATCCGCGAGAACAAGTGTGAAAAAGATCGCTTTTTCTTCGACTGTCTGGCAGTTTGCGTCAATGTCAAACCCGCGCCGGAAGAGCGAGAATTTTGGGGCTGGTGGATGGAACTGGAAGCGCAGGCAGACCATTTCACCTACGAGTACTACTTTGGTCTGTTTGATAAGCAAGGCAACTGGAAGCCGACAGCCGTAAAAGGTAAGGATAACCATGCCCGCCTCGAAGAGACGTTACGTAACTTTCACGAGCGCCTGAAGGCGTTACTGAAAGAGTTGGAGCTGGATTTGCGCCCTGCGGTGGATTTCGCTGAGGAGCCGGTAAAGCTGAGTGCCTGATGAGTGCAGGATAAAGAAAGGCTGGAAAATTCCAGCCTTTGTTTTAAGTAGACACAGCGAGGGAGACGGTTTTCAAACTCAGAACTGGTAAACCAGACCGACAGCCACAACGTCGTCCGTGTTCAGAGCCAGTTTGTTGTCGTTTTTCAGCTGGTTGATTTTGTAATCAACATAGGTGTTCATATTCTTGTTGAAGTAGTAAGTTGCGCCTACATCAATGTATTTCACTAAATCTTCATTGCCGATGCCATTCTCAATATCTTTACCTTTCGTCTGCACATAGCCCAGTGACGGACGCAGGCCGAAGTCGAACTGATATTGCGCTACCAGTTCCACGTTCTGAGTTTTGTTCGCCATGCCGCTAACGGATGTGCCGGTAACGGTGTTGGTGCCGCTGATTGGCGTCATGTTACGCGTTTCAGAGTAGATAGCGGCCAGATAGATATTGTTGGCATCGTACTTCAGACCGGTACCCCAGGCATCTGCCTTGTCACCGTGGCCGTAAGCCAGCGCCTGCTGCTGGTTGGTACGGTCGGAAGAGGTGTATGCACCGCTCACGCTCACGCCGCTGTCGGCCAGCGCGTAAACCAGTGAACCGCCGTAACCGTCGCCGTTCTGGCGCACAACGCTGGTACGGTCGTTAGTGCTGCCCGCGTCGTTTTTACCCTGATACTGCAGGGCAAACTTCAGGCCATCAACCAGATCGAAGAAGTTGCTGTTACGGTAGGTCAGCACGCCAGTGGTACGTGCAGCCATAAAGTTGTCGGTACGGGCCGTACCGTCACCGCCGAATTCCGGAAGCATATCGGTCCAGGCTTCCACATCGTACAGTACGCCATAGTTACGGCCGTAGTCGATGGAACCATAGCTGCCGAATTTCAGACCGGCGAAGCCCAGACGGGTTTTATTGCCGTTCTGCGCGTCGGCGCTTTCAGTGTTGTTGGCGTTGAACTGATATTCCCACTGACCGTAACCGGTCATCAGATCGTTAATCTGTGTCTGACCCTTGAAGCCAAGACGGACGTAAGATTTGTCGCCGTTGTAACTGTCGCTGTCGCTGAAGTAATGCAGGCCTTTCACTTTGCCATACAGATCCAGCTTGTTGCCGTCTTTATTGTAAACTTCAGCAGCTTGAGCGGCGGTAGACAGGGTCAGTGCGGCAGTTAAAATTGCCAGTGCGCTTTTCTTCATTGCTATCAATCCCGAAAGAGTAAAGTTTATGTCCCTTCATCATTCAGACGGCTGCGGAGCAGGCTTCAGCTGAACGACTCAGGACTAATTGGCCCGAGGGCTCTTCTAAGGCAGAAACGTTTTACCCTTTTCATATTAAACTTTTATTACAGTTTTAAACAAATATTATTACTTACACGCTTTCAGACTCATCAAGGTGCAGGGCTTTTTCGCGCTTTTCCCCGCCTGGTTGTTGGCATCCTGCACGACTCCTGTTAAAACGTTCCTTTGCACTCTTTTATGACAAAACGGCAGGAAATAATGAGCAGCAGCCAGACCCTGGTGGTGAAACTGGGGACCAGCGTACTGACAGGCGGATCGCGTCGGTTGAATCGGGCACATATTGTAGAGCTGGTGCGTCAGTGCGCACAGCAACATGCGGCAGGTCACCGGATTGTTATTGTCACTTCGGGCGCGATGGCCGCCGGGCGTGAGCATCTGGGCTATCCCGAACTGCCGCCTACCATCGCCTCAAAGCAGCTGCTGGCTGCGGTGGGGCAAAGCCGTCTGATCCAGCTGTGGGAGCAGCTGTTTTCCATTTACGGCATCCACATTGGTCAGATGCTGCTGACCCGGGCAGATTTAGAAGATCGTGAGCGTTTTCTTAACGCCCGCGACACCCTGCGCGCGCTGCTCGATAATCATATTGTCCCGGTTATTAATGAGAACGATGCGGTGGCGACCGCCGAGATTAAAGTCGGCGATAACGATAACCTGTCGGCACTGGCGGCAATTCTGGCCGGAGCCGATAAGCTGCTGCTGCTCACCGACCAGCAGGGGCTGTTTACCGCCGATCCGCGCAACAATCCCGAAGCGGAACTGATTAGCGACGTTCACGCGATCGATGACGCACTGCGGGCTCTCGCCGGAGACAGCGTTTCCGGGCTGGGTACTGGAGGTATGACAACCAAACTGCAGGCCGCCGACGTGGCCTGCCGCGCGGGTATCGATACGATTATTGCCGCCGGCAGCCGTCCGGGTGTTATCGGTGATGTGATTGCCGCAAATCCCGTTGGTACGCGCTTCCACGCCTTTGCCACACCGCTGGAAAACCGCAAGCGCTGGATCTTTGGCGCACCGCCGGCCGGTGAGCTGGTGGTGGATGACGGTGCGCTGTCTGCCATTCTGGAGCGCGGCAGTTCGCTGTTGCCGAAGGGGATCCGAGAGATCAGTGGCAACTTCTCCCGTGGCGAAGTGATCCGTATCCGCAGCCTGCAGGGGCGGGATGTGGCCCACGGCGTATCGCGCTATAACAGCGATGCGATGCGGATGATCGCCGGGCATCACTCCCAGCAGATCGGCGAAATTTTAGGTTATGAATATGGTCCGGTTGCCGTGCACCGCGACGATATGATTGTCAGCTAAGGAAGACCAATGCTTGAGCAAATGGGTAAAGCGGCCAGGGCCGCGTCATATCAGCTTTCGGGACTGTCTACCGAACAGAAAAATCAGGTGCTGCTGACGATTGCCGACAGCCTGGAAGCACAAAGCGCTGAGATTCTGGCGGCTAACGAGCGGGATCTGGCCGATGCGCGCCAGAATGGCATGAGCACTGCGCTGCTGGACCGTCTGATGCTGAATCAGACTCGCCTGAAAGGTATTGCCGACGATGTGCGTCAGGTATGCCATCTGGCCGATCCGGTTGGCGTGGTTATTGACGGCGGTAAGCTGGACAGCGGTCTGCGCATTGAACGCCGCCGCGTGCCGCTTGGGGTGGTCGGGGTGATTTATGAAGCTCGCCCGAACGTCACCGTAGACGTCGCCAGCCTGTGTTTGAAAACCGGTAACGCGGTGATTCTGCGCGGTGGCAAAGAAACTTATCGCACCAACGCCGCCACCGTGCGGGTAATCCAGGCAGCCCTGCAGCAGCACGGTCTGCCTGCCGGCGCGGTTCAGGCGATTGAAAGCCCGGACCGTGAACTGGTCAATCAGCTGCTGAAGCTCGATCGCTACGTGGACATGCTGATCCCACGCGGCGGGGCCGGTTTGCACAAGCTGTGCCGCGAAAATTCAACCATCCCGGTGATCACCGGCGGTATCGGCGTTTGCCATATTTATGTTGACCGCAGTATCGAAGTGGAAGCCGCTCTGAAAGTGATCGTTAACGCCAAGAAGCAGCGCCCCAGCGCCTGTAACTCGGTGGAAACGCTGCTGATTGATGCGGCGATTGCCGACACCTTCCTGCCTGTGCTCAGCGCGCGGATGGCGGAAGAGGGGATAACCCTGCACGCCGACCCGCGTTCGCTTCCGCTGCTGGCAAACGGCCCATGCCCGGTTAGCGCAGTGACCGAGGATCAGTACCGCGACGAGTGGCTGGCACTGGATCTTAACGTCAAGCTGGTGGACGATCTGGACGAGGGCATTGCCCACATCCGTGAGTACGGCACGCAGCATTCTGATGCGATTCTGACGCGCACCATTCACCATGCTGACCGCTTCGTGAATGAGGTAGATTCCTCGGCGGTCTACGTGAACGCCAGTACCCGCTTCACCGACGGTGGTCAGTTCGGTCTGGGTGCTGAGGTGGCGGTCAGCACCCAGAAGCTGCACGCTCGCGGACCAATGGGGCTGGAGGCGTTGACGACTTATAAATGGGTAGCCTATGGGGATGATACCCTTCGCAGGTAATGTCAGTTCGGCAGTGCTGTGATCTTCACCCACCCCTGTGGGTGAAGACAGGCTTCTTTACGACGTTCAGCGCGGTGAAGGGTTCGAATCTTAAACTGGCGCACACCGAAGACAAGGACCCGAACCATGATAACGCTCAGCCAGATCCTGCCTTTTGCCGCAGTCTCTCTTGGCATGGTGCTTACGCCGGGACCCAACATGATCTATCTGATCTCCCGCGCGTTGTGTCAGGGAAAACGAGCCGGTTTTACCTCACTGATCGGCGTTGCGCTGGGTTTTATCTTTTACATGGTCTGCACCGCACTGGGTATTACTGCCCTGTTGTTGGCTGTACCACTGGCGTATGACGTGCTGCGTTTTGCCGGGGCTATTTATCTGTTATGGATGGCATGGCGGGCGATTTTCGGCGGGAAATCCCCCTTTGAAGTTCACGAACTCCAGCCAGACAGCCCGCGTAAACTGTTCACGATGGGGCTGCTGACCAATCTGCTGAATCCAAAAGCGGCGGTACTGTATCTCACCCTGTTGCCTCAGTTTATTCGCCCGGAGTTGGGAAACGTCCTGGGGCAGTCGCTGACGCTGGGCTTCACCCAGATTGCGATTAGTATGCTGGTCAATGGCCTGATTATCTTTGGCGCAGGTAGCATTGCCGCATTCCTTGCCCTGCGCCCGGGCTGGCAAAAAATACAGCGCTGGCTGATGGGGACGATATTAGCCGGGCTGGCAGTCAGAATGGTTGCCGAAGGCAAACATTAACGGTTCAATCCACCGGGAATTATCCCGGTGAACGTCGGGCCATTCTCCTGCAAAGAGTGCAAGAGAAGCCATTTATTATTTTCCTCAGCGTTATCAGGCACTTTTTGTTAAATTTCCGGCTCCCTCCATACTCTATACTCCGCGAGTTTTTATTTTGTCTTTTTTGACTCATTATTGGGTGCTTTCAGGATGAATTAAAATTAAGGATGTTTATAAAACAGAGGGATCTATGCTGTCAGTTTGTTTGCTCACCTTTAATTCAGAACGTCTGCTGAAAGACGTCATCCGGTCATTAATCCCCGTTGCCGACGAGTTTATTGTTATTGATTCCGGCAGTACCGATGGTACGCTGGAAATCCTCAATAATTTTGGCATTCCCTGTCAGTATCACGTTTTTTCCACCCATGCGCAGCAGATGAATTATGCCGTCTCACTGGCAAAAAATGACTGGGTTTTGTGCATGGATAGCGACGAAATTCTTGACGATACAACCATTGCGGCCATCAACCAGGTAAAAGAGAATGGCCTTGATAATGAGGGGGTTGCATATTCTCTCTCTCGTTACTGGTTTGTTCTGGGTAAGCCAGTGAGAACTATTTATCCGGTTTCTTCACCCGATTACCCCATCCGACTTTATAATCGTCATCGTGTTAAATTTAACGACAGTCCGGTTGACGATGCGGCAGAAGGCGATGTTGAAAGGAAGATATTACCCGGACGTGTCAGGCATGACACATTTTATTCCCTGCACGAGGTGTTCAATAAGCTCAATAATTATACTTCACGCGTGGTGAAATATAAAAACATCCGGCCGTCTTTGGGCCGTGGCGCAGTCAGCGCCTTTGGGGCGATGTTCAAATGGTACTTGCTTAATGGTTCCTGGAAAGACGGGAAAGTGGGATTCGTCACCGGAGTCTATGCCGTTTCATACAGCTTTATGAAATATTTCAAAGCCTGGTTTTATGCCACGAAAAATAAGCCACAGGCCTAAATAAGCAAACCGTAAAAAACGGTTAAATCAGTTTTACAGCTGCCGGGTAATCCGCGAACGGGGGGGAAGAGCCCCCCACTTATACCGGTTGGGCAGGCGTGCATTGTGCATCAGAATGAACTGCGTGACAGGCGCCTGAGTCAATTTTTGGAAGTGAACAAAACTAAACCAGAATAACTCTTTTTCCCTTTTTTTTCAGTTTGTTAACCATCTCTTCCGGGGCTTCACGGTCGCTGATAATGGTGTCAATCTTCTCCACCGGCAACACAATGTTATAGCCCTTACGGCCAAACTTCGTTGAGTCGGTCAGCACAATCACCTGCTGCGCTGCAGTGGCCATCACGCCGCTGATCGCATAGCCCTCATTAAAGGTGGTGATACCGTTTTCATCATCCAGGCCGTCAGCACCAACAAACATCAGGTTGGCCGACACGTCGCGCAGTGCATATTCGGCAATATTGCCGTGCAGTGAGGCGGTTTTGTGACGCAGGGTACCGCCGCAGATTACCAGGGTAATATCTTTATTTTCAAACAGGATAGTCGCCGCAGGCAGGCTGTTGGTGATCACCGTAATACTGCTCATCATCACCAGCTCTTCAGCCAGCAGTTTGGTGGTGCTGCCGCTGTCGAGGATCACCGTATCGCCTTCACGTACCAGCTTTGCCGCCTCAATAGCGATACGTCTTTTCGGATCGGCAGCCAGCTGATAGCGATCGGTCAGGCTGATCTCACAGGTTTCCACCGCGGCTTCTGCCGGAACGGAACCTTCCTTACGCGCAGCTCCGCCGTGAAAACGGCTCAGCAGTCCGCGCTTCTCCAGCAGTCGTAAATCGGCTCTGACGGTCACTTCCGTCACGCCCAGCCGGGCGGCGATATCGTTAACCAGCACGCTGCCGGTTCGGTTGACCATTTCGATAATTTTGTTTCTGCGTTCGAAAGTATTCATTAACACTCCTTTCAGCGGTTCGAAGAATCGTAAAACGAAAGGAATTGAAAGTAAAACAATAATCTCGGGATTATCAGCATTCGCGGATGATAAATGAAACGGTATCGCGCCGACGGCAACCAATCGGTTGTTTTAAGGCGTTATAAAGGATCCTGATAGCAGACAAACTGGTGAAGCAGTAAAAAGAAAGAAAACGAAAGACAAAGAACATCTTCGAAAATATATAGATCACGATCACACAACAAAAGGAAAGGTATTGTGTGATTTGCGAAAACTAACGATTGTTTACGCATACTTTCGGAGGATGTGATGAAAACGATAATTCAGCAACACAAAGACGGCGTAAATTGCGGTATCTGTTCGGTATGTTCTGCCCATCCCCTGGTGATTGAGGCAGCGCTGCGTTTCGATCTCGACAGCCAGCGTCAGGTATTGATTGAAGCCACCTCAAATCAGGTTAATCAGTTCGGCGGTTACACCGGGATGCGTCCGGCAACCTTTCGCGACTATGTCATGGCAATTGCCCAACGAATCGGCTTCCCGGAGCGGCGGCTGACCCTCGGTGGCGATCATCTTGGACCCAACTGCTGGCAGGATGAACCTGCGGAGCAGGCGATGGAGAAATCCAGGATGCTGATTGCTGAGTATGTGCGGGCGGGTTTCAGCAAAATTCACCTGGATGCTTCGATGTCCTGCGCTGACGATCCGGTGCCACTTCTGCCGGAAACCGTTGCGCAGCGTGCCGCCGAACTCTGTCGCATTGCAGAAGAGACGGCAACAGCGCAGCAGAAGGCGTTACTGACCTACGTTATCGGCACTGAAGTGCCGGTTCCGGGTGGCGAAGCCTCGGCAATCCATAAAATCCACGTGACGCGCCCGGAAGATGCGGCGCAGACGCTGGCGCTGCATCATCAGGCCTTCCGTGAAGCCGGGCTTGAGCAGGCTATTCCGCGCATTATCGGGTTGGTGGTTCAGCCGGGCGTAGAGTTTGACCACAGTAGTGTGATCCATTACCAGCCGTCCCAGGCACGAGCGCTGAGCCAGTTTATTGCATCAACGCCGCTGGTGTTTGAAGCGCACTCTACGGACTATCAGACACGTAGCGCCTACCGCGCGCTGGTAAAAGACCACTTTGCCATTTTGAAAGTCGGCCCGGCGTTGACCTTTGCGCTGCGTGAAGCGATTTTTGCCCTGGCCAATATTGAAAAAGAGCTGATTGCGCCGGAGAAACAGAGTCAGATCCTGGCTGTCATTGACCAGGTGATGCTGGATGATCCGGCTTACTGGAAAAAATACTATCGTCCGGCGTTCAGCCAGTCGCTGGTGGATATCCATTACAGCCTGTCGGATCGTATTCGCTATTACTGGCCGAATGGCCGAATCAATGATGCGCTGAACGTACTGATCGCCAATCTCAACCAGCAGGCTATCCCTCTGGGACTGCTGAGCCAGTATCTTCCCAAACAGTTTGATCGCGTGCTGTCCGGATCGCTTGCCGCAAACCCGCATTTGCTGATCGTCGACAAAATTCAGGATGTGCTGCGCGATTACGCCTGGGGCTGTAATCCCGAATTAATCCAACCCAAAGAGGTAAGCCATGCATGACTACCGCCTGATTGTCTCCTCGGCGATAAATTTCGCCTGTGCGACTGATGCCCTCCGGCATATTGGAGAGCGAATGGTGCAGGAGGGGCTGTGCCGCGACAGCTATCCTGCTGCACTGCTGGAACGTGAAGCTAGCTGGCCCACCGGCATCGCGCTGGATGGTCACGCGGTGGCGATCCCCCACTGCGACGTCTCACACGCCATTACACCCGCGATCTATCTGATCCGGCCGGGAAAACCGGTGGCGTTCCAGCAGGCCGATGATGACGGCAGCATTAACGCCGAGTTGATTATCGCACTGGTGGTCACCCATCCGCAGGAACAGCTCAAGCTGCTGCGGGCGCTGTTTGGCCAGCTGCAACAGCCGGAATTTATTACCAGCCTGCTTAACGCGGCGGAAGACGATGTGGCGCACTGCTTCAGCGAGCGCATTCTGGCCGCTGCGGCATAGCATTACCCCTGTCCCTGCAAACGGAGAATAAAAAAATGAAACGCAAAATCATTGTTGCCTGCGGTGGCGCCGTTGCCACCTCCACGATGGCCGCTGAGGAAATTAAAGAACTGTGCATTGAGAACCAGATTGACGTTGAACTGGTTCAGTGCCGGGTCAATGAAATCGAAACCTATATGGATGGCGTTCACCTGATCTGCACGACGGCGCGCGTCGATCGCCCGTTCGGTAACATTCCGGTGGTACACGGCATGCCGTTTATCTCCGGCGTGGGTATCGACGCTCTGCGGGAAAAAATTCTGACCATTTTGCAGGAGTAAGCTCATGTTTACGGAAATCATGCGTTATATCCTCGATCTCGGGCCTACGGTCATGCTGCCCTTCGTGATCATCATTTTCTCCGTCAGTCTGGGCATGAAAATGGGAGAGGCCTTTAAGTCGGGCCTGCATATCGGTATTGGCTTTGTCGGGATCGGACTGGTGATTGGTCTGATGCTCGACTCTATCGGCCCTGCCGCCAAAGCCATGGCGGCCAATTTTGAGATCGGTCTTGACGTGGTGGACATCGGCTGGCCGGGATCTTCACCGATGACCTGGGCATCGCAGATTGCCCTGATCGCTATTCCTGTCGCTATCGGGGTCAACATTCTGATGCTGGTAACCCGGATGACGCGGGTGGTGAATGTCGATATCTGGAATATCTGGCATATGACCTTTACCGGCGCGATGGTTCATATTGCCACCGGCTCCTACTGGCTGGGGATACTTGGCGTTGTGGTTCATGCGGCGTTTGCCTACAAGCTTGGTGACTGGTTTGCCCGCGATACGAAAAACTTCTTCGATCTCGACGGTATCGCCGTGCCGCACGGCACCTCCGCCTACCTGGGGCCGATTGCGGTTCTGGTTGATACGCTGATTGAAAAAATACCGGGGCTGCGGCGCATCCACTTCAGCGCTGACGATGTGCAAAAGCGCTTTGGTGCCTTTGGCGAGCCGGTAATGGTCGGTTTTATCATGGGGATCATTATTGGTCTGCTGGCGCATTATGATGCGAAAAATGTGCTTCAGCTGGCGGTCAAAACCGCGGCGGTCATGCTACTGATGCCGCGGGTGATCAAACCGATTATGGATGGTCTCAACCCGATTGCGAAGCATGCCCGTAAACGCCTGCAGGCCCGATTTGGCGGCCAGGCGTTTCTTATTGGACTTGACCCTGCGCTGCTGCTGGGACAAACCTCGGTGGTATCTGCCAGTCTGATTTTTATCCCGCTGACTATCCTGATTGCCGTTGTTCTTCCGGGTAATAAAGTCCTGCCGTTTGGCGACCTGGCGACGATCGGTTTCTTCGTGGCGATGGCGGTGGCGGTTCATCAGGGTAACCTGTTCCGCACGCTGATTTCCGGCACGGTCATTATGAGCATCACGCTGTGGATTGCCACCCAGACCATCGGGCTGCATACCCAGCTGGCAGCCAACGCTGGGGCGCTGAAGGCAGGAGGGCAGGTGGCCTCGATGGATCAGGGTGGTTCACCGATCACCTACCTGCTGATTCAGCTCCTCACGTGGCAAAACGTCACGGCACTGGTGATCGTCGGCCTGATTTATTTCGCCGGTGTATTGCTGACGTGGCGCCGTGCCCGCCGCGACAACACGCTGGCGGAGTCCACGCTTTCCAACAGTCAAACCCTGTCTGAATAAACTGCGGGGGAGTCCCCGCCATTCTGGAGTTCACTCATGAAATCTGTCGTGATCCACGCCGGAGGCAGCGTTACGGTTGAAGAAAGACCGTTGCCTCAGATTGAAGCCGCTGATGATGTGCTGGTTGAGGTGCTCAGCTCGGGACTGTGTGGCTCTGACATCCCGCGTATTTTTCACAACGGCGCACATTTTTATCCCATCACCCTCGGCCACGAATTTTGCGGGCGGGTAAAGCAGATCGGTCACGGCGTTAGTGATTTACAGCCCGGCAATCTGGTCTCCTGCGTGCCGCTCCAGCCCTGCTTTCAGTGCGAGGAGTGTCGGCGCCAGTTGTGGTCCCAGTGCCGTCACTATCGCTTTATCGGTTCGCGCAGCGACGGCGGCAATCGCGAATACATCGTTGTGCCGCGTACCAATCTGTTTCTGCTGCCGGACAACACGACGCCGACCGAAGGGGCGTTCTTCGAACCGATGACCGTCAGTCTGCACACCATGCAACTGGCCGGTGGCTGCGAAGGTAAAGAGGTGATTATCGTTGGCGCGGGCACCATCGGGCTACTGGCGATGCAGTGTGCGAAAGCACTGGGCGCACGTTCGGTGACGGCGATTGATATCAACCCCGAGCGGCTGGCGCTGTCGCAGAAGCTGGGTGCGGACGACATCCTTAACAGCGCAAAGATGAGTGCCGAAGAGATGCGAACGGTGCTGGACTCACGTCGCTTCGATCAGCTGGTGCTGGAGACCGCCGGCAGCCCGGAAACCGTGGAGTTGAGCATTCAGATCGCCGGGCCTCGGGCGCAAATTGGTCTGATCGGCACCCTGCATCGAGATTTGCCGCTAAGCAGCAGTACTTTTGGACTGATCCTGCGTAAAGAGCTGCGTATTCTCGGTAGCTGGATGAACTACTCGGGCCACTGGCCCGGCGTGGAATGGCAGCAGGCCGTTAGTCTGTTTGAACAGGGGCGGATCGATCTCTCCTCGCTGATTGCAATACAGGCCGCGCCGCAAGAGTATGCTGAGGCGGTCAGCGCGCTGGCGGGAAAACCGATGAGTGGAAAAATCATGCTCGACTTTTCGGGCCGTGATAAGGAGCAGGCATAATGTATCTGGTTTCCAATCGCAGGATGCTGCTGAACGCGCAGCGTGAGGGCTATGCCGTACCGGCATTCAACGTTCATAATCTGGAGACCGTGCAGGCGATTGCCGAAACGGCGTCGGAACTGCGTTCACCGGTGATTATGGCAGGCACTACCGGTACCTGGCACTACGCCGGGCTGGAGTATCTGGTGGCGATTTGCCAGCAGGCGGCGAAAAAGTTCGATTTGCCAATCGCGCTGCACCTCGATCATCACGAAGATCTCAATGATATCAGCCGTAAAGTGCACGCCGGAGTGCGATCGGTGATGATTGATGCCTCGCACTATCCCTTTACGCAAAATATCGACAAGGTCCGCGAGGTGGTCCGCTTCTGTCATCGTTACGATGTCAGCGTGGAGGCCGAGCTGGGACGACTGGGCGGCCAGGAAGACGATTTGATCGTTGATCAGAGCGAAAGCTTTTTTACCGATCCTGATAAGGCGAAAGAGTACGTCAGCCTGACCGGGATCGATTCGCTGGCGGTGGCGATCGGATCGGCGCACGGACTGTATCAGGGGGAGCCAAAGCTGGACTTTGAGCGGCTGGCGCAAATCCGCGCGCAGGTAGATATTCCGCTGGTCCTGCACGGCGCATCGGGAATTCCTGAAGCAATGCTGAGACGTTCCATCTCTCTGGGCATTTGCAAAGTGAATGTGGCCACCGAGCTGAAAATCGCCTTCTCTGGGGCAGTCAAGACGTTCTTCAGGGAACACCCCGGCGCCAGCGATCCGCGCGAGTATATGGAGCCGGGGAAGCAGGCGATGAAACAGGTGGTGGCGGAAAAAATCAGAATGTGCGGCAGCGAAGGGCGTATTTAATCTGGCTGAAGGACCGGGCGACCTGCAAAATCATCGTGTTTGCAGAGGCCGCCCGGCTGCTGAAGATGCTGCTCCGCTATCTGAATAGCGTCTGAATAGCGGGGACGGTGCTGTTGTCCGAAGCTGACTGTTGCAAAAGCGGCAGTGACTGATTATCTTGGGATACACAAGGTGATGGTGTTCCACCTTTCCCAACCGCCCTGCCCGAAAGGGGCTAATGACGCCTGATAACCCTGACCGTTAACACGAGGTCGGCGTGTCAGGCTGTTTGCTTTATGCCAGCTGGCACCCCGCCCTGAGAGTGCTGAGGATTGTATGCTTAAACCTTTACTGGCCGTCATGATTGGCGGTTGCGCTGGCTGTGTGATCCGCTGGCTACTGGCCGTGCGATTAAATTCACTGTTTCCTAATTTGCCGCCCGGCACGCTGCTGGTTAACCTGGCGGGTGGGCTGATTATCGGTGCGGCAATGGCGTGGTTTCTCCGCAATCCGCAGCTGGATCCGGCATGGAAACTGCTGATCACCACCGGACTGTGCGGTGGCATGACCACGTTCTCAACGTTCTCGCTGGAAGTCGTGACGCTGTTGCAGGCAGGGAATTATCTTTGGGCGTTAACCTCGGTGCTGGTCCACGTTATCGGATCGTTACTGATGACCATTGCCGGTTTCTGGCTGGTGTCACTGCTGTTCTGAAGACGATAAAGCGTTGCCGCAGCCCGCTATCGGGCAGCGCCGGGGGATGCCATCAGGTATCCCTCTGGTCATTTTTAAGGCGTTCGGTGTCGCCTGCTGTCTCGCTAACGATAGACTTCTCCACAAAGGAGCACCGCCGTAGGGCGACGCTCATGGATCCGTTCTGCCATCTGTTCACACGCCGCTCGCGTAGGGAAAATATGTTCTGAGACCGGTAACGCGTCACAGGCATCATGACCGCAGGCGCTGACGAGTAATACGAAGCCGATTAGCATTGCTCACTCCTTTGGCAGATAGAGGTCACCTGTCAGTATAGGCTATAAGGGACACAATAGCGTTTACAGGTCTTACCCCGCCAGTGTTTTCAACAGGCTACCGCACATTCCAGTCAATTCTCCAGTCCGCATATTCATGACGGATTTAGCCGCTGTCACGATTATTCCGACTCTGTTGGGCAACGGCCGCAGATACGCTATGCTTTATATTTGACCAACGAGGAGGAGACAATGTTCGACGAAACAGATTTGCCTATTTCAAACGAAGAGGAAGTGTGCAGCATCATCGGTAAGGCAGTGGTTGACCTCAGCGTTAACGGACAGCCCGTCAACAAATCAACGCTTGGACTGAAGCTGTTATCTATGGCCGACCAGGATAAAGATGACGAACGTATTTTACTGTACTGGATTGCCCGCAGGGCAATTAACCAGCCGCATAAATTTGCGGAGGCAGGTTACTGACCCTGCCGTCAACCGGTGCGATTGTCACCGGCGTCAGCGGTCCGCCCGGTATCAACCGGGCGGCCATTGAGCCACACTTTACCCATCGTTTTTAATGCGTCAGGCGATCCACCACGATCTCCGCTGGACAGCTTTCATCTGCCTTTACCCGACGAAATTCCGCCTTGCCCTGATACACATAAATGCAGGCCCGTCCCGCCTCACCGCCGTTCTGTTCCTGGCTGAGCGCAACGGTAACGTTTTCGGCATGGCTGCCAAAAGATATGATGCTGCAGCCCAGCGTAAGGATAATCAGGGCCATCAACTGAGAAGCGCGGGAAGGGGATTGATGAGGGTTTGAGAGCATCAGACGTCCTTATTAAGCGGAATGTAACCTGAGATTACCTGTTAATCGGGTCATCATAGCGCAGGGGGCCGCCAAACAGGGATAAATCAGTCTTCTTTCAAAGTGCAGCGTTGAACGGGGAGAATGCCGGTGCAGGGTATCTGTCCGGCGGGTCAGCTGATCCCGCCGGTGATAACAATCAGTGCTGCGGATAATGCTGCTTTATCCGTTCGTAAAAAAAGAGTCCCTTCGACGGAGCCGCCATAAAGAAGTGCCAGGCACTCAGGGGAACGTTGTTGTAGGTCAGCGTTCCATGCTTCAGCGTTTCTACCTCGAGAATCCGTTTTTCCATGTCGTAGGCCACGGTTCGAATAACGGATGAGGCTACGGATTGTCGTTTCATTCTGTACCTCTCGGCTGTTTGGGGTGGTTAAAATTTAGACTACCGGGGGGTTTTTGGCATTGTTTCCGATCAATTTATTATTTTTCTGGGATCGAGTTAACATCAGGCGGGAAAAAATTACCTCGGAAAGTGGAAATCCAACTGCACTTTCCGAGGCTATGCAAATGCACAATACGTTACGGCGTTAACTTTAACGTTTTTTTTAAAGCTGTACAGTTTTATTTTTTTGTACAACTTAGTCGGGTTCAGGCAGGTAAAACGGTGAGGTGTGGCCGCGCAGACTTTCAGGCAGCAAAAAGGGTAACGAAAAACGGCTAAACTTGCTAAAGTTCGCTTTTTACTGTGTTAGCGGAATGATTATGTCGAACGAAATTGCACATCCATCCAGCAGCCCGAAGCAGGCTGCTCTCCAGTTGGTTATTGAGCTGGTCAGAGCCGGCAAACTCAGCCCTTTACAGGGTGATGCCAGCAATATGATCTCGATTTATGAACAGTTTAAAGCCCACTTCGAAGCAGATAAGAACAAACACGCCTCAGATTCTGCTATTTCCTGAGTGAAGTAGCTGGTTATTCCTGCGGGAACGGCAGTCGCCGTTCCCGCTAACTCCGCAGTCGGCTTCAGCTTTTCTTACTTACGCGATCGAAGTAGAGCAGGCTGACGCCAATTCCCTGATATGCACCCTGAATGTGTTTGCCCAATCCAACCTGCTTCTGACCCTGCAATGTGACGACGAACGGTGAATTCTGCTGAATATCCAGTTGTAGCTGCTGATACAGCGCCGTTCGCTTCTTCACATCGCTCTCGGCGGCGGCTTCTCGCGTGCGTGCACTCAGGTCAGGTATGGTCCAGCCGACGCGCCAGGCCAGAGTTTTTGGCCCGCCGGGAACGTTATACGCAAAGGTGCTGGCATTACTGTTGGCATCTACGTAGTCCGCGCCCCAGTAGATAAAGATTGACTGAAAGTTGCGGCTGCGCATCTTGCTCCACAGCTCGGCTTCCGCTACCGGCTGAATATCCAGCTGAATATCCGCTTTGGCAAAGCTGGCCTGTAACGCCTGCGCCACATCGCTGTATGGCGGTTGATTAACGATGGTTAAGGCAAAACGCGTGCCCGGTTTGATCCCGGCCTTTGCCAGAATGGCTTTGGCTTTTTCCACATCGTAGTGGAACGGTTCGCCAGTCAGCGCACCGTCAAAGCCGGCAGGCAGAAAGGTCTGATGAATCTGGTACTGTCCTTTCAGCAACTGCCCGGAAATGGACTTATAGTCCACCAGCCAGCGTGCTGCCTGCCACAGCGCCGGGTTACCCAGCGCCGGCTGCTGCCTGTCCTGTGTATTAAAGCCGAGATAATAAATCAGGCTGGAGGGAAAACTGGCTACGTTAACGTTGCCCTGCTGTTTTAACGCCGCGAACTGGTCGGCACCGAGATCGTAGGCGACATCGGCATCGCCTTTTTCCAGCAGCAGCCGCCGCGATCCGGCGTCGGTCACGCTTTTCAGGATCACCCGCTTCAGGTGCGGAGCCGTCTGTGCATACGGGTTCTGTTCCAGCACCAGCGCCTGCTGCGGTACATAGTTTCGAATGGTATATGCGCCGCTGCCCGCAGAGTGGGTATGTAGCCAGCCGTTACCAAAGTCATCCCCCTGTGCGTGCTGCTGCACCTGTTTGCTGTCCACGACCGAGGCGATCGGTGAGGTCAGCAGGCGCAGGGCCAGGTCCTGTCCGACAGGCGTGGTCCAGCGGATTTCCAGCTGGCGGTCGTCGCGAGCGGTGAACTGAGCGTCAATGTTCTCCGGCGTCCAGCCCAATTGCGCCAGGATAAACGCCGGAGTTTTGTTGAGTTTCACCGCGCGGGTAAGCGAGTAGATCACGTCCCTGCTGGTAACCGGGTTGCCGCTGACGAACTTTGCGTCCGGCTTCAGGGTAAACAGCAGGCTGTGCTCGCTGCTGCCTGCCTGCCATTCGGTGGCCAGAGCCGGAGCCAGCCTGCGTGGATCGTCGATGTCCGGCGTGACCAGGGTTTGATAGACGTTTCTCAGACTGCTGTTGCTGACCGTTTCAAAACTTTCTGCCGGATCGAAGCTGATAATGCCGTCAAGTGAGAGAGCGACAATCAGCGTATCAGCAGGCGTTGCCGCCTGCGCCGGGTGTCCAGCAACCAGGGCGCAGGCCAGTGCCAGTGGAGCAATTCTTCGCATTGAGATGTCCTGAAATAGGGGATATATCAGGACTATAAGCGCGTCACACGCAATCTGAAATGCCGGATCTGACTAAGGTTAGCTGAATAACATAATTGCAGATCAAAAGGTTAGCTGACGATCCGTCCTTTATTCATATGCACCGCGCGATCGCACATATGATCGATCACATCGGGATCGTGACTCACCAGCACCATTGTCAGATTATCCTGCTGCTTAAGCTGATTGAGCAGATTCAGGATCTCGGCCTGCACCGACATATCCAGCGCGGAGGTCGGCTCATCCAGCAGCAGGATCTTTGGCTGCAGCAGCAGCGCGCGCACGATAGCTACGCGCTGGCGCTGACCGCCGGAGAGCTGGTGCGGATAGCGATCGGCCATCGCCGGATCCAGACCAACGTGGCGGAAACCGTCATCAATGCGATCGTTGACGTTATCCACCTTCAGTAACTTCAGCGGTTCGGCCAGCGTGCGCCGCAGGCGATGGCGTGGGTGCAGCGAGGCATAGGGATCCTGGAAGACCATCTGCACGTCGCGGCGTAGCTGACCCTTAAAGGGCTGACCCGGCTCGGCCAGGTGGTCGGCCAGTCGCAGAGTTCCCTGAAAGTGTGGATTCAGCCCGGCCATCACCCACAGCAGCGAGGATTTTCCGCAGCCGGACGGGCCAACCAGGCCGAAACACTCACCGGCGCTAACTGACAGCGTGACATCCTCTACTACGGTGCGCATCTCGTAGCCCTGACGATGGGCAACGCTCAGCTGGTCTAACTTAATCATGTTTGCCTCCTGCGCTCAGCGCAGCGCGATCCAGCACCGGAAGCAGCTTGCCGCGAGTGGATTTACCCGGCCGACACGACCACAGCGTTCGGGTGTAGGGATGCGTGGCTGTCGGTAAATCGGCGGCAGGCAGGGTGTCGATAATATCGCCCTGATACATCACCATCACCCGCTCACAGTGTTCGGAAACCTGCTGTAAATCATGGCTGATCAGCAGCAGGCCCATGTTGCGATCCTCCACCAGCTGGCGGATCAGTCTCAGTACCTGATCGCGCATAGCATGATCGAGTGCCGAGGTTGGCTCATCGGCAATCAGGAACCGCGGTTCTGCAATCAGCGCCATCGCCAGCATGACACGCTGACCCATCCCGCCGGAAAGCTGGTGCGGATAGCGTTCCATCAGCTGAGCAGGCTGCGGCAGCCCCACTGCCGACAGGATATCGCAGACTTTCTCTTTGATTTCGCTGCGGCTGAAGCGACCGTGCAGTTTAAGCGGTTCCGCTACCTGCCAGCCGATGGTACGCATCGGGTTAAGGGCATATTTCGGGTCCTGCATCACCATGCCCAGCTGACTGCCGCGCAGCTGGCTCCAGCGACGTTCGCTCAGCGTCAGTGCGTTTTCACCGGCAATACTCAACGTGCGCGCCTGCAGATGCAGAGAAGGGGAGAGCAAGCCCATCAGACTGCGGGCGGTCAGCGATTTACCAGAACCGGACTCTCCAACCAGCGCCACGCGCTCGCGTCCAAGAGTAAAGCTGATATTGTTAACCAGCGTCGCGCCGCCGGATGCGGAAATCTTCAGATCGTCCGCCACAATCAGCGTATCAACATTAGTCACCATTTCGGGTATCCAGTCGGTCACGCAGGCCGTCGCCTGTCAGGTTAAAGGCCAGGCTGGCAAACAGAATCGCACCGCCGGGAACGGCAGCGACCCACCACTGGTCAAAGATGACTTTGCTGCCCTCTGCGACCATCGATCCCCACTCTGCCGTCGGCGGCTGAATGCCCATGCCGAGGAAGCCAAGACCGGCCGCAGAAAGAATAATTCCGCCAAGGCTGAGTGCAGCACGCACCACGGCGGTCGGCAGGCACAGTGGCAGAATGTGGCCGAACATCAGCCGCAGGCCGTTAATGCCCTGCATTCTTGCGGCAGCCAGATAGTCGCTGCGGCGTAGCGCCAGCGTTTCCGCACGTGCCTGGCGGGCAAACGGTGGCCAGCTGGTCAGCGCCAGCGCCAGCGCGCCGTTCATCAGTCCGGGCCCCATCATCGCCACCAGCGCCAGCGCAATCACCAGGTTTGGCAGCGAGAGAAAAATATCCGTAATGCGCATCAGCACACGTTCACTCCAGCCACCGAGATAGCCAGCGCTGATGCCAACCAGCATCCCTACCGGGATGGTCAGCACCAGAATCAGTGAGACCAGCAGCAGGGTCGGCCGCGCGCCGTAAATGACCCGCGAGAGCAGATCGCGTCCAAAACCGTCGGTGCCCAGCCAGTGGCTGGCGGAAGGCGGCATCAGGCGTATCGCCATTTCCTGCGCGTTCGGATTATAAGGTGCCAGCAGCGGAGCGAACAGGGCGGCAAAAATCAGTATCCCAACCAGCGTCAGGCCCACGATCAGGGTGACATTCCGTTGTTTTTTAAACGGTTTTACCGTCTGGGTGTCCAGTGTCTGCGTCATCGTGTCCTCGGATCGGTCAGGTAGGTGAGCGCATCGGCCAGCGCGTTAATGACGATAAAGCAGCCGCCAATCAGCAGAGTCGAGCCGAGGATTGCGGGCGTATCGGAAGCAAACAGCGCGGTGGTCATATAGCGGCCCACGCCGGGCCAGGCGAAGACCGTTTCGGTCAGCACTGACCCTTCCAGCAGCGTGGCGTAGGAGAGTGCCAGCACGGTGATCAGCGTTCCACGCACGTTAGGGAAAATGTGCAGCAGCAGAATGCGCCCCCGACTGGCTCCTTTGGCCCGGGCCAGCGTGACGTACTCTTTACTGTTCTCTTCCAGTAGCGCCGCACGCAGCAGGCGAGTGATCGTTGCCATCGACAGCAGGCCCAGCACCATCACCGGTAACCACAGATGAGCGATGGCGTTGCGGAACATTTCCGGGTCACCGGAGAGCAGGCTGTCGATCAGCACCAGTCCGGTTTTCGGTTCCAGCGTGTAGATCCAGATATCATCCAGTCGCCCGGGCCCCGCCGACCAGTGCAGGACCGCGTAGAACAGCAACAGGCCCAGCAGTCCCAGCCAGAAGACCGGTACCGAATAGCCCAGCAGTGAAATCAGTCGCGCCACGTTGTCCAGCAGGCTGCCCGGTTTCCACGCCGCCAGCAGCGCCAGTGTAATGCCGAAAACAGCGCCGAAGATCATCGCGCAGGTTGCCAGTTCAATAGTCGCCGGGAAGGTGCGCATCAGATCGCTGGCCACCGGCTGGCTGGTAATGCTGGAGGTGCCGAGATCGCCACGGGCCAGGTGCGCCAGATAATGCCAGAACTGCACCGGCAGCGGCTGATCGAGGCCAAGATCCCGCCGAACCTGAGCATAAGTTGATTCACTGGCGTGATCGCCGGCGAGCTGCAGCGCCGGATCGATCGGAGAAAGATGGGATAAGCCGAAGGTGAATACCAGCAGGCCGAGCAGCGTCACCACCAGCGAAATCAGTACGCTGATGGCACCGCTACTGCGGCGCCAGAGCAGTCGGGCACCACCTGGCGATGAGGCCCGGTCCCTGTCCCCGAATGCCGCCATTATTTACTGACCTGGCTGTAGTAAACCATGTCCGGGTTGATCCCCTGTATGTAACCTTTCAGGTTATCGCGGAGTGCAATAAGGTTACGTGCCTGCATGCCGATCACATACGGCGAGCTCTGCTGAACTTCACGCTGCATTTTGTGGTACAGCTCAACGCGTTTTGCCGGATCGCTTTCGGCGGTGGCCGCCAGCGTCTGCTTGCTCAGCTCGGGAATGTGCCAGTTGGAGCGCCATGCCAGTGTTTTGCTACCGTCTTCCGGGTTATAGGCAAAGGCGGCGGCGTTGGTGTTTGGATCGAAATAATCTGCGCCCCATGCGTTGAGCGTAGCTTCATACTGATGGGCTTTCACTCGCGTGGCGACTTCAGAGCTGATCCCCGGCTGAACCTCGACCTTCACGCCGCCCTGAGCAAAGCTGGCCTGCAATGCCTGAGCGATATCCAGGTATGGCGGCTGGTTGCTGACCGACAGCTTAAAGCTGACGTTTTTCAGCCCGGCTTTTGCCAGAATCTCCCTGGCCTTTTCGGGATCGTAGGTGAATGGGTTCTCGTTCAGTGCGCCGAGGAAGCCTTCCGGCAGGAATGACTGATGAACCTGGAACTGCCCTTTCAACAGGTTGTTGGCAATGCCTTTGTAGTCAAACAGATAACGTGATGCCTCCCACAGTGCCGGGTTTTTCAGCGCCGGATTAGCATCGATATTAAACTGCACGTAGTACAGCGAGGCCATCGGCACGGCCAGGGTTTTCACGCCCGGTTTCCCGTTCAGCGAAGCGATCTGATCGGCTCCCAGGTTACGTGCGATATCGGCATCGCCCTGTTCCAGCAGCAGGCGGCGCGCCGCCGGGTCCGGTACGTTTTTAATCAGCACGTTTTTGAGCCTGGGTGCTCCGGCCGGCGAACCCGGATTGGCGGTGAACAACACGACTTCATGCGGAATATATTTACGGATCTGATAAGGACCGCTACCTGCAGAATTCAGGGCCAGCCAGTGATTACCGAAATCGCCATTTTTGGCATGGGCCGCCACAGTTTTTTCGTCAACGATTGAGGAGACCGGCGCGGCCAGCAGGCTCAGCACGTAGGTTGGGCTGACATCCGCCGTCCAGCTAATCTGAACGTGTTTATCGTCGATCTTTTTAAGATGCGAATCGACGTTATCTTTGGTCCAGCCAAGCTGCGCCAGAATAAATGAGGGGTCGAGGTTCAGCTTAACGACGCGGGAAAGTGAGAAAATAACGTCTTCCGGGCGTAAAGGATTGCCGGAGGAGAAGGTTGTCCCATCGCGCAGGGTGAAGGTCATGCTGCGATTGTCGCTGCCCGGCTTCCACCCGGTGGCCAGCGTAGGTTTCAGGTCGGTCGGATTTTGTGGATCGGACTGAACCAGACGCTGATAAAGATTGGTAAAGGCCTGTACGGAGGTCAGCTCAAAGCCGTCTGCCGGGTCGAAGCTTTTGGCATCATCAATAGACTGTGCGATCACCAGCGTGTCGGCGGGGGTTGCCGCCGTTGCGGCAAAGGATGCTGCCAGCGCCAGCGCTAAAACTGAGGGAACTGTAAATTTCATGACGTTTCCTTTCCTTGCCTTACATTTTTTCGCGAGTGTAAGTGAACAACTGATAAGAACAATAGTAGATTATTCGCTATCGATATGCGTAAAAGTTATAAGAGGAGTCGAAAGGTTATAAACTTTGCGATTCTGCGACCCGTCGTGCTAGCTGCTGAACGTCAGCCACAGCCAGGGCGCAACGCCAAGCAGGTTGTTAAACATATGCAGGAAAACCGGCAACTTCAAACCGCCGGAGACGAGACGCGCGGCGCAGAGCAGCAGTGATAACGCAACCAGCGCAATCAGGGTTTGCAGATGGGCGTACTGCGTATGGATTGCGGCGAAGGCAAGGGAAGTCATGAGCGAACAGGCAACCCGCTGACGCGGAGCCCAGAGTAAAAAACCCTGCATCAAATAGCCGCGAAACAGGATCTCTTCATAGACCGGAGCCAACAGCACAACGGCCAGCGCGAACAGGACCGAATGGGTGGGATCGCCGCTAAATTGTCCGCCCGTCCAGCTCTCACGCTGCATATACAGAGTCTGACTTAGCAGCAGCAAAATAAGCAGCACGCTGAATACAATCACGTGACGAGGGCGGAGTTTACCCAGGTGAATATCGTTGTAATGGCGCCTGTACCAGAAATAGATCGGGATCAGCACGGCGAATTCCAGCACGCAGAGCACCGGCATCATCAGGCCGCTGCTGACCAGCATGGTGTGGTTGGGCAGGTAATTTACCAGCAGCGTAATGGCGTACCAGATAAGCAGCATCCCGGCACAGAGCAGGGTTTGGGACACTCTGTCGGGAGCGGTATTCATGGCAACAACCTGTCATGGAAGGTTTTTTTCGATGTTAACAAGTGTGATAAGCCGTGTCGAGTTTGAGAGACAGGGGGGTAAAAAGGAGCAACAGCCGTGTAAAAACACTGACAGTGGGGCGGTCATCACCCTGGCAAATGCCTTGCTAAAAGCGCCGGGGGACGGGAAGGCGATTAGCGAATTTGTATCGCGACCAGTGTCATGATGACAGCAAAGGTGATAAAGACGGCCAGTTCCATAAGACTCTCCTTTTTGGGAAAACATCCAAAATTATAACCAAAGCCTGGCTGTTTTATGAACGATATGTGCGTCAGGCGGCCGGGCGGCACGTTTCACGGTGAACGCTTTTATCTGCGGCAATTGGGTGTTAATCTGTTAATCTTTAACTCAATTTGCCGATTATTTACGCGAAAAGAGGAGCGGGAACAGTGAAACATTATGGAAAAATAGCTTTCGTAGCGGCGTTGATGGCGCTGGCAGGTTGTCAGTCATCTGGCCAGAAAAATGCGGCGAATGGCCCGGTGGATCCGGAAATGGATCGCTGTGGCGCATCGGAATTACAGCAATACGTTGGCAAACCGCTAACCGCGCTGGAAGCGCTGCGTTTTGAGAAGCCGGTTCGCGCCATCCCTTACAATTCTGCCGTCACCATGGACTTTAACCTGAATCGTATTAACTTCTTAGGCGATCAGCAGGGTAACATTACCAGCGTGTACTGCGGTTGACCGACGCTGACTGGTCGTGCAGACCAGTCAGTACTGCCATTTTCTGACCCACCACAGGCGCAGCAGTACGCCAGCATTGCTGGTCCAGCCGCTGCTGGTGCTGACCACTTCTCCCTTCGCGACAATAATCAGCGTCGGTTTACTGTTAATCTGCCAGTGTGACGCAAGGCTGCCGTTACTGTCGTTTACTACCGGCAGATTAAAATGATGCCCGTTCAGATAGCGTACAACGCTGATATCGTTTCCAGACAGGCTGGCCACGGTCAGCACGTTGGTACGCTTATCGTTGAGTCTGATCATCAGAGGGATAGTGTCGTGGCAGGCCGAGCACCAGCGGTCCCAAAATAACACCAGCAGCGGTTTTTTTTCGCTGAGCTCCGCGAGGGTCAAATCCCTGCCGTCGATGGTATGCAGCGACTGGCTGGCAAAATCAGCGGGCAGCTCAGGAGCGCGAAGACCATCGATTGCTCGGATAAGCAGTATCAGGGACAGAAGAGGAAGCAGCAGGTAAAGACCGACCTTTTTAAAGCGGTTAATAAGAATGTTATACCAGTTATTCATCTGCCATCTCCAGCCTGCTTTCGGCGCATATCTTAATGACGCTATGCCGAATAACAATCGTTTGCCGTGTAAACATTCGTATAGGGAATATTTCCTGTCGGGGCAGGCTGGCTGGTGCTGTCATCATCCTGCAATGCGCGGATGACAGTATCTGGCTGCACAAAACGTGACTTCCTCGTCACTCCAGATATGCAATGCTCGTCTTTAACCCGCACCGTGCGGGTTTTTTTTCAGGATAAACGGACTGGCGGGAAAAGGTCTGAAGCCGGATTAGCGCGTGTCTATTTGCTGCCGTCGAAAATCTGCGTCAGCAGGTTGCGGTATCCCTGGAGTTTGGCTTCATCGGCTTCTCCCTCCAGTCGGGCGATCACGCTGGCAATAATGGCATCGTTGCTGAACGGTTTTCCGTTTTGCCTCATCTCCATCATGATAGCTTCCAACAGCTCGCTTTCTCTCGGCGGCTGGTAAGCCGGGCTGTTAAAATAGTCGGTAATTGCGCGGCCTGCGCCCTGTACGTGATAAGCCATGATAAACCTCCACAGACGCCTCCACTACAGGGCTGTGGGCCTTTAGTGGAATCATAACCGTTAGGATGAATGCGAGAGGGCTGGGCAAGAAATGCTCACTCCCGCGACCTGAAAAAGATGACTGAAGATTCTGTAAACTGTAGATGTGCAATCAAGGAATGCCAGCAACATCAGGAAATATTTTTAAGCACCCTGAAAAGCTTCCGGGCTGAAAGAGGCAGCCCGGAATAAAGCTGATTTAACCGGCGTGGTAGGTCGAAATCACTTCAAGCGTACCGTTAATCATAAACTGCACGCCCATACAGACCAGCAGGAAGCCCATCAGACGTGAAATGGCCTCGATGCCCCCTTTACCGACCAGGCGCATTATGGCTCCGGAGCTGCGCAGACAGCCCCAGAGGATCAGGCTGACGGCAAAAAAGGTCAGCACTGGGGCAACGGTAATCACCCAGGGCGCAAAAGTGGTGCCGCTGTGAATGGTTGAGGCCGTAGAGATAATCATCGCAATAGTACCCGGGCCAGCGGTACTCGGCATCGCCAGCGGAACGAAGGCGATATTGACGCTTTTCCGCTCGTTCATCTCATCCAGTTTGTGTTCGGCCTCCATCGAATGCCCGGCCTGATCCTGCGGGAAAAGCATACGGAAACCGATGAATGCAACGATCAGCCCCCCGGCGATACGCAGGCCGGGAATTGAGATGCCGAAGGTGTCCATCACCACGTTACCGGCATAGTAGGCGACGGCCATGATTACAAACACATAAACAGATGCCTGTAGCGATTGGCGGTTGCGCTCCTGATAGTTCATATCACCCGCCAACCCTAAGAACAGGGCAACGGTCGTCAGTGGGTTGGCCAGCGGCAGAAGCACGACCAGGCCAAGGCCCACGGCCTTAAACAATTCTAACATTCCGTATTATCCTCGTTGGAACAGAGATTTAGTTGTCGATATTACCTAATTCACTCACTACAGGTGAAGCCTAACCTAAGCCCGTCATTTTCCGTTGATAAAAAATGACCCGATACTCAGAAAAGCAACGAGATGGCCATTTTCAAAACAGATTTAAAAGAGTGGAAAATAGATTCTTATATTAATCAGTGTGTTAATTATAATTGCGGTTTTAATTTTTTTTTCTGCTTGTGCTGGAAGCGGGCATGTGCGTAAATGCATGCGTTGGTTTTGATACAGACCCACGTATGCGAGCAATTTTAGTAAAGCAGTCTGCAGTTAAAGCGTTACATAGCTTATTCCTGACTTCCTTCTTGAGTGCCTCATAGTAATCCCCTGTTGAAAAACCTTATGCCCACTGTGGCTTACTACATAATTGAAGGAAAGACTCATGTCTAACAAAATGACTGGTTTGGTAAAATGGTTCAACGCTGAGAAAGGTTTCGGCTTCATCTCTCCAACCGACGGCAGCAAAGACGTTTTCGTACACTTCTCTGCTATTCAGAACGGCGGCTTCAAGACGCTGGAAGAAGGTCAGAAAGTAGAGTTCACTATCGAAAACGGCCAGAAAGGCCCGGCAGCTGCTAACGTTACTGCGCTGTAAGATAGCCTCTTTTTCATTATCCCGGTGTTAAACACCTGATATGATGAAAGTTAAAAAACCCGCCTCTGGCGGGTTTTTTGCGTCTGGCGTTAAGCCTCAGCCAGAGAAAACGCTGAGGGCTGCCTGTCATGGCCGGTTCTGGCTGCGATTACCGCTGAAGCCACGCCGCTGTTAGTTGATAATTCTGAAATGATGTTCACTCGTTCATTTGGCCGCACACCGTCGACGACAGTTGTTACACTGGTTGCCTGTTAAGCGTATAAGGCCGCAAGCGTAGTCCGATGGAATCCTGGAAGGTTAATTTAATCTCTGTCTGGTTTGGATGCCTGTTTACCGGGCTGGCTATCAGTCAGATTATCCCGTTTCTTCCCCTCTATGTTGAACAGCTTGGCGTGACCGATCCCGCATCACTGACGCTCTGGTCCGGGCTGATTTTCAGTATCACCTTCCTGGTTTCAGCGATCGTTTCACCCATGTGGGGCAGCCTGGCCGATCGTAAAGGACGCAAGCTGATGCTCCTGCGTGCGTCGCTGGGTATGGGCCTGGTGATCCTGCTTCAGGCTTTTGTCACCAACGTCTGGCAGCTGCTGGCGCTGCGAGCGTTGATGGGGCTGACCTCGGGCTATATTCCCAATGCCATGGCGCTGGTGGCCGCTCAGGTACCGCGTGAGCGCAGCGGCTGGGCAATGAGCATGGTTACCACCGCGCAAATCTGTGGGGTGATCATGGGGCCACTGATGGGCGGCCTGCTGGCTGACTGGATTGGGCTGCGGGCCGTATTCATCATCACTTCCGGGCTGTTGTTAATCAGCTTCCTGATTACGCTGTTTCTGATCAAAGAGAGCGGTGTGATACGCGTCAAAAAAGAAGATAAGCTCAGCGGCAGTATGGTGTTTCGCACTCTGCCATGGCCAGCGCTGACCATCAGCCTGTTTTTTACCACCCTGGTCATTCAGCTGTGTAACGGCTCAATCAGCCCGATTCTGACGCTGTTTGTGCGCGAACTGGAGCCCAACGTGCAGAATATTGCTTTCCTGAGCGGGGTGGTGGCGGCTATTCCAGGAGTGTCTGCGCTACTGTCCGCACCTTCGCTCGGCAAGCTCGGAGACCGCATTGGTGCGCAGCGGATCCTGTTTGCTTCGCTGATTTTCTCCATTCTGCTTTTTTTCGGTATGTCGTGGGCCAGCAGTGCCCTTGAGCTGGGGATCCTGCGCTTTCTGCTGGGCTTTGCCGACGGCGCGATGATGCCCGCCGTGCAAACTCTGCTGCTGCGCTACTGCAGCGACCGGGTAACCGGCAGAATTTTTGGCTACAACCAGTCATTTATGTATCTTGGCAATGTGGCTGGCCCGCTGATGGGGTCGGCGGTTTCCGCCGCCGGGGGATTCCGCTGGGTATTCGCCGCGACCGCTGTGGTGGTGTTGGTGAATACCGTGCAGCTTATCTGGATTTACCGGAGCCCGCGCCGC